>JARFRF010000088.1 GCA_029287395.1 Methyloceanibacter sp. | reverse complement strand
TCTTTTCTTGAATCGCCGATTGCTTCGGCTGCGTTCTTAATCAAGTTCAGAAAAACCTGAACTAGTTTGTCGCGGCTCCCGGGTACAGGTGGGAGCGAGGGATCATAGTTTTCGACGATGTTGATGCTGCTGGCGAAACCAGTTGAGGCAACCTGCTTCACATGGTCGAGCACGTCGTGAATGTTGACCGGCTCGCGCTGCAGCGGCCGTTCGTCCCCGAAAATCTCCATTCGGTCAACGAGGTTGCAAATACGGTCCGACTCCGAGCAAATCAGCTGCGTCAGCGTACGGTCAGTCTCGTTAGACTCGCCTTCAAGCAGCTGCGCCGCACCTCGAATGCCTGAGAGCGGATTCTTGATCTCATGCGCCAGCACCGCCGCAAGCCCAGATACGGAGCGCGCGGCACCGCGATGGGTCAATTGGCGTTCAATCATTTGGGCCATGCTGCGCTGTTGGATCATGACCATGACCGAGTTTTTTCCGACCTGAACGGGACCGCCATAAAGGTCGACGAGCTTCGTGGAGTCGAAGCGGAACGAACTAAGTTCGACACCATATTCGTTGACTGTGGTTCCATTCCGCTGGACCTGCTCGACGAGAGCGATGAGCGGGCATCCAAAAGCGACCACGTCTGGCAGGCTATGGCGGCAAAAGACATTTGAGCTCATCTGGAAGAAGTCTTCTGCCGCCGAATTCACGTAATCGATGGCGAGGCCCTTGCCCACGACCAGGAGCGGATGCGGGAGCGCTTCCACAAGCGCTTCACACGCCAAACCCCTAGCGTTTCGTGTCGCCCCTTGCGTTTTGGCTGAGAGCGTCAATGTCTATATCCTCGCGGCCTCATTCCAGTGGCCGACAGCTAGTGCGCAAAAGATGAGCACAAATGTCTCATGAACTAATATTGGGCAAGATACGTGTGTTTTGGTACGGGGGCAATAATCGATATGCCGCAGTGCAACAATGTTACGAATCAGCCACTCAGGCCTCTTAGTGCACAGGCCTGTGCTGTCAAACGGGGAGACTGCGTGTGACTGTGGTGGCGCTGATCGTGGCGGCTGGACGTGGGGCGCGCGCATCCACAGACGAAAGTCAGCCGAAGCAGTATTGCGACCTCGGCGGGGCGCCGATGCTATCTCGGACGCTCGCCGTCTTTGCGGCACATACCCGCGTCGGGAATATTTTAGTGGTCATTCATCCCGACGATTTAGCGCTCTATCGCGAAGCCAGCGCCCCTTTTGCCGATAAGATCTTGCCGGCGGTCCCGGGTGGCGCGCGCCGCCAGGACAGTGTCCGCATGGGCCTTGAGGCGCTCGCCGAGGGCTCGCCCGAAAAAGTTCTGATCCACGACGCTGCACGTCCCTTTGTCGATGAGGCGCTCGTGTCCAGGGTGATCGATGCACTCGATGCGAGCCCCGGCGCCCTGCCCTGTCTGCCCGTCACCGATACGCTAAAGCGCGGAGAAGAGGGTCACGTGACGGGTACCGTTGCCCGAGCGGGGCTTTATCGCGCGCAGACTCCGCAAGGCTTCGACTTCGAGAGTATTCTCGCGGCACATCGGGCGGCAGCGCGGGATTCGACACTTGAGTTCACGGACGATACGTCAGTTGCCGAATGGTTCGGGATAGAAGTGGCGATCGTCGAGGGTTCCGAAAACAATCGCAAACTAACTACGGCGGAGGACCTGATGATCGCCGATCGTATGATGCGGCAGAGTGCGGCTCCTGTAGGAACCATACGGGTCGGTTCTGGGTACGACGTGCACAGGCTGGGCCCTGGCGACTCCGTTATGCTGTGTGGTGTGCGGATTCCGCACACACGCGCGCTGATGGGGCACAGCGACGCGGATGTGGGTCTGCATGCACTCACAGACGCTTTGCTGGGAACGATTGCCGACGGCGATATCGGTGCGCACTTTCCTCCGTCTGATGCGCGTTGGCGTGGCGCTAATTCCGACCTGTTCCTGAAGGACGCAGGCGATCGCATCGCCGGGCTTGGTGGCAAGATCGTGCATGCCGATATCACGCTAGTTTGCGAGACGCCGAAGATCGGGCCGCATCGCGACGCGATGCGAGGTTCTATTGCAGACATTCTTGGTCTTGGCATGACGCAAGTTAGCGTGAAGGCCACAACAAATGAGCAGCTTGGCTTTATCGGCCGTGAGGAGGGCATCGCCGCCATGGCAACGGCCACCGTTCTGCTGCCGTGAGCGCTGCACCCTCATATGAGGCGCTAACGGTTCTTGCGTCCGAGATCCTTGACGCAGCGCGCGGCCGAGGTGACGCGATCGCTACGGCGGAGTCTTGCACCGGTGGCCTGGTTTCGACGGCACTCACGTCCGTTCCAGGTTCCTCTGACGTATTCGACCGCGGATTCATCACGTACACCAACACGGCGAAATCCCAGATGCTTCACGTGCCCTCCTGGTTGATCGAGAAACACGGCGCCGTGAGTGAAGAGGTTGCCCGCGCCATGGCTGGTGGAGCCTTGATCCACAGCAACGCAACTATCGCTGTGGCCATAACGGGCATAGCAGGACCCGGTGGCGGTACTATCGACAAGCCTGTCGGACTCGTTCACTTCGCGGCCGGGCGACGCGAGTTGCCAATGCAACATCAGCGTATCGAGTTTGGAGATATCGGCCGGGACGAAGTTCGGCGGTGCAGCGCCGAACATGCCTTACGAATGCTAGGCGCCCTCGCCTAACGCGAGCTCGAGCGTGCGTGCGCGGTGTTCTGCACGCCATAGACCTCGTCTGCGCGCTCCTCAAATGCGTTCGTGAACTTGCGGACCGCCTTGTCGAATAGGCTGCCGACTAAGCGTTCAAATAGGCGCGAGCGAAACTTATAGGCGATGTAAAAATCGATCTCGGAACTATCCGTGCCGTGAGGTTCGAACGTCCAACGGTTCTCCAAGTGTTCGAACGGCCCGTCCACATATTCGACGAGGATCATGCGATAGGAAGGATCCAGGGTCACACGGCTTGTAAACCGCTCGCGGATCATTCTGTAACCGACCTCCATATCCGCTGTCAGGACTTCCCGATCTCCGACCGCCTCGCGACGTACGATACGAAGCGCCTCGCACAACGGCAGAAAGTTGGGATAATCCTCCACGTTCGCTACCAACGCATACATATCGTCAGCCCCATGGGCGACACGGTGTCGAGTTTCGAAGGTCTGCATGCTGAGTTGTTTACTTAGCCGCCAAGGCCTGTAAGCCTTGCCGTTTTCAGGCGCTCGAAGTCCTCGGCCGCGTGATAGGACGAGCGGGTCAGCGGCGCCGAGGCGACGAGCAGAAAGCCCTTCGCTTGGCCAATTCGCTTGTAGTCGGCGAACCGCTCGGGCGTGACGAAGCGATCGATGGCTGCGTGTTTACGCGTCGGCTGAAGGTACTGGCCGATTGTCAAAAAGTCGACTTCCGCCGCGCGCAGATCGTCCATCACTCTCTCGACCTCACCATCCGTTTCACCAAGCCCGACCATTATTCCAGATTTCGTAAAGACAGCGGGGTCACGTTGCTTGGCGTCTTTCAACAAAGAAATTGAGTGTGCGAAATCTGCTCCGGGACGAATACGCCGGTAGAGCGATGGAACGGTTTCAATGTTGTGATTAAAGACATCGGGACGGGCTTCGAGCACGACCGCAAGCGCGCCCTCCTTGCGCATGAAGTCGGGCGTCAGGACCTCAATCGTTGTCTGCGGGGCCGCCTCGCGGATTTCTAGTATCGTCCGAGCGAAATGTATGGCTCCACCGTCGGGAAGATCATCGCGATCCACTGATGTAACCACGATATGGGCAAGCTCAAGCTCGGCTATGGCGTCCGCGGTACGTTTGGGTTCGTCCGGATCGAGGTGGGCGGGCTTGCCCGTTGCGACGTTGCAGAACGCGCAGGCCCTTGTGCAGATATCGCCCATAATCATGACGGTCGCATGCCGTTTCGACCAGCACTCACCAATATTGGGACAGGCGGCCTCCTCGCAAACCGTGTGCAAACCGTGGCGCTTGATTATGCCGCGAGTGCCGTCGAAGGCGCGAGCACCAGGTGCCTTCACCCGGATCCATGCCGGCTTCCGCATCAAAGGCGTATCCGGAAGCCGCGCCTTCTCGGGATGGCGAGGCCGCGCCTTCGGTGTGTCGACTGTATTCAGCAGTGTGACCATGAATGAACGCGCAAAGCGTACCTAGTTGCTAAGCTTTCGCCAGAGCCAAATCACGATCACTGCGCCGACAGACGCAACGATCAGATTGCCGAGCCAACCGTAGAACTCAACGCCCACGACTCTCGCGAGCGTGCCGCCGAGAAACGAACCGGCAATGCCAACAAGGAAGTTGGTTAGGAGGCCATGGTCCGATGCGGTGATCTTCTCGGCGATATAACCGGCCAAAACGCCGATGATGATCATGCCGATGAAGCCAACGCCTGGCATCGAGAACAAACCGTGAGCTTCCATACGTTTCCACCTTTGCGAGGCCGGGGCGCGCTGACCCTACCGCATCCTCTGCCAAAGCCAAATACACAGGATAGCGCCACCTGTGGCGATGATCACCTGGCCGATGATGTTCGTGGCGCCAAGGCCAACAAAGCCACCAAGAGAGCCGCCGACCACCGCACCGACAACGCCAATCAACAGATTGGTAAGAAGGTCGTTTTTGCGCCCCATGACATACGAGGCGAGAACTCCAGCAATGAGGCCGACCACAAGGAAGATGATTAGCGACATTCTAGGTCTCCTATAGATGCTCTTTTGGTAGTTGGACGAGCATCGAAACGCCGTGCAACGCCCCTCTTTTCTTCCGAACGATCAGCTATGTAATGCTCTTCCATATGCATCCAGAACCGACTCGTGCATCATCTCCGATAAGGTCGGATGGGGAAAGATCGTGGCCATTAGTTCTGCTTCGGTGGTCTCAAGCGTCTTGCCGATTGCGAAGCCTTGAATCAACTCCGTGACCTCCGCACCGATCATGTGGGCACCGAGCAAAGCACCGGTTTCGGCGTCAAACACGGTCTTGATGAGCCCGTCGGTCTCACCAAGCGCGATGGCTTTCCCATTGGCGGAATAGGGATATCGGCCAATCTTGAGCGCATAGCCTCTGTCCCGCGCCTCAGCTTCTGTAAGTCCTAGGCTCGCAATCTGCGGGGTACAATATGTGCAGCCGGGCACATTGGTCGACTTCAGCGGATGAACGCCGTCGACGCCGGCGATCTTCTCCACACAGAGGACGCCTTCGTGCATGGCTTTGTGCGCAAGCCACGGAGGGCCTGCGACGTCGCCGATTGCGTAGATCCCAGGGACGGTCGTGCGGCACCATTCATCGATAACAATATGACCGCGATCGACATTTACGCCGAGCGCTTCGAGTCCGAGCCCCTCCACGTTGCCTGTAATCCCGACCGCGAGAATCACCCGTTCGACAGCGACCTCGGTAATTTCGCCATCACTCCTGCGAAGCCATGCCAGGACGCCGCCAGGGTCGACTCTGCTGAGCCGTGCCACGGTTGTCCCTGTATGGATTGCGATACCTTGTTTGGCGAATGCAATATGGGCCAGTTTGGAGATTTCCTCGTCTTCGACGGGCAAAATCCGCGCTTGGACTTCAACGACCGTCACGTCGACACCGAGCGCACGATAGAAACTCGCGAACTCGATCCCAATGGGGCCGGAGCCGATCACCAGAATAGACTTCGGCAGATGAGCCGGAACCATCGCCTCCTTATAGGTCCAGATGCGCGTGCCATCGGGTTCCAAGCCAGGCAAGCTTCTCGCGCGCGCGCCAGTCGCGACGATGATGTGTTTTGCCGAAATGGACGGGAGAATCACGCCGTCGTTCGTTGTGAGAGCCACCCGGCCCGGGCTTTCAAGCTTCCCTTGAGCGTCGAACACCACGATCTTGTTTTTCTTCATTAGAAACGCAACACCGCGGGAAAGCTTATCCGCCACGTTGCGGCTCCGCTGAATGAGGCGCTCGAAATCGATACCAATGCCGTCGACGCGCAAACCGAATGCTTCTGCTTCTTTGACTTGGCGATAGAGCTCGGAGGCCCGAAGGAGCGCTTTCGTCGGTATGCAGCCCCAATTCAGGCAGATGCCGCCGAGGTGCTCACGTTCCACCACCGCCGTGCGCATGCCAAGTTGCCCGGCACGGATCGCAGCGACATAGCCGCCCGGCCCGCCACCAATCACGACAAGATCGAATTCCGTGCCCGAGGTCACGACGAGGTCCTCTTTGTCAAAGATCGCGTCATCAAGAGCCAGTCACCAGTTTGCAGATATGCCTCCGGGAGGATTGCAGGCTCTTGCGCAACGACTTGATAGCCACATCGTGAGTACAGTCGTGTTGCGCCAGCATTCCAACTCCCGACTATAATGCTGCTTGCTGCGGCACCCGCTTCGCGTGTCCGGTCACCGGCGATTTCAAGAAGCCTAGCGCCAATACCCTGGCCTCGGTATTCGGGGAAGGTCGCAATTACATTGACGTACCACGTGCCGGGCGCCTTGGCTTCAAGACGCACCAATGGCCGAAACGGCTCGGGCATGTCATCGAGGCCTGTGAGGTCATATGGGTCGTCTAACAGATACCCTATCAGGCAAGCGGCGATCTCATCGCCGGCCAACGCGACCGTCGTGTGGCGGTAGGAGAAGCCCCCCTCCTCCCGGCGGGCTCTCTCACGTCCGACTTCCAGCGCCGAGCGGCCCGGTTCGGCCATCTCAAGCCACAGGCGGTTCGGTACGCCTTCGCCTGCAATGTCCATCAAGACTGTCAGCGTGGCAGTGTCGGCAAGCAATGCAGGGCGTATTGTTGGATCCACTTTGTTTCTCGAGCTCACGTCAGCGGCCTCGTCATCAGGACCCACTCCCCTGAATATGGAAAGCCCTCGGGAAGCGTTACCGGCTCCCGCGCGGTAGGACGATAGCCGCACCGGGCATAGAGCCGCGCCGCCCCCTCGTTCCAGCTGCCGACAACGAGCGTGCTCGAAGGTGCGCCGACTTCCCTCGCCTTCGTCGCCACATGCTCAAGCATTTGTCGACCCAGGCCCTGGCCGCGGAACTCGGGAAAATTTTCAATCACGTCCACATACCATGTGCCGACGGCACGAACTGCGAGACGTGCGACCGGGCGAAAGATGGCCGGCTTCTCTTCAACGCGAGACAGGTCGTAGAGGTCTTCCGGCAAGCCGCCAATGATGCCCCCGGCAATCTCTGTCCCCATCATTACGATTGTAGCATTCCGGAAGGAGTCCTCGCCGTCGTCGCTTCGCACCAATTGGCGGCCGACTTCGACAGCTGAGTGTCCTGGGCCCGCCTTATCGAGCCAGATACGATTGGCCAGTCCATTGCCGGCGATATCAATGAGGATCGCCAGATCAGCCGCATCCCCGAGTGTCGCCGGGCGGAATGTGGGTGCGAGCGCCATGGCTAACTCAGGTCGGCTCCATCCCTAGACAAGCATCGTCACAGGATCTTCGAGGTAGGCTCTGAAGGCGGCGAGCAGTTCCGCGCCCAGCGCCCCATCAATGACCCGGTGATCGCACGACAACGTCGCCCCCATCATTGTGGCGATCTTGACCGCGTCATCTTTGACGATAGGCTTCTTCTCGGCGCGCCCCACGGCAAGGATCGAACTATGCGGCGGGTTGATGACTGCGTCGAAGCTATCAATGCCGTACATCCCAAGATTTGAGATTGATGTTGTGCCGCCTTGATACTCGTGCGGTGCGAGACGCTTAGAACGAGCCCGGCTCGCCAGATCGCGCATTTCGTTCGAAATCTCCGAGAGACTCTTCAGCTCCGCGTCGCGAATGACCGGCGTATGGAGGCCACCGCCTTCTAGTGCCACGGCCACGGCAATGTCGGATGGACGATTGCGCAATATGCCTTCTTCCGTCCAGATCGCGTTCGCGGCCGGCACGGTCTGCAGAGCCATTGCCATTGCCTTGATGATGAAGTCGTTCACGGACAGTTTGAACGCACGCGGCCCTTCTTGTGGCGCCATACCGTTTAGGCGTTCCCGTGCTTCCAGCAGCGCATCGAGTTGGCACTCGATGTTCAGATAGAAGTGCGGAATTGTTTGCTTCGCCAGCGTGAGCCGCTCGGCGATGAAGCGCCGCATTGTATCGTGCGGCACCACTTCGTACCGGCCTGGCTCGTAGAGCGCGAGGATCTGTTTATCTGGCAGGCCCTGCGCGATAGTGCGTTCTGGCGGCGCTGGAGTTGCGTGCATCAGCTCACCCATGACAGGCGCCTCAGGCGGGGGCGCTGCCGCTTCGGGTTCCGATTGTCGCGTTTGGGCCAGGGCTTTTTCGACGTCGGCCAGAACGATCCGGCCATGCGGTCCTGAGCCTGTTAGGGCTGTGAGATCAATATTGTGCTCGCGGGCGACGCGCCGCGCGAGAGGCGAAGCGAACAAACGCCCCAAACCGTTCGGCCCGTCATGCGCATTGGCCAGGATTTGCTCAGCGATCCGGTCCATGACTTGCTCTGGCGAGCTATCCTGTGAATCCTCGTGATCGTGCGGGACGCCCATGATCAAAGCCCCTTCTCAATCCACCAGGCCTCGCTTTGATAAGAGGCAGGCAGCGTATCGAGTTCCTCGTCGAGCACCCCGACCTCGTGACCGAGGATCTTCTCGGCCTCGTCAAAGAAGGCGTCGCGTACCGACGCTGGCAGCGGTTTTCCGCTCCATGGATCGAAGCGCAGCGTAGTCATCGATGGACCGCCATCGAAAACCGGCATGCCGAACTCGCGAAAGACGGGTGAGTAAATCACGGGCTCCTGTGGATCGCATGCGGCCCAAAGAAGATCCGGAAAGTCATTGAACAATATCGACTTTCTTGGATCCAGGTCGAACACTTCTCGAACTTCCGCGATATGCTCCACGAGGATCGCGAAGACGCCCCCCCAAATCTCATCCCAGCCGTCCTCGTCCCGGTCATAGTTCTGAAAAGGCTGGCACGCAGCCCGATTGGCCTCGATTTCCGTGTCCATTTCCTCGTCTGTCATCCAGAAGTCCGTCATGCGGCAGTCTCCCGGTAGCAGACCGATTTGGCCGCGCTGACGACAAGGTCCACGGACGGGAGCGCCAGTTTTTCAAGGTTGGCGGCATAAGGCATAGGGACGTCCGCGCCGGTTATCTTCAGCGGCGGTGCATCGAGGTAGTCGAAGGCGTGGGCCGTAACGTATGCACAAAGCTCACTACCGATGGAGCAGACGGGCCAACCTTCCTCGATGGTGACGATGCGGTTGGTCTTGCGAACAGAGGTCAGCACTGTGTCCATATCAAGCGGACGCAAGGTGCGAAGGTCGATGACCTCAGCGTCGATGCCCTCCTCGGCCAAGCGCTCAGCCGCATCGATCGTGTACGCCAAGCCGCGCGAATAGGAGACGAGGGTTACGTCGTGACCGGGGCGTGCAATTCGTGCTTTGCCGATCGGCAGAACGAAATCATCGATCATGGGGACCGGGAAACTTTGGCCATAGAGGATCTCGTTCTCGAGAAACACCACAGGAGTGTTCTCACGGATCGCGGCTTTCAAGAGGCCCTTCGCATCCGCGGCACTATAGGGAGCTATCACCTTTAACCCAGGGACTTGTGCGTATATTGCCGAGAAGTCCTGGCTATGCTGTGCAGCGACACGGGCGGCCGCTCCGTTCGGCCCACGAAATACGATCGGGCAATGCATTTGGCCGCCCGACATGTAAAGCGTCTTGGCGGCTGAGTTGATGATGTGGTCGATCGCCTGCAATGCGAAGTTCCACGTCATGAACTCGACAATGGGCCGTAGGCCTGCGAAGGCCGCACCAACGCCGACGCCGGCGAAACCATATTCCGTAATCGGCGTATCGATCACGCGGCGGGCGCCAAACTCGTCCAGGAGTCCTTGTGTAACCTTGTAGGCACCCTGGTACTCTGCCACTTCTTCCCCGATGACAAAGACGTCGCCATTGCGGCGCATCTCCTCAGCCATGGCATCGCGCAGCGCTTCGCGCATGGTCAGGTCCTGAGTTTCTGTGCCTGGAGGGACTTCGGGCGCAGGCGCGGGTTCGGCCGGTGCGGCCTGCGGCCCCGCTGGGGCAGCCTCAACTTCCGGTTCGACTTCTCCCAGCGCTGGCGACGGTTCTACGGCGCTTGTCGGCGTAGCGGTTTCCGCGGGCTCGAAAGTTGACGGCGGCTGAACGATCGTGGGGCCACCTTCCGCGAGCGCCTCATCGTCCTCCAGTTGCAAAACCGCGATAGGCTGGTTGACGGGAACGTGCTCGGTGCCTTCGGCCACAAGGATCGTCTGAATGACCCCATCCTCGATGGCTTCCACTTCCATGGTCGCCTTGTCCGTTTCTATTTCGGCGATGACGTCGCCGGTTTGGACCTTGTCTCCGGCGCGAACATGCCATTTGGCCAGAGTGCCCTCCTCCATCGTGGGCGAAAGGGCAGGCATCAGAATATCAGTGGGCATCGCCTCACCCCTTAGTCGCTACAACGTCTGTCCAAAGCTCGCTTGAAGCGGGTTCCGGCTCGTCCTGGGCGAATTGCGCAGCCTCGTTGACAGTTTCTCTCACTTCTTTGTCGATTGCCTTTAGCTCGTCTTCCGCATGGCCGAGGTCGACCAGTCGCTTGTGGGCGAGTTCTATCGGATCGTGGTGCTGGCGCATGTCCTGCACCTCCTCGCGCGTCCGATACTTGGCGGGATCGGACATGGAATGACCGCGATAACGATATGTCAGCATTTCGAGGATCATCGGCCCTTGTCCGCTACGAACATGGGCAAGTGCCTCTTCACCAGCGGCTTTCACCGCCGCAACGTCCATACCGTCTACCTCACGTCCGGGAACACCAAACGCCCGCCCGCGATTGTGGAGCTCCGTTGCCTGCGCGGAGGCGCGTTCTACGGCGGTGCCCATGGCGTAGTGATTGTTTTCGATGATGAAGAGCACAGGGAGCTTCCACAACGCGGCCATATTGAAGCTCTCATAGACCTGGCCCTGATTTGCGGCGCCTTCACCGAAGAAGGTGAGACAAACGTTGTCGTTGCCGCGGTATTTATTTGCGAAGGCAAGCCCGGCGCCGAGCGGCGCCGGCGTGCCGACTATGCCATGCCCGCCATAGAATCCCTTCTCGACGGAGAACATGTGCATGGATCCGCCTTTACCTTTGGAGTAGCCGCTCCGCCTGCCCGTTAGCTCCGCCATGACGCCCTTTGGGTCCATGCCGAGAACGATCATGTGCCCGTGATCCCGGTAAGACGTGATCACCTGATCGCCCTCGCGCTTGGCCATCATCATGCCGGTCACCACGGCTTCTTGACCAATATAGAGATGGCAAAAGCCGCCGATGTAGCCCATGCCGTAGAGCTGACCGGCCTTCTCCTCAAACCGCCGAACGCGCAGCATGTTCCGGTAAGCTGTCAGGAGCTCTTGTGGGGTAAGATCCGGGCGGGCGGAAAAGATCGGCTGTTCGGGGCCGTCGGAGGGCCTCTGGTCAACCGAGAAATTGGCTGCTCCAGGCGTTAGGCTTGGGCTGGTCAATCAAGGCCTCCTTACGACTCACACCGTGTTCGCCAGCGAAACTAGCACGAGTCCAAAGTCAGCCAAAAGACACGGACGGCGCGACAAAACGCAATTTCAAGAGGGATTTCAGCGTTTGATGAGCGGTCCGGTGGGGTCCGGGGGTCGCCTGTTCATCATCACGAGATCGCTCGGATGGGCGAGGTTCAGAATGGCTCGTGCGCGCTCGTCCAGCATGTCGGGGTCGAGGCTATCAGGCTTCAAAAGTGCCACGTCCCGTTCGATGCGCAGCCGAACCTCTCGCAGTCCCTCGAGCTCGCCCTCCAGCACAGCCGCACGGCGCTGCAGATCGGTCTTAGCCGCCAATCCGTGATCGCCGTTTTGCAGATGAAAGCCGAAGTAGCCGCCCGCCCCCAGAGCAAGAAGCGGGAATATGAGCGCCCTGAACCGCATAGTCCCTCCCCACGCAGCGAATCACAAACATCGATGCGCAGCCGTTAAGGTGCGGTTACCGCGAGGCCGCTTTTATCCTTTGAGGATCGCTTTTCCTGCGTAGCGCGCTCTCGGGCCCAGGTCCTCCTCGATGCGAATGAGCTGGTTGTACTTGGCAACGCGGTCCGACCGCGCCAACGAGCCTGTCTTTATCTGTCCGCAATTTGTCGCCACCGCCAGATCCGCAATCGTGGCGTCCTCGGTCTCACCAGACCGATGAGACATAACAGCCGCGTAACCCGCATCCATGGCCATGTTTACGGCGTCAAGGGTTTCCGTGAGCGTTCCGATCTGGTTCACCTTCACAAGAATGGCGTTGGCGATGCTCTTGTCGATGCCCTTTTTCAGGCGTGTAACGTTCGTGACGAACAGGTCATCGCCGACCAATTGCACGCGATCGCCAATGGCTTCCGTGAGCGAGCGCCAACCGTCCCAATCGTCCTCGGACATGCCGTCCTCAATTGAGAAGATCGGATAGCTGTTGACGAGCTCCGTATAGTAGGCGGCCATCTCATCGGCCGTCAGGCTGCGTTTTTCGCCTGCAAGCTCGTAGCGACCGTCCTTGAAGAACTCCGTCGCCGCGACGTCCAATGCCAAATAAACGTCCTCACCCGGGCTGAACCCCGCGGTCTCGATTGCGCCCATCACGAAGTCGAGGGCGGCGCGCGTCGACTCCAAGTTCGGGGCGAAACCACCCTCGTCGCCAACGGCTGTACTGTGCCCGGCACTTTTGAGTGCTGCGGCCAGCGCATGAAAGATCTCAGCGCCAGTCCTAACAGCTTCCGACAGATTGGCAGCGCCGACGGGCATGACCATGAATTCTTGAAAGTCGATGGGGTTGTTCGCGTGGGCGCCGCCGTTGACGATGTTCATCATGGGCACAGGCAACAAGGTTGCATCCTCGCCGCCTAAGTAGGCATAGAGCGGCATCTCCTGCGAATGTGCAGCGGCCTTGGCGGAGGCAAGAGAAACGCCCAGAATGGCGTTGGCGCCGAGCCGCTTCTTGTTCTCCGTGCCGTCGAGATCGCGTAACAGCTGATCGAGACCGCGCTGATCTTTGGCATCGAACCCATCAAGCGCTTTTCGTATTTCGCCATTGATCGCATCGACGGCCTTCTTGACACCCTTGCCACGATAGCGTGCACCGCCGTCGCGCAACTCGTGGGCTTCATGGGCGCCGGTCGATGCTCCAGACGGAACCGCCGCCCGGCCATGATGACCGCCTTCAAGGGCAACATCGACTTCGACCGTCGGGTTGCCGCGGCTATCAAGGATTTCTCTGCCGACAATATTGGCGATGGTTGCCATGTGGGTCTCCCCCAGTAACTTGCATGATGTTTTTCAGGCCGTCATAGCCTAGGCGGAGGGGAACGTGAAGGCGTATATGTGAGAGAAAGGCCTTGCCGTAACTTAGGCCATCCGGAGACGCTTCATGCCATCATCCTCCGCAGACAAGCCGGCCGGCGCACTGGTCTTGTTCTCCGGCGGTCAGGATTCCACGACCTGCCTGGCGTATGCCTTGGAGCGCTATGGGCGCGTGGAGACGGTCGGTTTCAACTACGGTCAGCGACACGCCGTAGAGTTGGAGTGCCGGCAGCGAGTCCTTGCGGCGATCCCTCAACGTTTTCCGGCCTGGTCCGAGCGGTTGGGCGCGGATCATATGATCGACTTGTCGACCTTTGGCGCCATTGGAGAGACTGCGTTGACGTCCGGAACCGAGATCGTCATGACGGGCTCCGGCCTGCCGTCGACATTCGTGCCTGGCCGGAACCTCGCTTTCTTTGTTTACGCGGCCGCGGTCGGGCATCGCCGAGGGTTAAACGTTCTGGTTGGCGGCATGTGCGAAACCGACTACTCCGGCTACCCAGACTGCCGCCATGAAACGCTTCAGGCACTGCAAAGCGCCATTCGCCTCGGAACGGAGATTCCTTTCTCCATCGAGACACCTCTTATGCGGCTCTCGAAGGCAGCTTCTTGGGCCCTTGCGGACGAACTCGGGGGTAAAGCCTTGATCGACCTAATTCGCGAAGAGACGCACACGTGTTATCTGGGCGATCACGTCACCAAGCACGCGTGGGGTTATGGCTGCGGGAGATGCCCCGCCTGCGAGCTGCGCGCCAAAGGGTACGAAGAGTGGCGCGCGAGCTGAGAGGCTATCTGCCTCCGGCTTGTCATCCCGGATTTATTCCGGGATTTGTTAGGGAGGCGCGGCAGGAAGGCCCGACTCATGATCGCCGCGCCTAGCTAGAGCGGTTGCACCGTGGGCCGGACAACAACCTCATTGATGTCGATGTCGTCAGGCTGGCCGATCGCATAGGCGGCTGCCTCCGCAATCGCCTCGGCAGGAACTGCCATCGCACGCAGGCCATCGACCATCTTCGCGGTCTCATCGTGGGTGATCGCGTCGGCGAGTTCCGACTCCGTTGCGCCGGGCGAGATAATCGTCATCCGGAGATTGTTATGTTCCTGGCGGAAGCCCTCGGAAAGGGCGTGTACGGCGAATTTGGTGGCGCAGTAGACCGCGCCGGTGGGGATCACTTTGTGGCCGGCGATAGAGGATATATTGATCACGTGCCCGAAGCCCTGGCGGTTCATGATAGGAAGGGCTGCGGCGATCCCATAGAGCACGCCCTTGATGTTGACATCGATCATCTGATCCCACTCGTCGACTTTCAGCGCGGCGAGTGGCGAAAGCGGCATGACGCCGGCGTTGTTGATGAGGACGTCCAGTTTGCCGGCGGTGCCCTCGGCAAACTGGAGAAAGGTGTCGACATCCTGCCGGTCCGTTACATCGACCGTCCGTGACGCTGCCGTGCCGCCACCGGCGCGGATCTCCTCGACGATCTTCTCTAGCTTCTCCCCGCGCCGCGCCCCGAGAACGACCCGCGCGCCCAGCTTGGCTAAGTGCCGGGCAGTGGCTTCGCCAATTCCGCTACTGGCGCCCGTGATCGCGACAACCTTCCCTTCGATATTCGGCATTGTCTGAAGTCCTCGCCACTTGCGCCTAGCCGAAAGCGATTGTTCAGCTGGCCGGGTTTGCCTCGCCGCGTTTGTCCTGCCCGAATGTGGTGTTGCTGTGTCTTACGAGGGTAGAGCAATCAATCTTCGTAATGCCCAATTCGGCTGCTTCACCCTGCCCGCCAACGCAAGAATCCTGTGCTATAGGGTGCGGTCTACGTTCGGGCCCAGGCACGCGCTATGTGAGGATCAGAGTGAAAGAATGATTCAAGACAAATGCCTGAAAGTTGCAAAGGCGCTTGGTCTGTTATTAGCGGGCCCTTTCGTTGCTAGCGCGGTTCTCGCGACCGCTCACATCTTCGAGTTCGAGATCGCCGTCGCAGAAGCGGCGGAGGCGGCCGAACGCGCGTCACATCGGTTCGTGCGCATCGCCCAAGCTGAGACGGGCGAGGCCGATGGAGAAGCGTCAACGGAATTGC
>JARFRF010000063.1 GCA_029287395.1 Methyloceanibacter sp. | reverse complement strand
GCTTGCTCCTGATGCCTGCGGCCGCGAGCTCCGCCTGAAGAGCACGAACGGACTGAAGTTCCAGATAGCGCTCGAAGATGTGAGTGACGGTACGTGCCTCCTTCTCATTGACCACCAGCTTCCGATCCTGAACATCGTAGCCGAGCGGCGGAAGCCCACCCATCCACATGCCCTTCTTCTTGGAGGCAGCAATCTTGTCCCGGATACGCTCTCCGGCCACCTCTCGCTCAAACTGGGCGAAGGACAAGAGCACATTCAAAGTTAGGCGCCCCATGCTCGTGGTCGTGTTGAACTGTTGCGTGATGGAGACAAACGACACACCGCGTGCATCGAAGGCTTCTACGATCTTGGCAAAGTCGAAGAGCGATCTGGTGAGCCGGTCGATCTTATAGACCACCACGACATCGACTTTACGGGCAGAGATGTCGGTCAACAGACGCTGCAAGGCAGGGCGGTCCAGGGTTCCGCCGGAGACGCCACCATCATCGTACAGGGTCGGCAGAACGGTCCAGCCTTCGTGCTTCTGAGACAAGATATAGGCCGCGCACGCTTCCCGCTGGGCATCGAGCGAGTTGAAGGCCTGTTCCAGACCCTCGTCCGAGGATTTACGTGTGTAGATCGCGCAGCGGCAGCGATTGGATCTGTTCGTGGATCTCGTCGTCTTACCCATGTCGATGCTCGCGGCTCCGGCCATTCGCCGCCGATGGCTTGAGACCAAAGAAGCGCGGGCCGGACCAATGGGCGCCGGTGATCTCGCGCGCGACCTTCGTGAGAGATGGATACGTCGCGCCGGCATAGTCGAAGCCGTCCTCCGTCACGGTGACGGTGTGTGTGCGGCCGTGCCATTCACGGACCAGCCGGGCACCCGGCTTCAAACTGAGCCCGGGATCTGGAGCGAACCGCCCCTTAGTCCGGAACATCTTCGCCAGTGTTTTTAGCTTGCGCCGTGTCGCTTTGCTGAGCCCACCGTGTTCGAGCTCCTGACGGCGATAGCCGATCCCTCGCATCAGCAAATCGCGACTGAGCTTTGGCGGTGCCTTATGGTACAGCCGACGCCATTCTCGGTGGAGGACCTTGATTGTTGCGGGCTCCGCGACTGTGCGCGCGGAATGCTCTGGGGGTCGTCCCCGAGGCTCAGAGCCAGACGGCTCGGCACGGGCATGGCGGTGGGTTGGGCAGTCCATGGTTGACCTCCTGATCCGAACCGTGCAATCGGCTTCTCGCACCCCGAAAAGCCCGGATCGAAAGCCGGGCAGGGGCGATCGGAACAGAGGTCGGTCCGTCTGGTCGACGTCACCACACACGCTCTATTCGGACGTAAAGTCCAGTCGAATCTCCGACCATTTTTGCCTTGCTTTCCGAGGAAGCAAGGGATCAGAGCGCTCGATGACTGAGCTGTGTTGTGGCGTTGGGCCGGTGCCAAACATGTCCGCTTTCGGGAGGAAAGCAGACATCACCTGGTTGCTCGGCAATGTCTGCTTCTGACCGATTGTGTTGATTTAGTCGGCAACGGGCAGCGTCTGCGCAAGGATCGAATCCAGGTGCCGTCTTTTTGAAAATGATATTGCGCGCACGAACCCTTTCTTGAATCTATATTGCTCACTTTTGGGACTCGAAGCGTTTATCAACACAATCGACCCGAAGCGGACGTCGCTTGGACCAATCATTCGAGACTCGCGGGCGGGGGTGCGGCGCCACTCAGCGGAAGGGAGATTGTCAGCAGGCCGAGATCGCCTTCGAGCCGGTTCTCGACATCGAAGTCGTGTGTCCACATCAACTGCGTGCTGACCGGGATCTCTCCAAGCTGGAAATTGTAAGTCATCACAGGCCCGATGGATGTCACGCGTCCCTTGAAGTCTCCCAACTTCGCGCCAGAACCGCTATCGCCGGTGACTTGTTGGTAGTGAAACCCTGCGACGCCCACCGCGAACTTCGGCGAGAAGTGCTGCAAAGCGGCGAACTCGACATGGAACTCGGTGCCGGTTCGGTAGTCTGTATCGGGATTTTCCCAGTTGAAGGTGAACCCAGGCGCTGCGGAGAGTTCCAATCCGATAGCTGGATCAAGCCACGTCACCGCCGCCGTGGTATCGAGGCCCCAATGATTGAAGGATAGATTTGAGCTGCTGCTGTTACTCCAAGGGCCGATGGGCACATTTACCAGCGTGCTCACGTTCCAATGGAAGTTGCCCTCGTGCCACCCGATGACCGCGTTCAGAACTGGATCGCCAAAATCGGTCGAACTGTCCGTTTCGCTGAAGGTCTGTCCCCGGGTGAAGGTTTGGTTGATTGGCGGGCCAAGACTGAGGGTGGCCAATGCATCAAGGTCGAAATCCACGTTCTTGGCACCGAAGGGAATGATGGCACCAAAGCCGACATTTCCGCCGAGCACCTTCTGGGGTGCGACCCATAGGACAGACGGTAGGTTGTAGTAGACCTTGCCAGTCACATCGGCAGTCGCCTCAACCAAAAGCTCACCCCTGAGGTTGAGTTGCCGCGCCGCCGAGCTGATATCGCGCAAGGCGACGCCAACCGCAGACGTGGCGTTCGCAGTGCCCTCATAATACATATTCACGTCGACGAAATAGGTGCCGGGCGGAGGAAGGAAGCCGGCCATGGAGCCCTTTGTGCCCAGCGCGTACCAACCGGCGGCATTCTCTGCGGCATAAGCCTCAATCGATCCCATGCCCACAGCACTGAGAGCAAGCAAGGCTATGAGTGAGTGGCTGCTTCTCATTGTTGATCCCCCCCGGTCCTTTTTTGGCGAGTTAGGTTTGCCTCAGCCGCCTTGTTCAGTGTTTGCCTTCATTTCCTCCGCTCTTTACGGACTGAACCGACGATTGCGCCCGTCGCTGCGCCGACTGCCGCTCCTGCGAGTGGGCTGCCGCCAGCGACACCACCGATTACTGCACCACTGAGTGCGCCCCATCCTGCTCCTCGTGCGACAGGTCCTGCACTAGCGGTCCCTGCAGGGAGACCTGCCGCCGCAATGGCAAATAGAGCAAGACCCGCAAGGCAGGCTGTCTGTGTCTTCCTGGCTTTGTGCATCATTCTGCTCCTTCAGATTTTGACGTTGTGACGGATTGCGTCCCGTCGGGTTCGGTGATGAGCACCGTACCCTCGGGCTCACCGTTCACGAATCGGCCTTGGACTATATTCCCGTTGGCGTCGATTGAAGTGCCAAAGCCGTTGGGCTTGCCGTTAGCAAAGTCGCCCGTGTAGCGGTCGCCCTCTTTGCCTTTATAGATACCCGGACCGTCAGGCTTGCCGTCAGCAAACTCCCCCGTATAGAAGTCCTCATCTCTCGCTGTAAGGATCCCAAAGCCCTGCCGTTTTCCATCCTCGACCTGACCGAGGTATCGTTCGCCCTCCTCGGTCGTGTAGTCCACAACGAGTGTGCCCACACCTTTGCCATCCTTGATCTCGCCCTTGATTAGCCACCCGTCCTTGGTCAGCAGAACACCTTTGCCGTGCTGCACGCCATCGATCACTTCACCGAGGAACCGGGCGCCTTGGGCTGTCCTAAGAAAACCCTTACCAATGGGCTTACTGTCGGCGAAGCGACCCATGTACTCATGAAAGTTCTCCCCATCGTCCGCCCGAAGGAAGATTCGGCCCTCGCCATTGAGCTTACCTTCGTTTACCTCGCCCGTGTAACGACCGAGAAGACCGTCGTCGTCCCACCAAACCAGCACGCCGCGACCACTCGCTTTGCCGTCTACGCAAGCGCCTGACCAAGAAACAGCTTCGTCATCACTCGGCTTATCCGTACTCCAGACCGCGCAATTGGTGAGATCATCCTTGATCCAACCGCCGGATAGGTCTTCCTTGCCATCTGGAGGCGGTGGCACCTGCGCCCAAGCAGCTTGCGAACCGATGAAAATCGCAAACGCTACGATACCTGCTTTCGGCACCGTGTTTGCAGTCATAGTGCACTCCTTCTATTTGGTTTTCTCTTTAGCGATGTTTCGCTAGAAGCGGATCGCTCTCGTTGGCTGCCTCTGTACTGACGGCAGTCACTGCTTCTCTGTTCCCTCTGGCGTCGCCTGCTCCTTCTCTCCACTCGCGTCTGCTTTCTCTGCGCCCTTGCGGTCGTATGCACCGAACAGTTCGGGATCGAGGCCTTTGCGATCAAAGATGCCCTTGAGAGCAATGTTGGCAATCCTGGGACCGTCGTCAGTCATGGTCACCCACATGATGTGATCGACGTTTCCGGGGCCCTCGTGGTGGAAGGAAGCCCCTGCGGGGCCCATCGTGATGTGTTCGGAACCATTGATTTTGTCGTAATCGTAATAATGCAGGTGTCCCCCGAAGAACGTGTGGTTCCGATCCTTGAGCAGTTGTTGGATTGCCTTAAAACTTTCAGAGGGGTTTTCCCAAGCAGGCTCGTGGAGAAACAGGAACGTCCAGCGCACGTCGGGGTGTTCTGCGAGTGCCTCCTTGATAAAGGTAATTTGGTCATCACCGAACTCTACCGGCTTCCCGAGTGCTGCAACAACCGCTTCGTCGGACATGAACTCGGCCAACATCGCCTTGGCCTTTGCGGGGTCCTCCGTCTGGAGCCGGTTGTAGAGACCGAGTTTTTCTTTAATGCCCTCGGGCGCCTCGCGGGGCGGGTCTTCGCTATCGAGCACTAGGAACAACGCATCGTTATAAACGAAGGAGTAGTAGGTAGCCCCGTGCCGTTCACGCCAAACCTCCTGGGCGGTCTTGTTCGCAATATCGTGGTTGCCGGGGGTGCGGAAAAACCGCATCTCAAGCGTATCCAGCATGCCGTCAACTTCATCCCACTCGGCGTTCAGCTCGGCCTTGTCGTCACTGTAGCCTTCTATCGTGTCGCCAACGTTGATGACGAACTCTGGCTGCAACAGATTGAGTTGATCCATCGCCAACTTGAAGGTGCCTTGCGCGTTGGCGCCGCCAGTACGGTCACCAATAATGACAAACTGAAAGTTGTCAGGATCATCAACAAAGTCTTTTGAGGTCCATGGCTTCGCCTCAGGAAGAGCCTCCTCGTCGAAGCTGAACTCAGCGTAGCTGGCGGTGGTGCTGAGAGGGGTCAGCGCGGTGAAGCCGCCAACCAAAAACGTGAGGGTAATTAGCAGGTCGCGCGATCGGCGTATTGGGCCATAGGCCATGGCAAATTTCTCCCATTCAGAAGCAAGATTTCTTCTCATTGTTTCCGCGAAGTACCTTTGTGACTTTGATCCTGATCAGTCTCTGGCATCGGGCTGGAGCTTAGTCTAAGACGGTGGTAGCACCCCTGTCATTTGGCGCCACGCCGCTAAGTCGAGGAAGCGATGATCGATCGGGGGGCAGACGTTAGCGATGCGAAACTCCCACTCACCAGGGTGGCGACGGTCTTACGCTACATCCATCACCTGCAGGCCG
>JARFRF010000016.1 GCA_029287395.1 Methyloceanibacter sp. | reverse complement strand
GTGAGGCCGTTCGGCGTGACATAGAGCGTGCAGTGCCATGAATGGTTGAGCCACGGCGTCTGGACCAGCCGGATTTTTCCGACAATCTGGGTCCACAAATGCAAGGTGGCTGCGGTGTCACGCCAGGCGGAGTATGGTAGGTCTGGCCAAGTTTCGTTGGCGTTCGCCATGCTAGATGCCTCTTATGCGGACTGCTATGTAGAAAGAAAATTAGAAGGAGTGGATCATGAGCTTAGAGGTCGGCGACAAGGCGCCAAGTTTCAACCTCCCGACAGACGGCGGCGATAACATCTCGTTGAAGGATCTCAAGGGCGAGACTGTGGTCCTCTATTTTTATCCCAAAGATGACACGCCGGGCTGCACGAAGGAGGCCTGTGCCTTTCGCGACGCGCTTCCGGATTTCTCCAAGGTCAAGGCCAAGGTCATTGGCGTTTCCAAGGACCCTGTCAAGAAGCACGACAAATTCAAGGAAAAATACGATCTCACTTTTCCGCTCGCCTCGGATGAGGACGGAGCAGTTTGCGAGGCCTATGGCGCTTGGGTTGAGAAGAGCATGTACGGCCGCAAATACATGGGAATCGATCGCTCGACATTTCTGATCGACGGCAAAGGCGTCATTCGCGCGATTTGGCGCAAGGTGAAGGTGCCGGGCCATGTCGACGAAGTGCTGAAGGCAGCTCAAGAACTCTAGCGCGCGGAGCACTGCTGTGCCCAACGCCGCCGAACCCAAGCCCACTTTGACTTCAGGAAAATTCTGGTTGGCAGGGCTTGCTATTGTCATTGCCGCGGTTGCGCTTTTGGCCGGACCACCGCTCTACCGTGTCGCCTTGCTCGGCTCCGGCTACATGGCTCAGCAGCTCTGCGCGGGTCTGTTTGTTTCCGGCCGCACTTTCGAACACGTCATGGCCGAGGATTTGACGGGTCCAGGCTTTGGCGCCTTGAGCCTGTTCTCGCCGCGGGTGGACGAGGCAGCCAAAACGGTCAGCGCCTCAGCCTACGGCATTGCCGGGCAGACCGCGGAATTCCAGGAAGGGCTCGGCTGCACGCTCGTTCGCCATCGGTCAGCGCAGGCAGTTCACGCGAAGGCCAGGGACCTTTTTGATGCCGAACCCGCGCCATATGCGCGCGTTGAGTGGCCCAGCGGGTCGCACGTAGCAGCAGGGTCCTGGTCTGCAGATTTTAGGTGGCCTGACGAGGTCGACGGCCCGGCTGCAACCGACGCGGTGGACGCAATTTTCGCAGAACCGGTGCCGGAAAGACCCCGGCGAACACGCGCGCTCGTGGTGGTCCACAAAGGCCGTATCGTCGCCGAGCGCTATGCCCGGGGCTTCGACGCGCAGATGCCGCTTGTGGGCTGGTCCATGAGCAAGACGGGCATGAATGCTCTTATTGGCTTAAGGGTCAAAGATGGCACGCTCGCCCGTGACGAAAGGCACCTGATGCCCGAATGGCTCAGCCGGGATGACATGCGCGGCGCCATCACGCTCGATGCATTGCTGCGGATGACGTCGGGATTGGCTTTTGATGAGGACCCAGGCGACAAGCTGAGCGACGTCTCTCAAATGATGTTCGTTCAAGGCAACACGGCTGCGTACGCAGCGTCGAAGCCGCTTACCTTCGCGCCCGGGACCCATTGGTCTTACTCGACGGGAAGCACAGCGATCCTGTCCGGCGTCCTGCGGGAGTCATTCGACGATGAGCGCGAGTATCTGCGGTACCCCAGAGAACGACTCTTCGGGCCGCTCGGTATGCGGACGGCTCAGCTTGCGCCCGATGCTTCCGGCAATTTGATGGGCGGTGCGTTTCTCTACGCGTCGGCACGCGACTGGGCGAGGTTCGGACTTCTCTACTTGCGAGACGGCGTCTGGGACGGTGAGCAGATTCTCCCCCAAGGCTGGGTGAGCTACTCGACGACGCCAACGATCCAGTCGCCGCAGGACGAGTACGGGGCTCAGATTTGGCTCAAGCTGACCAAGTCCCGCAATCTCGGCGAACCGCCAATGCCCCAGGATGCTTTCTACATGCTTGGCCACAACGGCCAGGTCGTCGCTATGATTCCCTCCAAGGATCTCGTCGTCGTTCGGCTTGGCCAGACACTGAGCGGTGGAGACTGGGATACCGCGCGCGATTTGGGGCCACTTGTGAACGCCTTTCCAGACGTAGCGGCAGTTGCGGGCCAGCCAGCGCCATGAGTCGAGCTTGGACCACGGCGCGGCGCTTTACACACTTTGGAGCGCCGTTGTCAGCAGCCGCTCAGGCAAAGATTCCCGCCATAGCGCCAGTCATGAAGCATGCAATCGTGCCCGCGATAAGCGCCTTCGGTCCCGGCGCTACGATCTCTGCGCGGCGTTCCGGGACCATGGTCGCAAGCCCTCCCAACATGATGCCAAGGCTGCCAAGATTGGCGAAACCACACAGCGCATAGGTGAGGATCAAATCGCTACGCGGCGACAAGGCGCCTTCCGGAAGCTCGGCCATTGACAAGTAGGCGACCAACTCGTTGAGCACGATCTTGGTCCCCATTAACTCGCCCGCCAGCCCCGCCTCGTTCCAAGGAATACCGATGAGCCAGGCAACCGGCGCAAGTAGCCAACCAAGCATGCGCTGGAGGCTCAAAGCCGACCCATCGACATCCGGCAATATGCCTAGAAATTGGTTCACGAGATGAACGAGGGCAATTGCCACGATCAACAAGGCCGCGACGGCAACAACGAGTCGAAGACCATTGAGTGTGCCGTTGACGATCGCCTCAGCCGCGCTCGTTGCGTCTTCGTCCGGACCGCGCTGCTCAACAGCTGCACCTTTGTAGTCCCCCGGCACCATCAAAGCGGCGATCGCAACGGAGGCCGGCGCGCTTATCACCGACGCAACCATCAACGTCCCGGCTGGATCAACCAAGACCGGTGACAAGATCGCCGCGTAAAGCACAAACATATTGCCAGCGATTGTCGCCATGCCGACCGTCATCACCAAGAATAGTGCAGCGCGGCTCATGTCGCGCAAATAGGGTCGGATAAGAAGTGGCGCTTCGATCATGCCGATAAACACATTGGCGGACGATGCGACACCCACGGCGCCCCCCAATCCCATGCTGCGCTCGAGCAGCCAGGCAAAGCCCTGGACGAGCTTCGGGAGGATTCGCCAGAAGAACAGCAGCGCGCTGATCGCGCTCACGATCAAAATGAGCGGCAACCCCTGGGTTGCGAGAATGAATACATTTTGGGGTGCGGTGGGTTCGAAGGGGATGGGACCGCCGCCGAGATAGCCAAAGACGAACGAGGTGCCGGCTAGCGTCGCCTGGCGCAGGGCCTCCACAGCCTTGTTGAGCCACGAGAGCGCGGTCGTGACGGGCGGAACGCGCAATAGCAGGATAGCGAGAGCGCCCTGGAGCGCCAAGGCGCTGGTAACTAAGCGCGCGGAAACCCCGCGCCTATTCTCGCTGACGGCCCACGCAAAGCCTAACAGCACCACCAGTCCAAGCGCCGATTGGAAAACACCCTGCCACATCCCTCCCGAACTATCCCCGCTCCCCAGTTCGATAGTCTTCGGCCTACGCGCTCGCGGTCCCTTTCGTCAAGCGCTCCGAAGGACACCATCGGAGTGCAATCCACGCATCAAAGCCTAGGCGGCCTACACATTTGAGATTGCTTGAGGCAGAATCCAAACCAAACGCGGACGCGCGCAAAGCTACGAGATGATGGGGAGAGGCTTGTCAACGCGGCCCATAGAGGTGGACGTCCTGCTGTAAGCAGAACCCCGGCGATGATTGGGAACGAACCGCATGTTTTGCCATAGGCAAGACTGTCATTCGAAATGCCGGGCGCAGCCGCATGCGGCCGTGGCTTGTCTATGGCTTTGCTTTGTTTCAATACCCGCTTACGCCGACGATAGCAATTTCTCCCGACGCAGCATGCTTGCGGGCGACGTGGATCGGGTGCGGGTGAGAGAACTCGTGCCGGGACTTGATTGGAGTTTGCTCTATGCAGGCGAGGTCTTTGAGGTCGCGTCTGGCGGCGTAGAGTCGGGAGCCGTCTATGAGGATCTCATTGACTTGGAGGTCCATGCCGACCTGGAAGAGCTCCTCGGCTGGACCGGTGGCGGCGCTCACGTCTCGCTGTATCAGATCAACAATGGCGGCCGGAATGCGGCCGACCTAGTAGCGACCCTTTCCGACCCGAGCAACATCGATGCGCGACCGACATTTCGTCTGTTTACGGCCTATATTCAACAGAAGTTCAGCGGCGGAAGCTCGCTTCGCATTGGCCAGATCGCGGCCGATGACGAGTTCTTCATAAGCACCACAGCGTCCCGACTCATCAACAGCACGTTCGGCTGGCCAGATATTGCTGAAGCCGACTTGCCAAGTGGCGGCCCGGCCTACCCGCTGGCAACTCCTGGTGTCCGGCTGAAACTCAACCCACGAGACGACGTCAGACTTCTGGGTGCAGTCTTTAGTGGCGACCCTGCAGGTGACTGTCCTGCCGAGAGAGACCCA
>JARFRF010000064.1 GCA_029287395.1 Methyloceanibacter sp. | reverse complement strand
TTTATCGCAGAGTTTCGGTCAAATTCGGAAATCCTCGACTATGTGAATGGCGCAGACCTCGCATCGTACAGCCAGCGAGGCGTTGTGACGCCCGATCACATCATTCGGACAAAGAACAAGCCTCTTGTGGTCTCAGCCCCGGACAACGGAGATCTTGCTGCATTTGCTCGATCCGTTCAGGCTGCTGTCGAAACATATGTGGCCGAATACGACATATATTTTTCGCGGGAGAACGAGGCTGTCGGTGGGACGAAGACGAAGCTCGATCCCATGCCGCGCGTCATTCTCGTGCCTGGCGTTGGCCTATTCGGTCTCGGTCGATCAGCAAAAGACGCCACGATCGCCAGCGATCTCGCCGAAAATACGGTCCGCGTCATAACGGATGCGGAGGCAATCGGCCGGTATGAGCCCTTACCGGAGAGCGATCTGTTTGCCCTCGAATATTGGAGCCTGGAGCAGGCGAAGCTCGCGAAACAGGTTGTCAAACCGCTGACGGGCCAGGTCGCCGTGATCACCGGCGCAGGCGCCATCGGTTCGGCCGTTGCCAAGGCGCTGGCCGGCGACGGGGCTGCGGTTGCCGTCCTCGATGTTGACAGCGATGCAGCCGAGGAAGCCGCGCGTGCCGTCAAGGGCATCGGCATTGCCTGCGATGTCACCAACCCAAGCGATGTGGCCAACGCCTTCGCAGCGGTCTGTGAGCGCTTTGGCGGCGTCGACATCTTGGTGTCGAATGCGGGCGCGGCTTGGCAAGGCCGGATCGGCGATGTTCCAGATGACGTTCTTCGGAATAGCTTCGAATTGAACTTCTTCGCCCATCAGACGGTGGCGCGGGAAGCGGTTGCCGTCATGTTGAAGCAGGGAACGGGCGGGGCCCTTCTGTTCAATATCCCGAAGCAGGCGGTGAACCCGGGGCAGAACTTCGGTCCGTATGGTTTACCCAAGGCGGCTACAATGCTTTTGATGCGGCAGTACGCGCTTGATTACGGTGCAGACGGCATTCGCTCGAATGGAGTCAACGCCGACCGGATCAGAAGCGGGCTCTTAACCGACGCGATGATCGCGGAGCGCTCCAAGGCGCGGGGTTTGACGGAAGCGGATTACATGGCCGGTAACTTGCTCCGTGCCGAGGTTATGGCTGAAGATGTAGCCCAAGCGTTCCTCGCTTTGGCCAAGGCGCGCAAAACGACGGGCCATGTGGAGACCGTCGACGGCGGCAATGTTGCGGCGGCTCTGCGTTAGTCGAGCTTGTTAGCGCGTTTGAGACGCGATTGACGAAATCTGATTGCCGAAAGCATCGGCTCGCGGTCTGCGTTAGCGTCCGATGTCAATGTTGGAGAGTGCCCCGTGGGCCGTATCATCCGCGTTTTTCTGTCCGGCGCGTTGGCGCTGCTACCCATCGGCGTCACGATCCTGGTGACTCTATGGCTGGGTTCCATCGTGGCGGCGTATGCGGGGCCCGGTAGCTTCCTTGGAAATCTGATCACGAGTGTTGGGCTGAACATCTCCGGCTCCTCACACGTTGCCTATTTTATTGGGCTCGGCATCATCCTCGTGTTGATTTTTCTCCTAGGCCTCGCCGTCGAGTCCGGCCTGCGCAATTGGATTTCGAACAGTTTCGATTGGTTCATGATGGGCATCCCGCTCGTCTCCAACGTGTACGATATCTCCAAGCGCTTCGTGGCGATCATGGATCGCAGCGGCGAGGAAGATAGTTTGAAAAGCATGAGCCCGGTCTGGTGCTTCTTTGGCGGGGAGGGGAGCGCTGGCGTGCTCGCACTCATGCCGTCCCATGAGCCGGTCTCAATTGGTGAGACCAGCTACGTGCCTGTGCTGGTGCCATTCGCGCCGGTGCCCTTCGGCGGGGCGCTCATCTATGTGCCCCAAGACTGGGTCCGGCCGGCGGAGGGTGGTGTCGAGAAGCTCGTGAACGTGTACGTGTCCATGGGCGTTACGCCGCCCGAAGGTATTCCGCCTGGTGGTGTTCCCGCAGGTATTTTCACCAAGGGCGCGATGCCTGCTGGGGCGATTCCTGCAGGGGCGATTCCAGCGAGAGGAAGCGCCGTGGTGAGCGAGGCAGCCGATGTCGAGTCCGACACGGCGACACCCGAGGGCGCGCCGGTTGCGACCAAGAAGCCTGCCCCGCGTAAGCGCGCCACTTAGGCCGAAACGTCGGACAGCAGTTAGCGTCTAATTCGCGAAGCGGAAATGTAGGACGTCGCCGTCTTTCACCACGTAGTCCTTGCCTTCGAGCCGAAGCTTGCCTGCGTCGCGTGCGCCAGCCTCGCCGCCGAGTTCAACGTAGTCGTCATAGGCGATCGTCTCGGCCCGGATGAAGCCTTTCTCGAAATCGGTGTGGATCACGCCCGCCGCTTGCGGTGCTCTCGTGCCGCGCTCGATGGTCCAGGCGCGCGCTTCCTTCGGACCGGCAGTGAAGTACGTGAGGAGATCCAAGAGTCGATAGCCCTCCCGGATCAACCGATTGAGACCCGGCTCCTCAAGACCGAGGTCGCTGAGATAGGACTGGCGTTCTTCCGCCTCGAGTTCAACCAGCTCGGATTCGATCTTTGCAGAGATGATGACGACGCCGGCACCTTCGTTCTCGGCGCGCTGCCGGACAGCGTCGGAGAGCGCATTGCCTGATGCAGCGGCGGCTTCGTCGACATTGCACACATAGAGAATGGGTTTCGAGGTAAGCAGTCCCAGCGTATCGAAAGCCTTTCGGTCTTCCTCGTCGACGATGGCGAGGCGCGCCGGCTTGCCCTCGCGCAATGTCAACAGGGCGCGTTCCAATAATGCCAGAGTCTCCTTAGCTTCCTTGTCCTGGCCGCGGATCTTTTTCTCCAACGCAGGTACGCGACGCTCAAGGCTTTCGAGATCCGCCAGCATGAGTTCTGTTTCGATGGTCTCGGCGTCGGCGACAGGGTCCACCTTGCCGTCCACATGGACCACGTCGGAATCCTCGAAACAGCGCAGAACGTAGGCAATGGCGTCGACTTCGCGAATATGGGCGAGGAACTGGTTCCCCAATCCTTCACCTTGCGAGGCGCCACGGACGAGGCCCGCGATATCGACGAATGTGAGCCGCGTCGGGATCGTTTGTGCGGACTTCGCAATTTCCGAGAGCTTGGACAGACGCGGGTCGGGCACCGGGACATCGCCCACATTGGGTTCGATGGTACAGAAAGGGTAGTTCGCCGCCTGTGCCGCAGCGCTCTCCGTCAGCGCGTTGAAGAGGGTGGACTTGCCAACATTTGGCAGTCCAACGATGCCGCATTTGAATCCCATAGGTAAACTTGGCTCCTGTCGCCAGCTGATGGCCTCGGCGGGTTAATCGGTTTCGGATTGCGCGTCGTTGCGCGTTTCCTGTGCGACTTGGGTCTGGAATCTGTCCTTCTCGCCTTTGGCGAGTAAGGGGGCCGCGTCCGACATTGCAGACAACACGGGCTCGAGCCAATCCATATCCGACTTCGCGAAGTCTCGCAGAACATGACCTACAACCCGCTCGCGATGGCCTGGATGGCCGATGCCGATCCGCACGCGCATATAGTCGTTACCCAGATGCGCGGTGAGCGACTTGAGACCGTTATGGCCGGCGACCCCGCCGCCGATCTTCACACGAACCTTCCCGGGCGCCAGATCCAATTCGTCGTGGAATGCGACCACATTGTTGACGGGGATCTTGTAGAAGCGCGCGGCCTCGCCTGCCGAGCGGCCAGACTCATTCATGAAAGTCTGCGGCTTAAGAAGCATGACTTGTTCGCCGCCGAGCCGCCCTTCGCTGGTCAGGCCTTGAAAGCGCTTGCGCCAAGCAGAGAAGCCATGCGCCGCGGCCATGACGTCGAGAGCCATAAAGCCCACGTTGTGACGATTGAAGGCGTACTGCGCCCCCGGATTGCCGAGACCGACAAAGAGCTTCATCGTGTCGTCCCGTCTCGTGGCCCGAGCGGCCCGTCAGCCCAGGAAGAGCACTACTCTTCCGTCTTCTCCTCGGCTTCCTCTTCGCCCTCTGCCTCCTCGACGCTTTCCTCTTCCGCCGTTTCTTCGGCGCCACGGCCAGCGATTGTTGCAACGGTAAAGTCACGATCGGTAATCGTGGGGGTTGTACCCTCAGGCAGCTTTACAGCAGAGATATGGATCGAGTCGCCGATCTCCGTTCCAGTGAGGTCGATTTCGATTGACTCGGGGATGCTGTCGGCGGGGCAGCGAAGCGCAATCTCGTGGCGGACGATATTGAGAACACCGCCACGCTTTAGGCCAGGCGATGCACCGTCGTTGAGGAAATGCACCGGCACGTCGACGTCGACCACAGCGTCCTTCGCCAGTCGCATGAAATCCACATGGATGGGGAAGTCCCGCACGGGGTCTACCTGCACGTCCCGCGGGATCGCGCGGATTTTCGTGCCATCCATGTCGAGCATGTAGACCGTGCTCTGGAAATGGCCTGTTTTGATCTGCTTGGAGACTTCCTTCGTCTCCAGAGAAATATTGAGCGGTGCGTCTTTGCCACCATACACGATGCCGGGAATGCGCCCTTCGCGGCGAATGGCGCGCGCGCCACCGGTGCCGGTGCGCCCACGCGACCACGCCTTGAGCTCGATCGCCTCAGCCATGAAATCCTCCGAACGTCTGAAACAGCGAGGGGCCGGAAGCCGGCCCCGAAAATTGGCCGCAGCGCCCTTAATTTGGTCGCTGCGAAGGAATTGGAGAGGCTTATAGCCCAAGGACCCCTAACAAGACAATCGCCTATCGGAGCCGATTTTCTGGCCCGAAGGGGCGCCGTGACCAGTTCTGGTGGCGCCCCGGCATGCCGTCGGTGCTGGGCAAGTGTTGTCTCCGACGGGGCTGGCAATCTCCCTTGAAGATTGCCCATTTCAGCTCGTTGGCCAGCCCCTGGGTCTTTTGACCTGAGCGCGGCTAGGTGCGCCAGGGATGCGCGGGCATCTCGGAGACGCCGAGAACGGCGACGCCTGCGGCGGCGACTTCATGGTCGTTTTCGACCGTGCTGCCGCTGACGCCAATCGCGCCCATGAGTTCGCCGTCAGCATCGACAATGGGCAGGCCGCCTGGGAACGTGATGAGCCCGTCGTTGGAGTGCTCGATGCCATAGAGCGGCTTGCCCGGCTGTGAGAGCTGCCCCAGGGCTCCTGTCTCCATGCCGAAGAAGCAAGCCGTTGTCGCCTTCTTGATAGCAATGTCGATCGAGCCGACCCAAGCGTTGTCCATGCGCATAAAGGCCTTCAAGTTCGCACCTGAATCGACAACAGCGATGCACATCTGCGTCCCTAGCTCGATGGACTTCTTGCGTGCGGCTTCGATGACCTGTTCGGCCTGTTCGAGATTGACGTGCATTTTTGGTCTCCTCCTCCATGCGTTGCTTTTTAAGTTCGAACAAAAGTCTTGCGACCATTGTGTTCGTTGCGGCGTTCGGCTGCGTCACACATGGTGTCTTCGCCACAAACCACAAGACCATGCAGACGGCGTGACATGCCAATCTCTTCGCCAAGTGTTCCGCTTGGGAAGGCGTGATCACACTCGACCCTACACAGCGTTCCCCAACTGCGTTGGATACTCTAGGCTTACATCAGCATGCGTCGTACGTGTGCAAATCTAAGAAAGGAAATTCGTCGCCATGGGAGAGCACGATCAAATCCGAGCCGCGATAGATCAATTCTACGCTGCCTTGAATGCCTTGTTTGAGGGGAACGTGGAGCCCATGACCGAGGTTTTGTCGCATGCGGACGATGTGACTTACATGGGACCAGATGGTGGATTCCAGGTTGGTTGGAAAAGCGTCCGTGCCGACTGGGAGAAACAAGCAGACTTGAAGCTTGGCGGCCGCGTTGAGCCCGACGGCGTACATATTTTTCAAGGCAGCGAATTAGCGGTGACGCACAACTATGAGAAGGGCACTAACCTAAATACAGGCGATGTGTCAGGTGCGGTGCTGATTAGGGCAACAAATCTCTTTCGGAGAGAGGACGGCGCCTGGAAGATGATTGGCCACCACACGGACACGCTGCCGTTCTTGACGCCCTGAATCGCATGGCGACGTCGCGCCAATATAGTCCAGCCGTCAATAGAACAGGCTGGAGACCGATTTCTCTTCTGCCGTCCGGGCGATGGCTTCGCCAAGCAGTGGGGCGATCGAAAGAACGCGAATATTGTGCGCGTTCACGACAGCGTCGCTCGGCATGATCGAGTCTGTGATCACAAGCTCTTTCAATTGCGACGCCATCACACGAGCTATGGCGCCACCTGAAAGGACGCCATGCGTAATGTAAGCGGTGACCTGCTTTGCGCCTTGTTTCAGAAGCGCCTCGGCCGCGTTGACCAGTGTACCGCCGGAATCAACGATATCGTCGACCAGGATACAGCTGTGACCAGAAACGTCGCCGATAACGTTCATGACCTCGGACTCGCCGGGCCTCTCACGGCGTTTGTCGACGATGGCCAAGGGCGCATCGATGCGCTTGGCAAGCCCTCTGGCACGCACCACGCCGCCGACATCAGGTGAAACCACCATTACATTGTCCTCAGCCATGACTTCCGTGATGTCGCTGACCATAACCGGTGCAGCGAAGAGGTTGTCAGTCGGGATGTCAAAGAAACCTTGGATCTGCCCCGCATGTAAGTCGAGGGTCAGTACGCGGTCAGCGCCAGCCCGAACAATCATATTCGCGACCAGCTTTGCCGAAATAGGCGTTCGTGGCCCTGGCTTCCGGTCCTGCCGCGCATAGCCAAAGTAAGGAATGACTGCAGTTATCCGCCGGGCAGAGGCGCGCTTGAGCGCATCGCAAAGAATGAGCAATTCCATGAGGTGGTCATTGGCGGGCGCGGAGGTCGACTGGATGATGAAGACATCCTCGCCGCGAACATTCTCCTGGACCTCGACGAAAATTTCTTTGTCCGCGAACCGGCGGACAACGCAGCGCGCAAGTGGCGTATCCAGATAAGTGGCGATGGCCTCAGCGAGAGGGCGGTTGCTATTGCCTGCAACCAGTTTCATGCTCGTGTTCCCCAAAACCCAGCCAGTGAGAAGGCGGCGAATGGCCTTCTGCACACCTGCGCGCTTTTAACAAGCGTGTGGCACCTGTGTAAACGTTCTAAGTCGTTGATGATGGTGCGCAGTCGTCGCGGAGCGGCTCGGCGGCTGCGTTCGCACAGAGCCGGCTATTGAACCAGCCTCTTTATGCCCGGCACGGCGGCGCCGGCTGCGGCGTCAGCAATCGCGCCCCACGGTCCATTTAGCGACCCTTTTGGGATCGTGTTCTCTTGGGAAACGGTGCCCTTGGCTTTGCCGTTCGGTTCCAGGACCCGCCAATCGATTCGGATTTTCTGCTTCGTTGCGCCAGCATTCGTCAGCCGTACCGTGCCCTTGACAGTGTAGACATTCGAGCCCCGGTTTACGACTTTCACGCCGGCACCGCGGAGCTGCTTCTTGAGAGAAGAGGGGAGCGCTCGGCTGCCGTCGCCGGGGGCACCCGTCACCGATCCAACAACGACACCGGAGGGTTTAGCCGCAGAGGCGCTCCGCGAACGGGAGGCGGCTGCCCCCGTCGCCGCCGTTGCACCGGTTGCAGCGGCGGCAGTGCGCCCCGCTGAGGATGACGATGACGAAGTAGCGGTCGGTTTTGATGAACCACGGCGTCCGCCCGGCAGGTTGGCCGCCAATTGGGATGCGGTGCTGTTGGCAATATTTGCCATTGCTGCAGAGTTCAGCCCGCGCCAGGGATTTGAGCCTGACCCTCGAGCCACCGTCTCCTCGCCAGACACCCGCGTGACGCGCTTTCCCGAGGCGTCGTTGACGTCCCACACGTAAGAGATCGTGGACCTGCTGCCATCCACCGCGGACAGAAGGTAGCCCCTGAGTGTGTACTCCGCCTCCTCTGAGCCGCTGGGGAGTATCGTTAGATTCCGATCCGCTCCCGCGGTCTGCAAGGCCTCGGTGAGTTTGGTCGTCACATTCTTCGGCGGACCGACGACGGGACCCATGGCGATCTTGGGCGAGCCTGCAAACAGCCCGCCGGCTCCTTGCATGATGTTGCCCATACTCGACCCGCCGCCGCAGCCTGCAAGAGCTGGGATGACTGCGAGCAGAAAGGCGATGGCCGCCAAGAAGCTCTGGGTACATAGCTCCTTATTTTGCTTAGCTCCCAAACATTCGCTCCCTCGTCAGCCGCATAAAATCCGTCCACTACTCGGATGTGCGCGTCGGCGCTGTTTCAATCGCAGTCTTTTTCTTACGGGGCCCAAGGTCTGCAGTTTCCCAGTCAAGATCGGCTATCCCACGCTTACTTGGCGGCCCCTGTGGGCGTCCTGAGACCTCACTCCGATGGCTGTCGGCCGATCGCCCTAGGGTGAATTCAAATCAGGTGAGCACGATGGCGGAAATTTGGCGACCATAGTCAGTCTCGCGGTGGTGCTGCGACCGCCGATAGCTATAGAGCCGCGTCTCATCGTAGTAGGTGCAAATGCCGAGATCGCTGATCCTTTCTACGCCGGCGCGGCGCAGCCGGTCCGAGACATAGGCCGGTAAGTCGAAATGTGGCTCGCCCGTACCCTCATCGTTGGCAAAAAAGACGCCTGACTCCGTCTCGGCGTCTATGAAACGCGCCTTGTAGTCCTCGCCGACCTCATAAGCGCCTTGACTGATCGTCGGACCGATGGCCGCAACGACCACTTTTGGGTCGGCTCCGAGGCCCTCCATGGCTTTGAGCGTGGCCTCCACGATTCCAGTAAAAGCGCCGCGCCAGCCCGCGTGTGCAGCGCCAACGACGCGGGCTTGGGGGTCGCAGAGCAGAACGGGTGCGCAGTCTGCCGTGACAATCGCAACGGCCGTGCCTGGCACAGCGGTGACAACGGCGTCCGCTTCGGGCCGCTGAGCGGGATCCCATGCTCCATCGGCCACGACAGCCACATTTGAGTGCTTTTGGTAGACCGTCGCGAGTTTGGCTGGGGCGACACCCAGGAGCCGAGAGACCCGTGTTCTGTTCTGCACGACGGCGTCCGGCACATCGCGCGACCCAATCCCGCAGTTCAGCGACTCGTAAACGCCCTCCGAGACGCCGCCAAGACGCGTGAAGAATCCGTGCTCGATGCCGTCGATCTCGGCGAGATTCGCCGACTGAAGTCGGAGCTTGTCGTCAGTTATCATCGCGATGGGCTCAACAGGTCATGCAAGATTTTCGAATCCGGGCGGCGGCGGTAACTCGTTGCTCGTGATGGCGAGCGCCTTGAAAAGCACACCCATGGCTGCGGGGTCGACCAACCGGTCTACACCCGCCACAAGCGCTTCTCGCTGCTCAGGTGAGGCATCCTCACAGAGTTTCTCCAGTCGCACTTGCAGGCCAAGCCCCGAGAGGAGGTCGCGTTGCGACATGGGACCATACGCAGTCATTCCCTCGTCGCGTGCTGCATCCTTCAAGGCGCCAAAGTCCACATGGGCCGTCAGATCAACATTGCCTGGCGCGTGTAACGGGTTCGCGAATTTATGCCGGGAGACGGCCTGAAGCGTATCGCCGTACTCGGTCGTCTCATGCCCATAGTCGATGATCAGTGCGGTGAGCGGTGAATCTTTGCCTCGGCTGGCTAGGGCGGCGATCACGGCATTCGCTGCAGGTCTAACTTCCAAGATCGAGCCCTCAGGCAACTGACGCGACTCGGCGTTACGTTTTAAGTCCTCAACGACGAGTGACGGACCTTCGCAAAACTCGAAGCCGCCATTGGCGGCAATCTGCACGCAACGCTCGTGCCATTGACCCTCACGCCAGACGAGCTGGCGTATGGGAAGCGCGTCGATGAATTCGTTGGCGATTACAATCAGCGGCCCTCGTGGCAGCGACTCTACAGTTTCATGCCAGGAGACGTTTACACCCGCGCCCGCCAGTGTCTCTTCCTGAGCGCGGCGCAGTGGCTGGCTGGTCTCTACGAGCGCGACGGTCGCGCAATCCATGAAGCCGGGCAAACGGCTCACGGCGCGTAGAGCGTCCGCCATGAGCGTCCCGCGCCCAGGCCCGAGCTCTGCCAGAACCACTTGTTGCGGCGATCCCATCGATTGCCATGAGGCGTACGCCCATAGTCCTAGGAGCTCGCCGAATATCTGGCTGACTTCTGGCGCCGTAATGAAATCGCCTGCCGCGCCGATGGGTTGCTTCGATGCGTAGTAGCCGGCCGCAGCATCCGAGAGGCAGACATCCATGTAGTGCTCTACACCGATTGGGCCGATCCGGGCGATTTGTGCCTTCAGGCGGACGCTGAGAAGCGTGCTTTCCATGCTGGTCGATTTCCGCGTCGGCGCCATGGTGCCGTCCGTTAAGCCGCAACGGCCGCCTTCCGGCGCGCGCGCCAGATGAGCCAGATCCCAATAAGCAACATCGGAATCGAATAGACCATGCCGGGAGTGAGGATGCCGATATCCAATGGATGCCCCGGATGCGGCTCGCGCGCGACCTCTTCAACGAACGATCGAAAAATGCCGTAGAAGATCAGGAACAGGCCGAAAACCGTGCCTGGTCGATTCAGCTCCTTATAGCGGTGCGTTGCGATGCGCAGGATAATGAAGAGGACAACGCCCTCAAGGGCGGCCTCATAGAGCTGGCTCGGGTGCCGCGGGAGATCATCGACGCCTGGAAAGACCATGGCCCAGGGCACGTCTGTTGGGCGACCGTATACTTCTGAATTTATGAAGTTGGCTATGCGCCCGAAGAAGAGTCCAAACGGCGTGGCAGCCGACGCGATGTCACCAAGTGACAGCGGGTTGATCCCTTGCGCCTTTGCAAAAAGATATACGGCGACAACGACGCCAAGCAGCCCACCATGGAACGACATGCCTCCATTCCAAATGGCGGGAATCTGTGCGGGGTTCTGCCAAAAGAAGCTGGGCTCGTAGAACAAAACGAAGCCGAGCCGGCCACCGACCACAATGCCAAGCGTGATCCAAAGCAGAAAGTCATCCGCTTGGCGCAGTGTCATGGGCGGTTTGCCATTCCATAGGTCAGCACGCGCGACGAGGTGGCGCCCATACAGCCAGCCCGCAAGGATGCCCGCAAGATAGGCCAGGCCGTACCATCGGACTGAGACTGGACCGATGGAAAACGCCACAGGATTGACGATCGGGAATGGAATGACAAAGAGATGCATGCTGCCTCGGGTAGCTTGGTCGGGGCGACCCTCGGCTGCGGTTTCAACTCTGTCAAGCGCGCCCTTGGCTCCGACAAGATGTCGCTGAGGGCTCGGCCCGGTCCGCTTGCCTCCGCGAACGCGCTACGCAATAGTCCGCGCAAATGACAGTTTCGCTAAGCGAGGTCTCGGCTAAATGGCGGCCTCGCAGGACATTTTCGGAGAGTGCGTAACATGACACAGACCAGCGGGCGGTTTTTCGACGAGTTGGGCAAGCTTCTAACGGATGCGGTCGGTGCTGCCGACGGTGTTCGGCAAGAGGTCGAGGGTGTGATGCGCAGCCAGGCGGAGCGTGTCTTGAACGAACTCGACGTCGTGCAGCGCGAGGAGTTCGAGGCCGTCAAAGCGATGGCACAGAAGGCCCGAGAGGAAAATGAGATGCTCAAAGCCCGGATCGCGGACCTTGAGTCCACGCTAGCTGTGGATAACGCGGGATAACGCTTGGCGCAGAGTCGAGTCGAGTCTCTGATTCATCCACAGATTTTTCGCTCCATCCACAGCAATTCCGCAGTCAGGGACTCCGGTGCCGTTTTGCACGCGGACTCGCCGGTATATAACTGATTCATCTAATGATTCGCGGTTGCTGTTTTTCGTGCGCGGACCCCCCAAAACGCGGCCCCGAAAGGATACGCATGGCTTCGATGGAAGCGACGTACGACCACTTTACAAATCCTGTCGACATGGTGGAGCAGATCGCCACCATTCGCGACTGGGCTTTCGAACGCAGCACCACCGACGAACTAACATTGTCGGTGGCCGGTTCTTGGTGTGATTACCATATCTCCTTGAACTGGCGAGAAGATTTGGAGGCGCTGCATTTGGCATGCGCCTTCGACTTCCGGGCGACCAATACCAGGCTGCCCGAAGTCTATAGGCTCATGGCAAGTATCAATGAGCAGCTATGGCTCGGCCACTTCGATCTATGGCGACAAGACGGAATGCTGCTCTATCGCAATGGACTGCTCTTGGCCGGCGCGAAGACCCATGCCGGGCAGTGTGAGGGGCTTCTGACCGCGGCGTTGGAGGCCTGCGAGCGCTATTATCAGAGCTTTCAGTTCGTGTTGTGGGCCGGAAAGTCCGCCGATGAAGCTCTTGCGGCGACGATGCTTGAGACCCGAGGAACGGCTTAGCAGCAGAGGCTTGAGGGGTGACCGGATAAACGTCGGCAATCTAGATTGTCGGGAATGAGAGGTGTCCCGATGAGGCAGGTTCACGGATGGCAATTGCCCTGAGTGGCCCGCTGCTTCTGGTAGGCGCAGGCAAAATGGGAGGGGCCCTGCTTGAGGGCTGGCTGGGCCGTGGCCTCGATCCCGCGACCGTCTTTGTTCAAGACCCTGCGCTGTCTGAAAGCATGCGCCGCCTGACCGATGCACACGGGATCATGGCGGGAGAGGCGCCAGTCTTGCCTCAAGCGCCGGCGGTAATCGTGCTCGCTGTAAAGCCCGCGCTAGCTGACACGGTTCTGAGCGCTGTCGCACCACATATCGGGTCTGAGACAGTCATTCTGTCCATCGCAGCAGGGCGTACGCTCGACAGCCTGGCCAGGCCCTTACCAGAGTCCTGCTCAGTCGTTCGCGCCATGCCCAATACACCGGCGGGGGTGGGCGAAGGGATCACGGTCTGCGTCGCCAACTCCAGCACAAGCGACTTGCAGCGTCACGCATGTGAAGCGCTGCTTTCGGCCGTGGGTGACGTGGTCTGGATAGACGACGAGGCGATGATGGACGTCGTGACGGCGGTATCTGGCAGCGGTCCAGCCTACGTTTTTCATCTTGTTGAGTCGCTGGAGCGCGCGGGCATCGAAGCCGGTCTGCCGGCTGAGCTTGCCGCGCGTTTGGCGCGCGCAACAGTAGCCGGCGCTGGCGCGCTCCTGAAAAAGTCGGAGCACGACGCTGCGACGCTCCGAACCAATGTCACTTCGCCAAAGGGGACGACCGCCGCCGCGCTTAAGGTGCTCATGGAAGAAGAGGCGATGGAAAGGCTCTTGACTCGCGCCGTGGCAGAAGCTGCGAAACGGTCGCGGGAGTTGTCGTCTTAGCGTCGCTTTGGGCGCATGAAACTCCTCTTGTTCCGTCTTTCAGTGTCCATGAATTCGGCCTATCGTCTAAGAAACGAAGACGCCGAAACACGTTGTCCCAAAGAGGAGCACGGCCATGTTCGAGGAATTCTCCAGACGGAACCGGGCAGTGATGGCGGCCATGACGCTGGCTGCGACACGCGGTTGGAGCGATGTTGGCCTTGCCGATATTGCAAAGGAAGCAAATTTGACAATGGCGGACCTGCGCCGGGAGTTTGTCTGCAAGAATGACATTCTGCGCGCGTTCCAGGCCGAGGTTGACGCACAAGTCCTAGCGCGCAGCAAGCCCGCAGGGCCAGGCGATAGCGTGCGCGATCAGGTTTTCGATGCGCTTATGACGCGGTTTGATGTCATGACGCCGCACAAGGAAGCTCTGAAGCACATCGCGGCTTATTTTCGTTGCCATCCTGGCGAGGCCTCGATGTTCGTATGTACACGGATGGTTTCGCAATATTGGACGCTCGCGAATGCAGGTGCCAAGCTTGATGGCCCAGGGGCGCTCGTGCGCGTTGCTGGTCTGTCCGCCGTCTACGGAAAAGCATTTAGCGTTTGGCTTGAAGACGACTCGTCGTCGCTCGACAAGACCATGGCGACGCTCGACCGTGGCCTAGCGAATGGCGAGCGGGGAATGCAGAGCCTTGAGAGAGCGTGTGAGACTTTTTGCGGGCTTGTGCGGGGTTTGAAGCGGAATTTCGAACGCAAGGATGGGCCGAATGGCAAGCCGTCGCCTGATCCTGATCCAGCGCCGTCTTCCGCTTAGGGGCGCCGGCTCGCGTTACGCCGCAATCAGTTCTTTGCAAGCGTCAATGCAGGCGACGCAGGCTTCGCCACACGCTTTGCACTCCGCGTGCTCGGGATGCTTCTCGCACTCCTTCGCGCAGTCGTCGCAAACATCGATGCATACGGCCGCGAGATCTTTGAGGCGTTTGGCGTCGGCAGCTGCGTAGCGGGCAAGCGTCCCGCACATCGGCAGCATCGCATTAACGGCGGTAAGGCAGTCCGCTAGCGACGTGTCGCCAGTGCCCAGCAACTTGATGCAGTGTGCCACGCAGGCTTCTCCGAGACCCACGCAGTCAAGCGCCAGCTTCGTCAATTCCGGATGGTGGGCAGCGTGATGATGGTGATGCTCGTGCCCAGTTTCGGCTGCGGCATTTCCGGCAAGCGGGATCGCAAGTCCTGCGAGGGCTACGCCGGCCAAAAGATCGCGGCGGTTCGTGACCGGCTTGTCAGTGCTCTTTGTGCCAATCGTGCTTGAGGGGGACTGGGTCATTGTTTTCCTCACTCGCGTTGTCGCGCGTTTCAACGCGCTAAATAGTTACGTTACTAGTAGGGCAGCGGATCTTCGTCGTCAGGCCCCGAAAGACTTTCGGGTCCCTCGCCGGGCAGTTCGGTATCAATTGGGTCCGGCGCGAGCGGGCTGTCTGGGTCGTCGAGCGGTGTGAGATCCTGACTCTCTTCCGTCAGGTTCATGCCGCCACCGAACAGCTTCCTGCCGTCTTTTCGATGGATATCGGCACCATCTTTGCCGATGTCGATCTGGATTTCAGAGCCCGGCATTTCGTCGTTTTGAAAGGCCTCGGTATCGGGGTCCGCCAGCGCTGGCGTAAGGCCTGCGGCTGCAACCATCGCGGCAACTGAAGCAATTGCCTTCCACATGGGCGTACCTCCCATTTCGACTCACACTGGCAATGTTAGCACGGCCTTCAATCCGCCAAGCGACGATGCATCAAGTTTGATGTCGCCGCCGTGAATACGCGTGATATCCCGAGCGATCGCTAATCCCAGACCCGTCGATCCAGAGTCTTGATTCCGTGCATGGTCAGTACGATAGAAGGGCCGGAAAACACGCTCCCGCTCTTCCTCCGGAATGCCGGGGCCGTCATCCTCTACCTCGATCGTCAAGACCCCATCGGTCTTGGCCGCGGTAATGCGAAGGGTGCTGGCAAAGCGCGCGGCGTTGTTCACAAGGTTCGAGATTGCACGTTTGAAAGCGTGTCGGCGGACGCGCACCACAAGCGGCTCATTCTTGATACGGACCTCAAAAGTTTTGCCCTCGAGGTCCGCCTTGCCACCATGAGCTTGAGAACTGACCTCGCCCAGAATCTCGCCCACATTCACGGAAGCGATGGCCTCGCCTGAATCGCCTTTCGCGAACGCCATGTAGTCTTCAAGCATAGCGTGCATC
>JARFRF010000069.1 GCA_029287395.1 Methyloceanibacter sp. | reverse complement strand
TCCCAAGACAATGCCGCTCTTTTGGCCAGCGCAGGCCGCGGCGAAAGTCAAGGGACGCCGCAAAGCGGCATAAGGCGTTTTGACATTGATCTGCTCGTGGCCGACGGGATGAAGTTGCCTGTCCGCGTGCTTCATCGTCTGCCGCGGGGCAACCAACTCGCGCATGTTCTGACCCTTAGTCGCGAACAGGAAGAAGCCCATGACGCGGGTGTTGCCGAGCTGCGATATACTCGGATCTTCCAGTCGTCGCCATTCGCCATTGCGACCTTGAACGCAAGTGGCGCCGTCACGGGAACCAACACGGCATTCTCGCGTCTGTTCGGCACTGGCGCTGATCCCAGCCCCGGCAAAACGAAGCTCGAAGACCTTGTTGACGAGGGGAACCGGCGGACGGTTCGGCAGGCGCTCGAAGCGGCCATAGCAGGGCAGCGGATGATCGACGCGGTCGATGTGACCTTTGCCGGCTCCCAACCGCGGAGCGGACGCATCTATCTCAGCTCCCTTGCCGGTAGCAACGAAAAGGGCGACGCCGCGATCGCGTATGCGCTGGACACGACCGAACAGCGCGCGCTGGAGGCTCAATTTGCTCAGAGTCAGAAGATGCAGGCGGTGGGCCAGCTTGCCGGCGGTATCGCGCACGACTTCAACAATATGCTCACCGCCATCATTGGTTTCTCAGATTTCCTTTTGATGAACCACCGGCCTACCGATCCGGCGTTCCAGGACATCATGAACATAAAGCAGAACGCGAATCGGGCTGCCGGTCTTGTTCGTCAACTTCTAGCGTTCTCCCGCCAACAGACTCTTCGTCCGCAGGTTTTGCAGCTCGGGGACGTGTTGTCGGACTTGTCTATACTGCTCGACCGGCTGTTGGGCGAGAACGTCGAACTCACCCTGGATACGGCGGGAGATCTTTGGCCAGTCAAGGCGGATCTTCATCAGTTCGAGCAGGTCATCATTAACCTTGCTGTGAATGCCCGCGACGCCATGCCAGAGGGCGGCAAGCTGACGATCCGCACGGCGAACGTGGAAGAGGATCAGTCACGGCAGATCGGCAGCGGCCAAATGCCGGCAGGCGAGTACGTCATGATTGAGGTCCGGGATACCGGCACGGGAATGACCGAGGACGTCAAAGAGAAGATCTTCGAGCCCTTCTTTTCGACAAAGGAAATCGGCCAAGGCACGGGTCTTGGACTGTCCACTGTCTACGGCATCATCAAGCAGACGGGCGGCTACGTGTATGTCGATAGCGAGTTGGGCAAAGGCACGGCGATGCGGGTATATCTGCCACGCTTCGTCGAGGGCGCGGTTGAAGTCGCCCAGGATCCCGTCAAGCTGGACCGCAATGCGGCGGAGAAGCCAAAAGACCTGACCGGGCGGGGAACGCTGCTGCTCGTGGAGGACGAAGACGCTGTGCGGAGCTTCGCGGCGCGGGCTCTTGGAACGCGCGGCTACGAGGTCCTGGAGGCCTCAACCGGTGCCGAGGCTCTTGAGGTTTTCGAGGAGCACAAAGGGAAAGTGGATCTCGTGGTGAGCGATGTCGTGATGCCTGAAATGGACGGGCCAGCGCTCCTGAAGGAACTTCGCCAGAAGAACCCTGGCATCAAAATCATCTTCATGTCCGGATATGCGGAGGACGCCTTCAAGCGCAGCTTGGACGACAATGAAGAGTTCGGGTTCCTTCAGAAGCCGTTCGATCTAAAAACCCTTGCCGCAACGGTAAAATCGGCTCTCGAGGACTAACCCGCCAGAAGCTGTCCGGATTACGCCCGGTGCCAAAGGGCTTCACTTGGGCCGCAATCGCGTCTAGGACCCCTTATCTACGCCAATCGGGGACGAAAAGCTTGCCAGACTATGAGGTCATGCCGTCTGAAGAAGACGGCGACAAGCGCCGCAAGCGGCACACGAAGAAAAAGATGGGGCTCACCGTCGAGCGCTATGGCGGCCGGCTGCTCTATATGTGGTTCGGGATGCGCTTCATGACGCTGATGCGATTGTTCTGGCGTGGTCGGTTCTCGTTCACTCTGAACTGTGTTCCGGACACGCTCGCGCTTTTCCTCTTTGTACCATGGAATACGCCACTCGCTTGGATCTCAGAGGCGCTCTACGGGAGGAAGGCCAAGAACTTGCCATGGGACAAGCCGCCAGTCTTCGTGGTCGGCCATTGGCGCAGCGGCACGACGTTGATGCACGATCTTTTTTCCGAGGATCCAAACCTCGCCTTTCCCACGACCTACGAATGTTTCGTCCCGCATCATTTCCTGCTGACGGAAGGCACGCTCGATCGTCTCGCAAAGGGGCTCTTGCCCAAGCGCCGTCCTCAAGACGATGTGCCGGTGGGTTTTGACCGGCCCCAGGAGGAAGAGTTTGCGATGCTGATGCTGGGGCAGGGGTCGCCCCTCGTCACAATGGCGTGGCCGCGTCTCGGTCCTCAAGACACAGACTTCGTCGACTTCGAGGGCGTGCCGGAGAAAGAAGTGAAGCGTTGGGCGGATGCCTATATGTGGTTTTACAGGCGTCTGATGGTTAGGCACGGCAAGACGCTGGTGATGAAGACGCCGCCAAATACCGCGCGGATTAAGCTGCTAACGAAACTGTTTCCGGATGCGCGCTGGGTGCATATCTCGCGCAATCCGCTCAAAGTGTTTCCGTCCACGGTAAAATTGTGGCGCGCGCTTTACTCCGCGCAAGGCCTGCATAATCCACCGCACTGCGATGCGTGGCTCGACGACTACGTGCTGGACATGATGGAGCGCGTCACGACCGTTTATCAGCGCGATAAGCACCTTATTCCCAGCAAGAACCTCTACGAAATCCGCTATGAGGATCTTGTGAAGAATCCGATCGATTCAATGCAGGATATCTACAAGAAGCTCCGTATAGGGAGCTTCGACGAAGCCGAAGGGCCAATGCGCGCCTTCCTTGCGGACCGCGCCGACCACAAAGTCTCCAGTTACAAGATGCCGAAGGCGTTGACCAAGCGGATCGCAGATCGCCTCAAGCCCTTTATCGAAGCCCATGGCTATCGCCAGGCCGTGGACGCGGCGCTCGCTGAGGCTGATGATGGTCCGCAGGAAGCTCCGCGGAATAAGGCTCCACAGAACGCGCTCTCTTGAGCACCACGAGCGCGGAGACCCGCGGTCAGAGTCACGCGGGGGCAGTTTCGAAGGACGCCGCCTCGTCTAGTTCGTCATAGATGATGAGGCCGAGTAGTTCGTTCGAAGCAAACCCGAGCGACATCGGTGTAAAGACACCAAGCACGACGGCGACATCGTAGAGCTCGGCGATTGCCCCATCGATACGGAACCAGTGGGCACAGAGCCATGTTCCAGGTCTATCACTTGGACGGCTAAGTTGAAGTTCGTTTTCGCAAACGTATTAGTGCGGTTGGCACCCTATGGCAACGCGCGATCGCTCTTACAGCTGCTAAGTAAAGCTTAGTCGCAGACGGTGTGCGAAGTTTGCAGCGTCAAGACAACTAAAACTGCAGCAGACGTACTAAAGAGTATGGGGCTGTGTTGTCCGCTCAGGATCGTCCAAATACGTCCTTTACGCGTGCGTCACATGCCGCCGCGTAGGTGTTGCAGGGCTAACTATTGCAGCTTTCTATGTCAGGCGATTGAGTCTGTTTGACCAATCAGCATACAAAAAGCGCCCCGCCGCTCTGGACGGAGCACTTTTCTTCCCCCTAATGCGCGTTCGGACGAGTGGCGTCAGACAGCGTCTTTGGCAGCCTTAACCGGGCGGGCCTTGATTACCTTCCGTGCGGGCTTTGCCTTGAACATCGTCTCTTCACCGGTGAAGGGATTGATGCCCTTGCGTGCCCGGACGGCTGGTTTCTTCGTCACGACGAACTTGGCGAAGCCCGGCAGCATAAACTCGCCGTTCTTCTTCATTTCCTTGTAGCCGACAGTGGCGAGCGTTTCGAGAACGTCCTTGACGTCCTTCTTTGTCATGTCGAGCTCGTCGGCAATAGTCTGGATGAGTGCGGTTTTCGTCAGCATTGATGTGCGCTCCTAAAGATAGAACGGCGCTCGGCAATGCCTGCTTCAACAAGCATCTCTACACCGTCCGAGCCGCCTCTGGCTCTTGATACCCCATGAGGCATGGCCGATTCGCGCGGCTTTGTCTGCACTTTTGCGAAACGAGCTGTGTGTATTTTGATCGAGGATTGTAGGCGCATTCGCGCTTTTGGATGCCCTAGGCCTCGTCTTCCGGAGCCGTATGCGCCCCCGCGGGGGCGCTTTGAGCGGCCTTATCCTCGTCGCCTTCTGCACGGGCTGCGATGTCCCAAACAGCGATAAACAAGGCTGCGATCAAGGGCCCAACGACCAATCCGTTCAGGCCCAGAAGGGCGATTCCACCCAAGGTGGACAGCAAGACAACGTAGTCAGGTAGCGCCGTGTCCTTCCCCACGAGATAGGGCCGCAACAAGTTGTCCACGAGTCCGATCACGCCAGCGCCGAAGGCGATCAGGATTAGGCCTTTGCCGATCGCGCCCGTGGCGATGAGATAAACCGCGACGGGGAACCAGACAATCGAGGCGCCGACCGCTGGCAGCAAGGAAAGAAAGGCCATTACAACACCCCAGAGTACGGGGGCATGGATCCCGAGCGCCCAAAAGATCAGCCCGCCCAGAAAGCCCTGCACGACGGCGACAAGGATCGTGCCTTTGACCATGGCACGGACCACAACCGCGATCTTGTGGAACAAGGCATCTTTGTATTCGCCAGCGAGAGGCACTGCCTTAATGACCGTCTGTGAGAGCTTGGCTCCGTCACGCAGCAGGAAGTAGAGAAGGTATAGCATGATGGCGACGCCAAGAAGGACATTGGCCGTCCCTTGCCCGACAAGGATGGCTTGTGTCGCGAAGAACTGACTGCCTTCAGCAAGCAGCGAGATAACACGCGCCTGCATGTCGGCTACATCCGTCACGCCAAATTTGTGGAGAACGTTGAGCGCCCAGTTTGGCAGGGAGTCAAGGAAGCGTTGTAGGAACGCGCCGAGGTCGAGATCCCCCGACTGGATGTTCTCGTAGAGCGTGGTTGCCTCGTTGACGATCGAAGCGGTTGTGACCGCCACGGGGATCAGCACAATCCCGACAATGAAGAGTAGCGTTAGGAAGGCTGCCGCGTTGGGCTGATTGGGGAGCCGGGCGTTGAACCACCGCTGTACGGGCGCAAAAACCAGAGCCAAGATCACGCCCCAGAGAACCGCGCTGTAAAAGGGCAAAAGGATCCAGGCAAAGGCGAGGGACACCAGCACCAGAAGCAAGACAAACACCTTGTCTTCTAGCGCGCCCTTGTTGCCGTCTTGGCTCATGCCGTCCCCACCGTCCTTCGCTGACGCGCCAATCATAGTGATTCAACTCGCGCCAAGAAGTGCTTTTCCCGCGTCGGATCAAGCTACCCGCAACAAGCTGGTAAAACTGCAGCCCGCAATAAAGAACATATTGCGAACATAGAACAAAGCGTGTACATTTATCACTCTGAAATCAAGTCTGGCACACGTACGCCTAACTGGGTGTGGACGAGGGCCCTTACGGCCCAGTGCTGCCATTTACGCAAGCCCTAAGGCTGTGAAATAAGGAGATTCGTCAATGTCGAACGCCGCGCTGCGCCTTGTTGAGGCAGGAGGAGAAATGGATAGAGAAAAGGCGCTGGAAGCCGCGGTCTCCCAGATCGAGCGGTCTTGCGGCAAGGGCTCGATTATGCGTCTGGGTCAAAACGAGACCGCCGTGGAGGTCGAAGCCATTCCAACGGGCTCCCTTGGGCTCGACATCGCGCTTGGTATCGGCGGTCTACCGCGGGGTCGGGTCATCGAGATCTACGGCCCAGAATCGTCGGGTAAGACAACTCTGGCCCTTCACGTGGTTGCAGAAGCTCAGAAGAAGGGCGGGGTTTGCGCCTTTGTCGACGCTGAGCATGCGCTGGACACGATTTACGCGCGGAAACTTGGGGTCGATCTTGAGAATGTTCTGATCTCTCAACCCGACACGG
>JARFRF010000068.1 GCA_029287395.1 Methyloceanibacter sp. | reverse complement strand
GATCACCGTCGACCATATGCGCGCGATGCACGACCGGGCCATTGTCTGCAATATCGGTCACTTCGACTCGGAGATTCAGGTCGCCGCGCTCAAGAACTTCGTCTGGCACAATGTGAAGCCGCAAGTGGACGAGGTGGCGTTCCCCGACGGCAAGCGCATCATTCTGCTGGGCGAAGGCCGCCTCGTGAATCTCGGCTGCGCCACCGGACATCCGAGCTTCGGGATGAGCGCGTCCTTCACCAACCAAGTGCTGGCCCAGATCGAACTTTGGCAGTACTCGGACAAATACGAGAACAGGGTCTATGTGCTGCCGAAGCAGCTCGACGACAAGGTCGCGCAGCTGCACCTTACCAAGCTCGGCGCGCAGCTCACCACACTGACGGACGACCAGGCGTCCTATATCGGTGTGAAACCCGAAGGCCCCTTCAAGCCGGAGCATTATCGCTACTAGCAACTTCGTTGCTTTTCAGATGAGATCAAGAAGGCCGGGCCGCACCAGGGTAACGAGCCAGTCGGCGTTCTTGTCGACCGCGACAGCGCCGTTGCGGGGGATTGTGCCGCAATTGACAATGCGCCCCGTCTGCCGCAGCGTGGCTATCGTTGGAGGTTCCCTGAGGCGTTGTTCGATGGGATGAAAGGGAACACGGTGTGCGCCTCGCTTGGCGCGGATGCCGTGGCTGCCCCCGCAACTGTGAGCGGCGAGCTTACTGCCAACTCTGACCACTGGGAAACCGGGAAGGTCGGGCAGCCGGCGCAGACCCGCGAGCCAGAAGACCTGCCTTCGACCGTGCCAGGGCTGATGGGCGAGCGGGGTTGTTCGCGCATTGTCGGGATGTTCCATCGGGCTTCTCCGAAAGCACTGACGCGTTTTGTTTGGTCGCTCGGCTTCGGAGGGAAGAATGTCCCATATACAGGCTACGCAGGTTGCCGCGCGAGAAGCGAGGCGGCGCGCGAAACGATGAAGCGATTTCCCCCCGAACGCATTGTTTGCCTGACGGAAGAGACCGTCGAGACGCTCTACCTACTTGGCGAACAGCACCGGATCGTCGGCGTGTCGGGCTATGCGGTGAGGCCCCGACGGGTGCGCCAGGAAAAGCCGCGTGTCTCCGCGTTTACGTCGGCGGACATCCCGAAGATTCTTAGCCTCGCGCCCGATCTCGTGCTGACCTTTTCCGATCTACAGGCGGAGATCGCGGCAGAGCTCATCAAGACCGGCGTGACCGTCATTGCCTACAACCAGCGCGACGTCGCCGGCATTTTCGCCATGATCCGGCACCTCGGCGCGACCGTCGGCCAAGGCCCCCGCGCCGAACAGCTGGCGGGCGCCTACGAGCAACGCCTGGAGCGTATCGCCGCACATGCCGAGCGCGGGAGCCGCCCGCTTGTCTATTTCGAGGAATGGGACGATCCGATGATCTCCGGCATCGCCTGGGTGTCGGAGCTGATCGGGATCGCCGGTGGCCGCGATGCGTTTCCGGAGCTCGCCGCTGAGGCGGCAGCGCGCGACCGTGTCGTTACATCCGAACAGGTCATCACCGCGGCGCCGGATGTGATCCTCGCCTCGTGGTGCGGCAGGAAGGTCCGCCCCGAGAAGATCGCCGCGCGGCCCGGCTGGGATGCGATGCCGGCGGTACGCGACGATCGGATCTTTGAAATTAAATCCCCGCTGATCCTACAGCCCGGCCCCGCAGCGCTCACGGACGGGCTCGACGCCATCGTGGCCGCGCTCGGCGACAATCCCAACGAGGTGACCCAATGACGACCGCCAGTCCCTGTGTCGGTATTTGCAAGCTCGACGATGCGACGGGTTGGTGCCTTGGCTGCGGACGCAGCGGCACCGAAATTGCCGATTGGCGCGAAAGCCCTGCAGACTGGCGCAGCGCCATCTGGCTGGAGATACCCGAGCGTCTGAAGCAACTCGGGGTCGCCTGCCGCAGGCTGCCCTGGACCAAGACGGATATGCAGAATTTTGTGGTCCAGTCACTCGAGCAAGGCAGTGGCACCTTTGTCATGGGGGTGGTCGGCGCCGTTGCAGAATTTGCGCCGGCGACGGGGCAGTCCGTCGCGGTCGAGGTGCGCGACGATAAAATCACAGCGCACACAGATGGCGGCGCGCTTCATATGTGGATCGACGATGATGTCCGCGCTTTGACCTTCGATCCACCGTCAACCCCCATCGAAGGCACGCACGTCGTGCTTGCTGTCAAACGTGAACGCGGACGGCTCCCTGCCGTTGGCAGCATCGCCGACCTCGGTGAGGACGCGGCGCCGTTGATTGATGAAAGCGCGAAGCAGTTGTTCGATCTGGGCCTCAATCGAAAGGAGGCTCGATTTTGCGTGCGCGTTGCCGACGGTTCGGCACGCAGTGTGCTGCACAGTGCGGCCGGCCAGACGCTGATCTCAAGTCTGCCCATGCTTGGACCCGTGCTCGCTGCAGAAAGCCCAACCCGCGTCATCGAGACAGCGCTTGGCCGGATCGAGGTGCAAGGCCAAATCCCGAGACCGGGCGAGCGATCGCCTGACCGCCCTCACACCCATCTGCTGCCGGACCAACTTGCGTTGAGTCGCGCGATGCCGGTGGGCATGGACTTGCCCCGCGCCTACCTTCCAGGTGCCTTGTGCTATCCACGTGCATGAGACACAACTGATGCCCGACCTTGGCGCTTCCCTGTCATGCCCGCGGAAGCCATTCCGCCGTCAACTTCTTGATTCAATTCGGTTCTAGGGTTCGCGGCTGAGGTTGGGACCATCACTCTTTAGGAGCGCCCCCATGCGTTTTGGAAAACTGCCCGCCCTATATCTTGCAACCACCCTTGCAGGAGCCACGGCCTTTGACGCGGCCACGGTCGCCGACGCGTGCTCGCGGTTGCTCTACGAGACGGGGGACGGCTCCTACATCATCGCGCGTAGCATGGACTGGAATGACCCGATGGCCGCGACGAGCCTCTGGGTGTTTCCGCAAGGGATGCAACGTGACGGCGGGATCGGGGACAATCCGCTCACCTGGACATCGAAGCATGGCTCCGTGATCACCTCGTTCTACGATGCAGCGTCCGTTGACGGCATCAACGACAAGGGCCTGATGGGCAACGTTCTGTATCTCGCCGAGTCCGACTATGGTGATGCCGTGAAGATCGGAAAGCCCACCATATCAATTGGCGCTTGGCTTCAGTACTTCCTCGACAACTATGCGACCGTCAAAGAGGCCGTGGCGGCCATGCAAGACTCTCCGTTCACGGTCGTGGCGCCCGTGCTGCCCAACGGGAGGCCCGCCTCCGGGCATCTTTCGCTTGCGGACTCCTCAGGCGACTCGGCGATCTTCGAATATCTCGATGGCAAGCTCGTGATCCATCACGGTCCTGAGTATCGCGTCATGACCAACTCTCCGACCTTCGATCAACAGCTCGCGCTCGACTCCTATTGGCAGTTGATCGGCGGCGACAAATTTCTGCCCGGCACGATCAGCGCCGCCGACCGGTTCGCGCGCCTCAGCTACAACTTACAAGCCTCGCCCAAGTTCAAAGATCCTCAGCTCGCGCTCGCATCGGCCTTCTCCCAGATTAGGGCGATGAGCGTGCCCATCGGCATGAGCGATCCGGACCACCCTAATATCTCTTCCACACTGTGGCGGACCGTGGCCGATGATGAGGCAAAGCGGTATTTCTTCGAGTCCGCCGTGTTCCCTGCCGTGTTTTGGGTCGATCTTGAGAACGTCGATCTTGGTCCAGGCGCAAGCCCGATGAGGCTCGAGGTAGATCCCGAAAAGCCGATGGCTGGAGAAGTCTCCGCGAACTTTCAGAAGACGGAGCCCTTTGCCTGGCTCAAATAGCCGCTAGGCGGTAGCGCAAAAAATTTCTTCGCCTACCAAACTCACGTATAAGGAGGCAGCGGCCGGCGGAGGGCCGTTCCCCTATGAAGATCGCGCGACTGCTGTACATCTTCCTGCTCGGCGCCTTCTTGTTGGCAGCCGCGATCGTGGTGCAGGCCATCCTGCTGCGGCATATCCAAGACGATGTTGAGGCGGCGCAGGAGCGGCGCCATATCTCCAATGCGCTCGCCCGTGAGCTTCATCAGTCGTCCGACGATCTGACGCGGTTCGCCCGCACCTTCGCGGTCGCGGGCGATAAGCGCTACCGCGACTACTTTCACCAAGTCCTCGACATTCGAAACGGGAAGATAGCGCGTCCCGAGGGCCACGAAGGCGTCTATTGGGACCTCGTCATCGCCGGTGCGCTGCCGGAGCCGTCGGGCGAGAGCGTAGGCGCCCAGTCGCTTGAGGACCGGATGCGCGAAGCCGGCATCACCGTCGACGAATTCAGCAAGCTGAAGGAAGCGCAGAACCGTTCGGACCGTCTCGTTCGCCGAGAGGAAGTGGCCATGAATGCGCTAGAGGGCCGCTTTGACGACGGCACCGGCGCCTTTTCCCGGGAAGGGCCGCCGGACCGCGAGATGGCCATGCGGATCTTGCACGACAAGACCTATCACGAAGACAAGGCGGCTATCATGGAACCGATCGATACGTTCCTGATGATGGTCAACACCCGCACGCGCGGCGAGCTGCGCGAGCTTAACCAATATGCGAGCCGCGTCCTTGCGAGCCTCATTGCAACCAGCGTCGCGCTCTTAGGCTTGATTGCCGGTCTTGTGTGGATCCTGCATCGGCGGATCTTGCGCCCAACGGCAAGTTTACTCGCCACCGTCGGTGAGATCGGCGAAGGCGATCTGGACGCACGCACGCAGATTGCGGGGTCGGACGAGATCGGGACGCTGGCAGGCGCGATCGACTCAATGGCCGGGCGCCTCAAAACGGCGCTTGGCGAAGTCGAGGAACGAGCCGAGGAGGCCAGGAGCCAGGCCAAAGAACTGGCTACGGAACGAGATCACTCCGAGAAGCTGCTTCACAATATTCTGCCCGCGCTCATCGCCGAACGGCTGAAGGGCGGCGAGAGACCGATCGCGGAGACCTATCCTGAGGTCACCGTTCTCTTCGCCGATATTGTCGGCTTCACGCAACTTGCAGAAAAGATCGGGCCGCGTGAGATCGTCACTATGCTAAATGATATCTTCGGCCGTTTCGACGATCTTGCGCTTGAGCACGATTTAGAGAAGATCAAGACGATCGGTGACTGCTACATGGTGGTTGGCGGCGTTCCCGTTCGCAGTGCGACGCATTGCCAACAAGTGGCGCGCTTTGCGCTCGACGCCTTGAAGAGCTTTGACGACTATGCGGCGAGCTTCCCGCATCCCCTGCGCATTCGTATTGGCATGCATACCGGTACGGTCGTCGCCGGCATCGTGGGAACTCAAAAATTCTCCTACGACCTCTGGGGTGATGTTGTGAATGTCGCGGCGCGCTATGAGAGCACGGCGACACCAAACCGCATTCATGTGTCAGAGGCGGTTCATGTCCGCCTGGCGGACGACTTCGAATTCGAAGACGCCGGCGAGGTGGAGCTCAAGGGCAAAGGTAAGATGCGCTCGTGGTTCTTGATCGGCCCCAAGAGCGACATGGGAACAGTGATTCCTTTATAAGATCAGCAGGCCGGCTAGGCCACACCCTCTTCCCAGCCTCTTCTGTGAAGGTCACGCCTATCGAGCGGGACCGTACTTTCCTATTGGAAAACCCTGTCGGGGCGACCCATTTCGGCGGTATCGGGAAAATCTCTGCTAGGAGGAATTGCCATGAAGGCTCTGATTGCCAGTGCTTTTGCGTTTGCCGTCGTTGTCGGCGCAAGCTCGGTCCAAGCCGCACCCATGTTCTACGTCACCGTTGATACGGTCGGAAACTGCTCCGTCTCCGAGGGCAAGCCAAGCGCTGGACAAAAGGCGCTCGGTGAGACCGGCGGATACGCCAACAAGGCGGATGCTGACGCCAAGCTCGCTTCAATCCGCGGCGACGATTCCATCTGTAAGGGCGTCGTCGAGTAAGGAGGGTTCAAGAGAACGATCGGGGCAAGGCGCGCCCGCCCGCCCCCCAATAGTGGCGAGCCGGTTCCGATCGTTCCACCCCGGCCCTTCTCGGGCGCCTAACGGCCCCAATCTCCCACGGCGTCACTGCCGGGGACATCGAACTTCAGGTACTGCTCTACATCGAACGGCATGCTGTCCACCGTCGCTCTCACGCGGTCGGCGATCGCCTTCGTCTCGGGTCGCGCATTCGACAGCCCCGTGTACGGAATACCTTTTCCGTTGGGTACGTCCGGATACTTCCTTTTGAACAGTTCATGCCGCGCACGCATCCGGTTGAATTGTCCTTGCGTGTGAATGAGCGGTACCAGCTGTGGGTTCTCTTCCCGAGGATCCATATAGAGGTCAAAATAGGCCTCCGGCATACCTGAGGCGGCAACGTCGCCAGCACCAATCCAATGACGCTTGTAGCGGCCCTTGACCGTAGCGCCGAGTTCGTGGCCCGCATAGATAAACACATAGTCGCGTCGGCCGTTGGTATCGCCCTCCAACAAGATGGCCGTCTGGTCGAGCCCATCAACGACACGATCGGTTGGGACATTGCCCAACGCGCCGCCCAAACGCGCGAACGTCGTGTAGAGGTCCGTGACATGGACGATATCAGCGACGACTTGACCCTCCTCGATCATACCGGGCCACCAGGCGAAGGCCGGCACGCGCACACCCCCTTCGGTGAAGTCGCCCTTACCGCCGCGATACAGCATTGGCAGCATGCCCCATCCGGCTGGCGGGCTGTGCACCATTGGGCCGTTATCCGCCATCGCGATGACGAGCGTGTTCTCGACGATACCGAGCTTCTTGAGCTCAGCCATCAGCACGCCAACGAAGTTGTCGAGCTTGGGGAAAGAGTCAGCCACCATCAGTCCGGCCACTGACTTCTTCGGCATCTGGAACTCCATGAAGTTGAGAAAGTTCGGCCAGTAGGAAACGAAGAAGGGCTTCTTCGCTTCGGCATTTTTTCGTATGAAAGCAAGCGTTCGCTTCTCAGCTTCTTCATCTAACTTCGAGAAGCACTCATTGGAGGTGCCGCACCACTCGCGTCCCTGCTCTCCCTTTTCGCCTTCGATGTTCATGACCCAGCCCTCGGGGACCAGGCCGGGGTTATCGAGCCTATAGGGGTCGGGTGGATAGATTTCGGGAAATAAGCCGAGCACTGCATTCGCTGCATTGCCCTGAGGATTGTAGAGCGACGTGATCTGATTCATCGGTGTAAACAAAGCTTCGTCAAAACCTTGGTTATGAAGATAGCTTTCTTCGATATCGCCAAGATGCCCCTTACCAAAGAAGCCTGTCGCGTAACCTGCGTCGGATAGAACCTCGGCGATGGTGACTTCTTCTTCTCTTAAGCCCGAAAACTCATGTGGCATGCCGACCACGCCCATGCCGTGACGCACCGGATGACGGCCGGTGAGCACTGCCGCCCGTGTGGGCGTGCAAGACGGCTCGGTGTACATGCGCGTGAAATTGATACCTTCCGCAGCCATCCTGTTCAGGTTGGGCGTGTCGTAGCCGAAGTTCTTCTGTAGGGCGGGGAAGCCAACGGCGCCGAATGCCGTATCGTCCCAGAGGATGTAAACGATGTTGGGCGGCTGCCCGAACTTTTCCGCGAGCGCCGCGAGCTTTGCGTCGAGCTCCTTATCTTGCTCCGCCCACCTCGCACCGTTCTGAGCCTTCAGAATATAGAACTCGGCATCGTGGACGATTTCGCCGTCTTCCGCATGAGCAGATCCAAGAGCCCCGAGCCCTAAGACAAGAAGCAGCGCCCCCAATAAAGCGCTCAAAGAAGGTCCGAACTCGCGTTTGTGGAAGCGGCCTCGGCTGACTTCACTTTTTGCAGTCATTCTCTACTCCATGGTCTCCGGTCTTGCGGAATTGCGCCGAGCGTCTATGGCCGGCCACGCTAGTACTTGCGATATTTCGATCACGCTGCGCCCCAACAAGCGCTACATTAGCCTCGACATATCACGTGGAGTTTCACTCGGAACTCGCCTGTTTGAGCATCTCGTACCGAGTCTAGCAGATGTAGGATCCGTAAGCGTCCACCGGAGAAAACATGCCCCCCAAAAAAGCAGAAACAAAAGTCTTCACGCAGAGCTCTTCTCGGCCGTGGCTGGCGCCGGTGCAGTCAGCCAGTCGAGCCGTACTCGGTGCAGTTGCAGCCGCTCTCACTCTCGCTTCCATGTTTAGCCCAGCGCTGGCTGAGGAAGAGATCATCCATGACGCCGAGTACTACGTTCTAAAGGCGCAGCACGGCGACGAATGGGCAGCCGAGGACACCGCGCTGCGAGCGAAGCTCGACGAACTAAAGGCAAAACACGGGCGCCCGCCGAATATCATTCACATCATGTGGGACGATACGGCATTCGGCGACGTCGGCATTCCTGCCATTCAGAAGGTTCGTGGTCTGACGACGCCGAACATCAACCGACTCGCGGAAGAAGGGATATTATTCACGCGCATGTACACGGAGGTTGGCTGCACCCCGAGCCGTGCAGCCGTTGTTACTGGGCGTCACCCAATTCGCAACGGCATGTACAACATTGGTATGTTGTTAGAGAGCCACGGAATGCGTGGCGAAGAAGTGACGATGGCGGAGGTGCTCTCGAAAGCCGGATACAACACGGCCTTTTACGGTAAGTGGCATCTTGGCGATATCGAGGAGAGTTATCCTCACAACCAGGGTTTCGATGAAGCGTTCTTCACGGGTTACAATCAGATTCTGTCGCTCAACACCAAGCTTGCCGAAGGCGCAAACGCTTCGATCGGTTTGCACGAGGACATGCTGCCACCCGACCCTTACAAGCTCGACGATAGCTTTGTAACCAAAGGCTGGGTGATGATCGCCGAAGGGAAGAAAGGCGAAAAAGCAAAGCAGTGGGGCGATAACTCTCACGACACTTATCTAAAGATCGATCCGGAAGCGCAAAAGCGTACGCTCGAATTTATCGAGAAGAGCGTGCAGGAGGAAAAGCCCTTCTACATCGCCAATTGGCCGAACCTCGCAAGCTTCTTGCCCAATCCAAAGAAATGCGCCGTGGCTCGGAGTCTCTTACAAGACGGCCTTCAATGTAACATCGACCCCTTCATCGCGAAGCTGATCGCGAAGCTCGAAGAGTTGAACATTGCGGACAATACGCTGGTCGTGGCGATGGCCGACAACGGACCCATGTCGCACAACCCGCCCCCGGGCATCGGCATGGCCGAGACAATATTCCGCGGCGGTAAGGGAGATTTTTTGGAGGGTGGCGTGCGTGTGCCGGCCATGGCGTGGTGGCCGGGCGTCATTAGACCCGGTCAGCAGGTCGGTGATATCATTCACGAAGTGGACTTATTCACGACGTTTGCCAACCTTGCGGGCGCGAGGCAGTACATCCCAACAGACCGCGTTATCGATGGCGTGGACCAAACTGCGCTGTTGTTTGAGGGCGATACCAATAGCCGCCGCGACTACGTATTCATTTACGCCGGACCCAAGCTCGGTGCGACCGTCAAGGGTAACTACAAGCGTCACTGGATTTCGCCCGACCCCGTCGGCGAGGCGAGCGGCATACCAGCAGCCTTCTACTTCCTCCCAGCCGATCCACGCGAGAAGACACCGATGCTCACCAATCTCATTCACCTGAAGAGCCCGTTCAACCGTATGCGGCTGCGCCATAAGCTCTGGATGAAGAAGTACCCTAACAACAAAGAGAAGTTTGGCGTACCTTGGACAGGCATCGCGAACGCGACACCTGAAATCGAAGCGCTCGGGAAGCCCAAAATGGATCTTTCCAAGCTTCCGTTCGATCCGCTCGAATACGTGGAGCATCTCGACGAGCTCCCGTTCGATCCAAGTATGGACCCCAGTCTCGGGCAGTAAATTGCGATGGGTCCGTCATAAAGGGGCGAAGGAAGGCGAGACGCGGGCCAATCAAAGTGCGTTGGACTGTGGGCAAGAGTCCGCGAAGCAGGTAGTCTCGAAGTGATTCGCCTTTGCGGCAGTCGTCCGCTGTAGCGGTTGTGCGTCCAATATGCGGCACATTTTTCGACGCATCCGTTTACAGTACCGCAAAGGCACCATCACACGCGGCGTAGATTGCGCTGCCGCCGGACGTTCGGCATCACAAGGGCGGCACGAAGCGAGGGGGATGATGCGGATCAGCACGGGGGAGGCAACGCCTGGATCAAGGTGGCCAACGACGCTCGCGCGCGTTCTAGCCTGTTGGTCCCTTTCGTGGCTACTCGGCATCAACACCGCCGCAGCTGCCGAAAGCGGTTTTCTCGACCCCATAACGCTCCTGAAGCTCGGCATCGATCTCGGCATTATCGCCTTCGCAGTCGGCATGGCCATCGTGTGCCTTCGCGCCATCAAAAAAGCGCGCGTGCGTGAAGCCGCCGCAGCTGCAGAGGCCGAACGGCTATCCTTAAGTGAAAACACACTTGAGACCGTTCTTGCTGCTGAACCGCAAGCGCTTCTCACTTTGGGCGAAAACGCCGTCCCCGAACTCTTGGTCTCCAATCTACCCGGCAGCTTTGGTGTGCCACGCGAGGCCTCTCGTCTCATAGCTTTCGAGCAATGGCTTGAGGGTGTGTCGGCCGGGGATCTCGAGGCCGCCATGAAGGAGCTTGCCGAACACGGCGAACCATTCAATCTCATGCTGCGGACCAAGCGCGGGCAGTACATCGAGGCGGACGGCCGGACGGCCGGACATACGTTGGTTCTGAAGGTCCGTGACATTGCTGGTCAAAGGTCTGAACTGGCCGAACTTTCGACGAAGCACAAGGAGCTCGAAGAGCAAGTCGAAGCGCTGCGCTCTCTTCTCGCCGAAGCCAGAAAGAACCAACGCGATCATGCCGCCGCGCAGGCTCAGCTGGAGACGCCTTTAAGGACCTTCGACCGCCTTGCAACCGCGTTTGCCGTCTTCGATTCCACCCAGCGACTTGCTCACTACAACCAAGCCTATGTCGATCTCTGGCAACTAGATTCAACGTGGCTCGAGACGCGCCCGCGGGACGGTGAGATTCTCGATCGACTTCGCCAAGCCCGTCGGCTCGAAGAGCGCGCAGAGTACCGGGTATGGAAACAGGAGTGGCTCTCCTCGTATGGAACGGGCAAGCAGGTTGAAGACCGCTGGCACTTGCCGGACGGACGAATGCTTCATGTGATTGCAGATGCGAACAGCGATGGTGGCGTGACATACCTCTACGAGAATGTCACCGAACACATCGAACTGGAGAGCCGGTTCAATGCTCTGACCCAAGTACAACGTGAGACATTGGATACGTTGCGCGAGGGCGTTGCAGTGTTCGGATCAAACGGACGCCTGTGTCTCTACAATAGCGCCTTCGCTGCCATTTGGTGCCTTACGCCGAAACTACTCGACGATGAACCTCATGTGGACGAAGTCACGGCGTGGTGCAGCCTTCTCTATAACGAACCAGACCAGTGGGAGCTGACCCGAACGATCGTGACATCTATCGTGGCTGAACGGCGCCCGTATGAGGGTCAGCTAGACCGGCCCGACGGCAGTGTACTGGCGTTTGCCGCTTTGCCACTGCCTGATGGTGGGACGCTCCTTACGTACTCTGACATTACTGATTCAAAACGCGCCGAACGCGCCTTGATCGAAAAGAACGAGGCGCTCAAAACGACTGATCGTTTGAAGAGCGACTTCGTCTCGCACGTTTCATACGAACTGCGGACACCCCTCAACAGCATGCTGGGATTCGCACAGATGCTCGTCGAACCGGCCTTCGGGACCCTAACAGACAAGCAACGCGAATATGTGGATGACATTCTGTCTTCTGGAACGACGCTTCGCACCATCGTCGACGATATTCTGGATCTCGCTACGATCGACGCTGGGTCCCTGCAGCTTCAACTCGCACCGGTACGTGTGTGGTCCATTATCGAGGCCGCAAGGCAAGGCGTTGAAGAACGGCTGAAACAGAACGAGGTCACGTTAGAGATCGAGATCGAAGACGGCGTCGAAGAGGTCGTCGCGGACGCTAGCCGCGTAACGCAGATCCTCTATAATCTGCTATCTAACGCGATCGGATTCTCAGAGCCGAATTCCATAGCCCGCCTAACCTGTCGGAACGACGGTGCTATGCTCGCCTTCTCGGTGCAGGATGAGGGTCCAGGGATACCAGAGGACTTGCAAGACACCGTGTTCGACCGTTTCGAAAGCCGGACCCAAGGTTCGCGTCACCGTGGCGCGGGTCTCGGTCTATCCATCGTCAAGAGCCTCGCGGAACTACACGGAGGTACGGTTTCGCTTGAGAGCGAACCTGGGCATGGCTCCCGATTCACGGTCCTGCTACCCCTGACGCAGGACTTGGACACGCCTGAGATGGATGCAGGACCCGAACGAACCAAACGCGCCGGATGACTGAAATTTGGCGGCTCGACGGCGTCGATCTGGACCGTCTTGACCGACTTGCAAGCCGGATCGCGCTAAGCCTCAAGACGGGAGACGTTGTGACCTTGTCGGGCCCTCTGGGCGCCGGCAAAACGACGTTGGCGCGGACGCTAGTCGGCCACTTCGACCAAGGAAGCGAAGTGCCCAGCCCCACTTTCGCGTTGATCCAGCGCTATGAGACACCGAGGCTCGCGCTGAGCCACTGCGACTTCTATCGCCTCGACGACGGCGAGCTTGAAGAGCTGGGTCTAGATGATGCACTGGCAGAAGGCGCGCTGCTCATCGAATGGCCGGAGCGGGCTGCAGGCTGGCTCCCCAAGGACAGGCTCGATATCGTCTTCAACGAAACAGAGCAGTCTGAGACGCGAACGCTCGTCCTGACCGGTCATGGGGACTGGGCTGGAAGGCTGCACCGGCTCCGGGCGCTGGCCGGCTTTCTCGACCGCACCGATTTCGCCGCGGCTGACGCGCGCTATCTACAGGGGGACGCTTCAGCGCGCGGTTATGCGCGGCTTGTTCTTCCCGACAAGCAGGCGGTACTGATGAACGCGCCCCGACAACCGGACGGCCCCCCCATGCGTGACGGAAAGCCCTATAGCGCGCTCGTGCACCTTGCTGAGGATGTAAAACCCTTCGTCGCTGTCGCAGAGGCTTTGCGGGCGCTCGGCTTCGCCGCACCGGAAATCGAAGCCTTCGATCTGGAAAAAGGCTTCATCGTGCTCGAGGACTTCGGCGACTGCGTCTTCAAAACAGCCATGGCGCGCGGACGAAGCCAAGCCGAACTTTGGACTCGCGCCGTTGACGTTCTGCTGGCTCTGAGCGACGCGCCCCCCAGTGCCGCGCTGCCTGTCCCTGGGACTAGCCCATACATCCTCCCTGAGTTCGATGCCGAAGCGATGCTGATCGAGGCTTCCCTGATCGTGGAGTGGCTCTGGCCAGCCAGCCATGGAAAGGAGCTGCCGCAGGACGTGCGGGCGGAGTTTGAGTCCCTGTGGCGCCCGCACCTGGAAGCCGCGGCGCAAGCCGATCCTGGCTGGGTCCTCAGGGACTTTCATTCACCGAATTTGATGGATTTGGCAGACCGCGAAGGGATCCAGAGCGTCGGTCTCCTAGACTTTCAGGACGCACTCCGTGGCCCTGTCGCCTATGACCTTGTGTCTCTCCTTCAAGACGCACGGCTGGACGTTCCCGAAGCGCTTGAACGGGTCGAACTCGACCGGTACTGTGCGGCCCGTGCGGCACGGGGTGGGACATTCTCAAGCGATGATTTTCGGACGCTTTACGCCACGCTCGGCGCACAACGGAACTCAAAGGTGCTCGGCATCTTCACCCGCTTGGCCAAGCGCGACGGAAAGCGCGCTTACCTTGCACACATGCCGCGCGTGGCCCGTTATTTGGAGCGGAACCTGGCTCACGCGGCACTCGCTGATTTGCGAGACTTCTATGCACGGGCCTTCCCAACCGCGGAGCAGCTCCCGCCACCGTCGCTCTAGGAGGAAGCTACAATGACCCCGGTTCGAAAAGCGATGGTGCTTGCCGCGGGCTTCGGCGAACGTATGCGCCCACTCACCAATACAATGCCAAAACCACTCGTTCCTTTGATGGGACGCACACTGATCGATCATGTGCTCGACCGCCTCAGTGACGCAGGAGTCGAGTCGGCTGTGGTCAATGTGCACTATCTCCCCGAGCAGATCGAAGCACACATGGCCGCTCGCGCGGACCGCGGGCCAAAGACGGTTATCTCTGACGAGCGAGAGGAATTACTGGATACGGGAGGCGGCGTCGCCAAGGCACTGCCTTTGCTCGGGGAGGGCCCATTCTTCGTCCACAACTCGGACTCGGTCTGGAGCGAGGGCGTGACACCCGCATTACCTCATATGTCACGCCATTGGAATCCGCAGCTGATGGACTGTCTCTTGCTGCTGGCTCCTCTCTCGACGAGCATCGGTTATAGCGGGCGCGGCGATTTTGACATCAGCCCCGAGGGACACATCTCGAGACGCGGCGAACGGCAAGTTGTCCCCTTTGCATTTGCCGGCGTATCAGTTTGCTCGGCCGAAATCTTCAAAGATATCCCTGAAGGCCCCTTCTCGCTGAACCTGCTATGGGACCGTGCGCTCGCAGAACAGCGGCTCTACGGTGTGCGATTGGACGGCCGCTGGATGCATGTGGGTACGCCCGAAGCCCTCACAGAAGCTGAAGCATTGTACGAGCACGAGGGTGCGTGAGGGAGACGCGTGCCCGAGCCCCGCGTACAGCCGCGCCTCTATACAATCCCGCCTTCGGCGCCCTTCCTGACGACCCTGGCAAGAGCAGTCCTTGCCGGTGATCTACCGCAACCGGGCGGCACCAAGCCTCGTCAGTTCGACCTGCCGAATACCACAATCTATCTGCCGACGCGGCGGGCGGCGCGCACCCTGCGCGAGGCGTTCCTCGAGGAGTCCGGCGGCAAGGCCCTGCTGCTGCCCCGCATCCTAGCCTTGGGGCACACTGACGAAGACGAGGCGTCAATTCTCGCCGCCGATCAGCTGGCAGGTCCCGATAGCGATCCGGGCACGGCTGCAATTGAGCCGATGGCTCGGCTGATCGCATTGACCCGCATGATCCAGGCGTGGGCGCGAGGCGCGGCCGAGGCGGGCCCAGTCGGGCTTGCAGGGCCGCTTCCCGTGACGCCCGCCCAAGCTACGAGCCTCGCCTCTAACCTCGCGGCACTCATGGATCGCGCGCAGTCCGAGGAGGTCGATCTCAGCTCGCTTGAAAGACTTGTCCCTGAGGAACTCGCAGCGCATTGGGCGGAGACGGTCGCCTTCTTGTCTATCGTCACCGAGCAGTGGCCGGCCTACCTCAAAGATATCGGCCTTGTCTCGCCGGTCGAGCGGCGCAGCCGGCTGATGGCACAGGAAACTGAGCGGCTTGCGGGTGGTTCGCCGCATCCTGTTATTGCCGCGGGCTCCACAGGCACGGTACCCGCGACGGCGCGGCTTCTGGAAGCAATTGCCAATCTCCCGAACGGGGCAGTGGTCCTGCCTGGCCTGGATCTCCTCCTTGATGCAGAAAGCTGGGAGATGCTCCGGCACCACCCCGAACACCCGCAAGCGGGTATGGCTGAGCTTCTAAGGAAGTTGGGCGCAACGCGCGAAGAAGTGACCTTCGTACCCAGGAGCAGTCCAGGACCCGCCGAGAAGGCGCGCTTGCAACTTACCAGTGAGACGCTGCGGCCTGCCGAGACGACGGATCGTTGGCCCGCTGTCTTCGCCGTCTCGCCCGCTGAAGCTCAGTCCCTTTACACTCAGGGATTAGCCGGCGTTAGCCTCATCGAAGCTCCCACGGCTCATGACGAGGCGGAGGTCATTGCTTTGATCTTGCGATCGTGTGTCGAGCATCCTTCACGGACGGCAGCGCTCGTAACCCCCGACCGAGAGCTCGCCCGCCGTGTGGCGGCACGTCTGAAGGATTTTGACCTCTTCATCGACGACTCCGCAGGGACACCAGTCCGGCGCACGCCACCCGGGGCATTTCTCGACCTGGTCCTCGCAGCCATAGAGCGCAATTTCGCGCCACCCGACCTGATGGCGCTGCTCAAACACCCGCTGACACGCCTATCCCGTCCTGCGGGCGAGATACGGCGCCTTGGACGCGTTCTCGAACGAGCAGTCTATCGGGAAGACCATCTCGGTCGTGGTCTTGCGGACGCCGCCAAGACGCTCGAGAGGCTTGGCTCGGGTGGGCCCATCACGCAAGCCGAGGCCGCAGCGGCACGAACTCTTGTCGCTTCCCTTCAGGCGGCTTTCGCGCCAATGGCGACGCTGTTTCAGGACAATGCGCTCCACAGCATAGCGACGCTGGTGACGGCGCACGTGGCGGCAGCGGAGGCCCTTGGGGCCCATGAGACAGAAGCCTTGCCGCTGTGGAGCGGCGATGCGGGCGAGGCGCTAACCGTATCCCTCTCCCGATTGATTGAAGACGGTAGCGGTTTCGAGATGACCGCGCGCGACTATCCGGCTGTCTACCGAACCCTTCTCGCAGGGCAAACCGTCCGACCTTCGCGCCCTGCCCACCCCCGGCTATCTATCTGGGGCCAGTTGGAGGCGCGACTGCAGCAGCCCGATCTGATGGTCTTGGGAGGGCTGAATGAAGGCACTTGGCCGAAGCCGCAAGAGGCAGATCCTTGGCTCAGTCGGCCCATGCGTGAAGAGCTCGGGCTGTCGCCGCCGGAGCGGCGCATCGGTCTTGCGGCCCACGACTTTGCCCAGGCGCTGGGTGCGAAGTCCGTCGTTTTGAGCCGCGCGCTGAAAGTCGAAGGCGTACCAACTGTCCCCTCGCGCTGGCTGCAGCGGCTTCAGGCCCTCACTGAGGCTACGGGGCTGACCGATTCTCTCGCCCCTAGCCAGGATTGGATCGCCTGGGCGCGCGAGCGCGACGCCGTTGAAACGTTCGAGCCCGCAAGTCCGCCTCGGCCGTGCCCGCCCGTCTCTGCGCGGCCGCGCAGCTTGAGCGTCACCCAGGTGGAGCGCTGGATTGCAAACCCCTATGAGATCTATGCGCGACACATCCTCAACCTTGTTCCGCTGGCCCCGCTTGGAGCCGAACCGGACATAGCGATGCGCGGTTCCGTCTTTCACGCGATCCTTTGCCGGTTCACTGCGGCATATCCCGACTCGCTGCCAGACGACATTGAGGCCGTACTCACGGAGATCGGCGAGCGCGTCTTCGACACCCTAGGCGACAACGCCAGCCTGCGTGCGTTCTGGCGATCCAGCTTCCATCGTTTCGCCGCATGGTTCGCAGCATCGGAACCGGGTCGCCGCGCGCATGTCACGGAGTCGCTTGCGGAAGTGCCCGGGGCACTGGTGTTGCCTTCAGGCTTTCGATTGACCGCCCGCGCCGACCGCATCGACACAACGGACAGCGGGTCCCTAGTCATCTACGACTACAAGACCGGCAGCCCGCCAAACCAAGGTCACGTCGCGGAACTCTATCGGCCACAGCTGCCGCTCGAGGCAGCGATTGCGCAAGGCGGCGGCTTTGGCGAACTGGGTCGCCGCGATGTCGGCGGACTCGCCTACATCCATATTTCGGGCCGCGGTGACGGCGGCGCCGAGCAAGCTGCCAGCAAAGTTGGTCCGGAAGTCCTCGCCGCAGTTGCGCTCGAACAGCTCGAAGCGTTGATCGCTCGATTCAACAAGGCCGATACGCCATACGAGGTTAAGCGCCGCGCAAATGCCGCCTTCGCACCGGCTTACCGATTTGACGCGTATGCGCAACTGGCACGCGTGGCTGAATGGCTAGCCGAGGGCGAAGGAACATGAGCGGTCGGTCGGAACTCGTTCAAACCGCGGACGCTAACCAAGCGCGTGCCGCCGAGCCCAACGCGTCCGTCTGGGTTTCTGCTAACGCTGGGACCGGCAAAACGGCCGTACTCGTGAGACGCTTCCTGCGACTCTTGCTGGCGGGCGTCTCACCTGAATCCATCTTGTGCCTCACGTACACAAAGACCGCCGCCGCCGAAATGCAGAACCGCCTGCTCAAGACGTTGTCGGGCTGGGCGCTGATGCCAGAGCCTACGATGCGCGAACAACTCGGCAAGGTTCTCCGTCAACCCTTTGGCGACGAGGACATAAGGACGGCGCGGCGCCTATTTGCGCGAGTGCTTGAGGCACGTGGCGGGCTGAAGATCTACACGATCCATGGCTTCTGTGAACGGCTGCTGCAGCGCTTCCCCTTGGAGGCAAGCGTCACCCCAAATTTTGCGGTGCTCGATGAGACAGACGCCGCACGCCTACGCGACGAAGCTTTCGATTCTGTTGCGATAGAGGCGGCGTCTGCGCCGGATGGCCCGCTCCCGCGCGCGCTGACCGAGGTCGTCGCCTTGACGAGTGAAGACCAGTTTCGCGCCGTCGTCGGCGAAATTCTCGCAAAGCGTGCGGAGCTCGCGCGAATTGTGCGGCAGCACACTGGACGATCGCCGGTACCGAACTGGCCTTCCGCAGAAACCGAGGCGCTGAAGTCCTTCTTTGGTGTTGCCGATGCGAACGAAGATTCGCTCGTTGCTGCACAGAGCGCCGTTCTTTCAGATCAACACATTGACGCGATGCTCGCCGCTATCGGTGAGTTCGGCAGCACGAACGACGATCAGCGAACCAAGGTCGCGTTGCGGAACGCACGGCAACTTGCCGGACAGAACCGCGCGGCGGCGTTCGAACCAATGTTCTTGACGAAGGACGGCAAGCCACGCTCACGCCTTTGCAGTGCTGGCATGAAGAAGCACGCCGCCGATATCGTGACGAAGCTTCAAGAAGCAAAGACTGACTGGCTAGACATTCGCAACGACCTTGCTGAATTGCGCGTGGTTGAAGCAACCGGTGCTGTGCTGACATTCGCCGACGCTGTGCTGAGCAGGTATGAGACTGCAAAGCGGCGCGAAGCCGCCCTCGATTATGACGATCTCATCGTCAAGACACTCGACCTTCTGTCTCGGAGCAACGCGGCCGCTTGGGTTCTCTACAAGATTGACGGTGGCATCGACCACGTCCTTGTTGACGAAGCCCAGGATACGAACCCAGAGCAATGGTCAATTGTCCAGGCGCTGGCTGAGGAGTTCTTCGCAGGCGTGAGTGCGCGACCGCAGCCCCGCACCCTGTTTGCCGTGGGCGATGAAAAACAATCGATCTATAGCTTCCAAGGCGCCAACCCTGTGCGCTTCGGCGAAACTGGGCGTCATTTCCGTTCCGTGGCGAAAGCGGCGGAGATGCCCTGGTACGATGTCCCGCTCAATGTATCTTTCCGGTCCACGGTTCCCGTGCTGGATGCTGTCGATCGTGTCTTCGCTCAGGATGACGCGGCGCGCGGGCTTACGTTCCTCAACGGAACGGTGATCGAGCACTATGCGGCGCGGCAGGGGCAGGCTGGGCTGGTCGAAGTCTGGGACGTCGAAAAAACGGCACCACCCGCAGACAGCGCGCCTTTCGAACCTTGGAACGAGGACGAGAGTGGCACAGACGCGCTGGAGACCCTGTGTCAGCGGCTCGCCGCACAGATCCGGCACTGGCTCGATACGGGAGAGAAACTAGAGTCCCGGGATCGTCCGATCCGCGCAGGCGACATCCTCATTCTCGTACGCCGGCGAGAGCCATTCACCGCTCCAATGATCCGCGCACTCAAGCGAGCCGGCATCCCCGTTGCCGGGGCAGACCGTATGCGCCTGCTGGAGCAGCTTGCGGTGCAAGACCTTATGGCTCTTGCGGATGTTCTACTAATGCCCGAAGACGACTTGTCGTTGGCAGTTGTACTGCGGAGTCCGCTTTTCGGTCTCGATGAGGCCGCTCTGTTCGATTTGGCCTACGGGCGCAGGGGCTCGCTCTGGTCCGCCCTACTCGCCAAAGCGGAAGACGACACGCGGTTCACGAAAGCGGCCACCGAGTTGCGTCGACTTCTGGGCCGGGCCGATACGATGCCGCCCTTCGAATTCTACACCTCGCTCTTAGGCAGTCAGTCCATGCGCAAGCGCATGCTGACCCGGCTCGGGCCCGAAGCTGCCGAAGCTATCGATGAGTTCTTAGATGCGGCACTGGCCTACGAACGCGAGGCCGCGCCTTCACTTCAAGGATTCATAGCGACCCTGCGTGAGGGCGATATCGACGTCAAACGCGATATGGACCAAGACCGCGATGAAGTGCGCATCATGACAGTGCACGGAGCAAAAGGTCTGCAAGCCCCGATCGTCATCATGCCCGACACATGCTCGGTCCCGCGTCGTCAGAGACTGCAGATCTACCTCGTACCTCGTGGAGGCGCTACTGGAGGTGCCCCGAATCATCTGATTTGGCCACCCGCAGGGCATTCTGGCGTGCCCGGTCTCGCCAACGCAAAGACGGCCGTGGCGCAAGCGGAGCAGGAAGAGTACAGGCGGCTGCTCTATGTCTGTATGACACGCGCAGAGGATCGGCTCTATGTGTGCGGCTGGCAAGGCGTGCAGCGGCGCAGCGAGGGCTGCTGGTACGATCTGATAGACCGGGGCCTGAGTCCTTATCTAGCGGCCGCGGAAGATTGGCAGGGGCGCGTCGTCCATCGCATGTCGTGTTCGCAGGAAGGAGCGCCGCAAAAGGATGGGGTCGCGCCCATCCGAGGCGCGCCGGTCCCCCTACCCGACTGGGCGCGAACACCTGCGCCACAGGAACGGCATGGCGCCAAGCTCTCTCCCTCGCGACTTGCCCTGGATGCCACGGGCGAGAGCCCGTTCGGTGCCGAACTGCCGCCGCTTGGGCCCACGGCGCTGGCCCAAGACATGCGCTTCGTGCGCGGCCGGCTGATCCATTCCCTGCTGCAGTATTTGCCGCAGGTTGCGCCGGACAAGCGCGCACAAGCAGCGGAACGCTTTGTGACGTCGCGTGGCGAGATGCTCTCCGAGGAGGCGCGAGAAGCCATTGTTTCAGAGTCCCTCACCATTGTTGGGGATCCGCGCTTCGCACCGGTCTTTGCGCCTACGAGCCTTGCTGAGGTGCCCGTGGTGGCGCGAATTGGAGTGGGAGACAGCGCAGTCGAGCTGGAGGGGCAGATCGACCGTCTCGCCATATTGGAGAGCGGGTTGCTGATATTGGACTACAAGACGAACCGGCCGCCGCCCGAGAGGGAGGAGGACGTGGCGCCTGCCTATATTGGGCAGTTGGCCGCTTACAGGCTCGCTCTCCGGGGCATGTTTCCCGGTCAACCCATCCGGGCTGCACTTCTATGGACCGACGGGCCTCACCTCATGGAGATCTCTTCAACTTTGCTTGACGCGTCCGAAAACGAAATCTTGCAAGCGCGGCGGCCTTGACGCCTCTGAGGGCCGCACCTAGGTTCCGGGAGCAACAGACGAGCTGGCCGGATGCGCTGGCTGGCGATGAGGAGAGACGATCGATGGCGACCGACAAGGTTTCAGACGACACGTTCGAGGCAGAAGTTCTTAAGTCTTCCACGCCAGTTGTAGTGGATTTTTGGGCCGAGTGGTGTGGCCCCTGCCGTCAGATCGCGCCTGCGCTGGAAGAGATTGCTCAGGACCTCGGTGACAAGGTGAAGATCACAAAGCTCAACATCGACGAGAACCCCGACGCGCCCGCGAAGTACAATGTTCGGGCTATTCCCACGCTGATCATCTTCAAGGATGGCGAGGTCGTCGATACGCTCCGCGGCGCCTATCCCAAGAACCAACTCGCGGCTTGGATCGGTGGCGCTGTGGACGGGTTCGCATAAAGCCACTCTACGTAAGTTTAGCGGCCCGAATGGAGCCTGAGAACGTGACCCGCAAGATACAGCGATCCGCATAAGAGGACGCGCACGGGCTCTTCTCCCGACGCCGAGCGCCGCAAGGCCTCCTGAACGCTGTGCGCGGGCACAGCATCGAACCCTGCACTCTTCGCAACCTCTGCCAATTCGGCCGCATCGAAGGCATTTGCCTCCCCCGGGATTGGCACCGTGTAGATGCGTTCTGCAAGCCCGTTGAACGGGGCAATGAAGCGATGCGCGTCCTTCGTATCCATCATGCCCCAGATCACATGCACGGGCCGTGGGACGCGCTCATCGAGTGCGGCTAGCGTGTCTGCAACCGCCTGCCCTCCAGCCTCATTGTGACCGCCGTCCAGCCAGATTTCCGTGCCTTCGCTCGCGTAGGCATGAAGGGTGCCAACAGACAAGCGTTCAAGCCGCGCAGGCCAGTATGCGTTCGTCACACCGGCCTCGATCGCCTGTTGGGCGAGCGTATCGCCGAACACCACGCTAGCGGCAGCAATCGCAACGCCCGCGTTGTCAATTTGATGTCGGCCGGCTAGGCGCGGCAGCGGCAAGTCTAGCAATCGCGATGCTGTCTGAAAGATCAATCGTGCTTGCTGCTCGTGGGCATCGAAATCGCGCCCAGCGACATGCAACGGCGCGCCAACCTCTGCCGCGCGGGCCTCGATGACTTCGAGGGCTTCGGGTTCCTGGCGACCGACAATGCATGGCACCTCAGGCTTTAGGATGCCCGCCTTTTCGGCAGCGATTTTGGGAAGCGTATCACCAAGAAACGACACATGGTCGATAGCGATAGGGGTGATGATCGTGAGCGCCGGTTTCTTGACCACGTTCGTCGCATCGAGACGCCCGCCCAAGCCTGTCTCAAGCAAGAGCAAGTCGGCCGGCGCCTCAGAAAATGCCAAGAATGCCGCTGCCGTCGTGATCTCGAAAAGCGTGATCAGCGCACCGCCATTGGCTGCCTCGGTGCGTTCCAGACAATCGACGAGGCGTTCCTCGCTGATCGGCGATGCGCCACCCGGCCCTGCCAGCACGATGCGTTCGTGGAAGTCCACTAAATGGGGCGAAGTGTATACGTGCACCTGCTTCGAGAGCGCCTCAGAGATCGCACGCACGAAGGCCAGTGTTGAGCCTTTGCCGTTGGTGCCGGCGATGTGTACGACGGGCGGCAGCTTGTCCTGCGGATTTCCAAGCCGATCCAGAAGCCTCTCGATGCGTCCGAGAGACAAATCGATCGACTGCGGATGGAGCGATTTCAGCCGCTCCAGAAGCGTCGAGCTCACAACCTCGGATGGGTCGGGCATCGCGCCGCGAGCACTATCGGGGAGAGTGGTCAATCCTCTATCGGCCTTATCGAAGGTACCTTGTTTCAGGTGCCTAGCATGGCCCGTCTTGATCGAAGGGGCCAGCCCGACGCAACTTATGCATTATGAGATGTTTGTTGATTAGCGCCAGTGGTTGGAGCTTGGGCCACGACTTTTCCAGCCTCCGGCTCCTCGCGATCGCTTCTATCAAGCCCGTTCCCGCTTGGCCTTGCAGGATCACTTTCCGCATCCGCCGTAGACTGCTCGATCGCTGAACCGTTGTCAGCGGGTCGATGCGTGATCGCTTCTGCCTCATCGTCGACCGCAACATCCTGGCGGCGATGAAGAAGCAAATTGCACAGGCGCGCCAACGTGGCGCGCAGATCATGGCGGTGGATCACCATATCAACCATGCCGTGTTCCAATAGATACTCCGAACGCTGGAATCCGGCGGGAAGTTGCTCTCGGATTGTTTGCTCGATCACGCGCGGCCCTGCGAAGCCGATTAGCGCGCCCGGTTCGGCAATATGAATATCGCCGAGCATGGCGTAGGAAGCGGTCACCCCGCCCGTGGTCGGGTTGGTGAGAACCACGATATAGGGAAGCGCGGCCTCCCGCAGCTCCTGCACGGCGACTGTCGTGCGTGGCATCTGCATGAGCGAGAGGATTCCTTCTTGCATGCGCGCGCCCCCTGACGCCGCAAAAAGAATAAAGGGGGCGTTTCGCACCAGCGCCGCACGCATTGAGGAAATGACCGCCTCCCCGGCGGCTGTACCCAAGGAGCCACCCATGAAGTCGAAATCTTGAACGGCCGCAACGACGGTATCACCGTGTAGCTTGCCAAGCCCTGAGTGAAGAGCGTCATTCAGCCCTGTCTTGCTTCGGGCATCTTTCAGGCGATCCGTATAGCGGCGCTCGTCGCGAAACTTGAGGGGATCGTAAGGTACGTCCGGCAAATGCAGCGGGGCATACTTCCCATCGTCGAATAGCGCCTTGAGACGAGCGGGCCCGGTCATGCGCATGTGGAAATTAGACCCGGGCACGACGAACTGATTGGCCTCGAGATCCTTGTAATAGATCATCTGCCCAGTCTCGGGACATTTGACCCACAGATTATCCGGTATTTCCTTCTTCCGAAGGAAACTGCGGATTTTGGGTCTGACGACGCTATTGATCCAGTTCACTGGTCCAACTCTCTACGCTGCTACCGTTCTAGATCGCCGGGGCTTCCGCGCGCCGGCGGAGCGGCTCTGAAAGATACTCGACAAGCCCCAGGAGTTTAGGTTTCGTCTCCGCTGTCGCTCGCTCGTTCTCGTCAAGTGTGCTCCCAATCGTCGCAACCAGGGCCGACCCGACAACCACACCCTCTGCAAGTGCCGCCAGATCGCGGACTTGCTCGGGGGTCTTGACCCCAAAACCGATCGCGATGGGCAGGTCGGTATGGGCCTTGATACGGGCCACATGCGCACCAACCGACGAGACATCAGGCGCGGCGGTACCGGTGATCCCGGCGATTGAGACATAGTAGACAAAACCGGAGGTGTTCGCGAGCACGGCGGGAAGACGCCGCTCGTCGGTCGTCGGAGTTGCTAACCTAATGAAGTTTAAAGCTCTTTCGGCAGTAACAGGACGGAGTTCCTCGTCTTCCTCAGGCGGCATATCCACGATAATCAGCCCATCGACACCCGCCTCGCTCGCATCAGTCACGAAGCGGTCGACGCCATAGACATAGATCGGATTGTAGTAGCCCATGAGCACGATCGGGGTGGAAGTATTCTCGGTCCTGAAGTCGCGAACCATGGCCAGGGTCTTCTTCATCGTCTGACCAGCCTTCAAGGCCCGAAGCGACGAAGCTTGAATGGCCGGGCCGTCAGCCATCGGGTCGGAGAACGGCATGCCGAGCTCGACAATATCTGCGCCGGCCCCTGGAAGACCCTTCAAGAGCGACAACGACGTGTCGTAGTCCGGATCGCCCGCCGTAATGAATGTAACGAGCCCGCCTCGCCCCTCCGCTTTGAGCTTTGCGAACGTTTGGTCTATCCGCGTCATACCTACATTTCCATCGAGAGGTGCTCGGCAACCGCAAAGATGTCTTTGTCGCCGCGACCACACATGTTCATGACCAACAAATTGTCTTTCGAAAGCTGGGGCGCAATCTTCTGCACATGAGCTAGCGCGTGAGACGGTTCAAGCGCTGGGATGATCCCTTCGAGTTTGGTGCAGAGTTGGAAAGCCGCAAGCGCTTCCTTGTCGGTTACGGCCACGTATGTGACGCGACCGCTATCCTTAAGCCATGAGTGTTCAGGCCCAACGCCCGGGTAGTCGAGCCCGGCCGAAATAGAGTGACCTTCAAGGATTTGGCCATCATCGTCCTGGAGCAAATACGTTCTGTTGCCGTGCAGAACGCCTGGCTCACCGCCCGTCATAGACGCTGCGTGACCATTGGGTACATCGAGCCCATGACCTCCTGCCTCGACGCCATATATCTTCACAGAGCGGTCATCCAGAAATGCATGAAACAAACCCATCGCATTGGACCCGCCGCCGATGCAGGCCACGAGCGTGTCAGGTAAACGCCCTTCGCGCTCCATCATCTGCTCGCGCGTTTCCTTTCCGATCACCGACTGGAAGTCTCTGACCATCGCCGGATAGGGGTGCGGCCCCGCCACAGTGCCGATAATGTAGAAAGTGTCGTGCACATTCGCGACCCAATCGCGCAACGCATCGTTCATGGCATCCTTTAGCGTGCCGGAACCGGACGTGACCGGATTGACCTTTGCCCCAAGTAGCCGCATCCGGAAGACATTTGGCTTCTGACGCTCAATGTCCGTGGCGCCCATGTAAATTTCGCATGGGAGCCCAAAACGAGCGGCCACCGTCGCCACAGCGACGCCATGCTGCCCGGCGCCCGTCTCGGCAATGATGCGAGTCTTGCCCATGCGCTTCGCGAGTTGGATCTGCCCCAGACAATTATTGATCTTGTGGGAACCGGTATGGTTGAGCTCGTCACGTTTGAAGTAGATCTTGGCGCCGGCAAAGTGCTCGGTAAGCCGCTCAGCGAAATATAGCGGGCTCGGACGCCCCGAATAATGGGTATTTAGAGAATCGAGTTCTGCTTGAAAGGCCGGGTCGGACTTGGCCTCGTTATAGGCCTGTTCCAGGTCCAAGATCAGTGGCATGAGCGTCTCGGCCACATAGCGTCCGCCGAACAGGCCGAAATGGCCGTGGTCGTCCGGCCCACTGCGATAGGTATTCAATGCATCGGTCATTGTGCTCATGATGCTTTCTTCTGTTTTGGCGCGGCCTCGCGGACCGCGTGAACGAACTGATTGATAAGAACTGAATCCTTCTCGCCAGGCGCCGTCTCAACGCCAGACGAAACGTCGACGAGCGCCGCACCCGACTGGCGAATGGCCTCGGCAACATTGTTAGCATCCAGACCGCCTGAGAGCGCGAACGGCGCCGCTGCCGCCTCCAGAATTGCCCAGTCGAAAGACAAGCCGTTCCCACCGGGTAGCTCCGAGCCCGGGGGCGCCTTTGTATCGAAGAGGATTCGATCCGCCACGGCACTATAACGTTCCGCAGCCGCTACCTCCCAGGCATCAGAGACGGGGACAGCCTTGAAAACGGTCAAACCGGCTCGCGTCTTGATTGCGCCCACGCGTTCTGGCGTCTCAGCGCCGTGCAGTTGGAGAACGTCCGGCCGAACGTTGGCAACAATTCGGTCGACCAGATCATCGTCCGGGTCGACCACGACCGCGACTGTTCTGGCACGCCTACCTACGGCGCCGGCTAAATCGACCGCATCCGGAACTGTGAGATTACGCGGACTCTTGGGGAAGAAGACGAATCCCACAAACTCGGCGCCAGCGCTGATGGCGGCTTCGAGGATGGCAGGCGTCCGCACGCCGCAGATTTTAACTTCGACAGTCACGTGGGCTCTTCATAAGGGTTGTGACACGAGGGGCACCCGATAGCGGGGTCCAAAGCGGCGTTCACCCTATGAAATCCAAGCGCCTAAGTCCATCGCACCGCAATATAGGGCTTACCGATCAACGCGCTGGCGCCAGCGATAGCCTGCGACACCCGCCCAGATCGCTTCCAGCACCCCAAAAGGCCAAGCGCCCTGCAAGAACCCATACGCCGACCCGAGGAGACAGGCAAACGCGAATGCGAGGATAAACCAGGGGCTGCGGTCTTCTAGGGCGTAGGTGACCAGCATCGCCGTCACAGCAAAGAGACCAAAGCCAGTCAAAAAGTCCATTGAGGCACGCCTATTCGGCGGGGATCTGAGGCCGCTGCTGAGACGCGTTGACCGATTCCAGCTCGCGCTCCAAGCGATCCGCCTGGCGACGCCAGTCTCGTGCCTCGCGGGCTTCGGCGCGAGCTGTACGACGCCATTTTCCCTGACTTAGCCAGGAGGCGAATCCGCCGATTAGCAGGCCCAGAGCAAAGGCGCAAAGCAGAAATAGAAACAGAGGCGCCTCGACTATGTAACCCTGCTCACCGCCAAATGGATCGAGAATGAGTTCGGCTGGGCTACGATTGACAACGGCAAGGGCGATCAACGCCAGGCCGAGCGGGATAACGACAAGTCCCAAAACGAGCTTCCGGGTCACGTCTCGATCCTCGAGAGGCCCGTCAAGAGCCACACGCAGTTCGCGCTAAGCGCTCCCCTGATTGGTTTCGGGGTTGAGGCGTTCGCGCAATTCCTTGCCTGTCTTGAAGAAAGGCACATACTTGTCCTCCACGAAGACCGTATCGCCTGTACGCGGGTTACGACCCTGACGTGCCGCGCGATGCTTCACGGTGAAGGCCCCAAAGCCGCGCAGTTCAACACGGTCCCCGCGCGCCAAGGCGCCCGTTATCTCGTCGAGAATGATATTGATGATGCGCTCAACATCACGATGAAACAAATGCGGATTGGCGGCGGCCACCCGTTGAATCAGTTCAGACTTTATCATTGGCACGCCCCGAACGAACCGCAGACCAGTCTTGCTGCGATCCATGCCCCACTAATTTGAAACAGGGTGCCAAACCGAGACAAGACCGTCAAGTTCAAGTACTGCGGTCGCCTCGTCCAGCCATGCGGAAACACTGCTGCCAGAAAGACCAAATGCGGTCGCTACAGTATCAGCAGCAAGACCAAGAAAGCCCGTATCCTCGGTAGCCGGCTTCCATTGTCGAACTCTCAAGCCCGTCTGGACGCCGCGTTCCTTTACAAGCCAAGCGCGAGCAGCACGCTCATCCCCGATCTGATCCGCAAGAAGGTATTCGACCGCCTGACGTCCCGAATAGATGCGTCCCTTGGTTAGTCCTGGAACCGCATCTGGCCGAATCTCGCGACGCGTCTTCACCAGGCCTACGAACCAATCCATGGCGTCGTTGACCATCTCTTCGGTGACCTCGCGGGCCTCCTCGGTCGTCGGCTCGAAAGGACTGGGCACGGCTTTCAGGGAACCGCTCTTCACATCCTCGAACTGAATACCCAGGGTCTTCATCAGCTCAGTCACATTGGCCCATTGGAAGACCACGCCAACGGAGCCCGTGATTGTGTTGCCGTAGACGAAAATCCTGTCAGTCGCGAGGGCGACGATGTAGGCAGCAGAGGTCGCGAGAGTCCCGCAGGTTGCAACCACGGGTTTCTTCTCAGACAGGCGGCGGATCGCGTCGTAGAGCGCTTCTCCCCCGGTGGTCGTCCCGCCAGGACTATTGACCTCGACAATCACCGCCTTGACTTGGCTGGCCTTGCCGACCCGATCGATGAGGTCGATCATCTTTCGGTCGTTTGTGATCACACCATTGATGCTAATCCGCGCCACGTGCGGCAAAATCCCGCCCGAGCCGCCCGTTTGTGAGGTCCCCATGAGAAGCGACCCCAGAAACAGCACCGCGAGTAGCACGGCGGCGATGCGCCACACGGAAACACGGCGCTTGAGGCGGCGTCGTTCGACTACGCGTTCTACGTCAAGGCTCATATGTTGCGACTCGAGTATTGCCGCTTAGGGCACATCTACGCGGATTGCGACTTGTGTTCAAAAAGGGGTGGGCCGCAGTTTAATCGACTACGGCCCGAGAGACATCGAAAATCTGGCGCCTGTGAGGCGCGCGAACTCACGAGTCCGCCGAGGGCTCGTCCGTGTCCTCGCTGCTCGCCGCTGACTTGGCTGCGCGCTTGGACTTGGGCTTTGGCGCCGCCTCAGCTTCCGCGTCGGCTGCTGTCTCTGCTGCTTCTTCTTCAGGTCCCTCGTCGCCATCCTTGGCCTTGTTGAGGGCTGCGCCGAGAATATCGCCGAGTGAGGCGCCGGAATCGGTCGAGCCGTATTGGGCCACCGCTTCCTTCTCCTCGGCAATCTCCAACGCCTTGATGGACGCAGAGATCTTTCGGGCCTTCTGATCGACTTGCGTCACCAGGGCATCGAACTTCTCGCCGACACCGAAGCGATCGGGACGTTGTTCCGAGCGATCGCGAGACAGGTCGGAACGGCGGATGAACGTCGTCAAATCGTGATCGAGGAGCTTGGCCTCAATACCATTGTCCTTCACAGCCGTGACCTCGCAAGTCACACGTGCGCCCTTGCCAAGCTTCTCGGAAGAAGCTGCGCCTTCGAATGGATCGGCGCTGAGTTGCTTGATGCCTAGGCTAATGCGTTCCTTGTCTGAGTCGGCCTCCAAAACGACCGCCTTCACAGTGTCACCCTTCTTGTAGTCCTTGAGGGCTTCCTCCCCGGACTTGGACCAGTCCAAATCCGATAGATGGACCATGCCGTCGATCCCGCCATCCAGGCCTACGAATAGACCGAACTCGGTGATGTTGCGGATCTGACCCTCGATCTCGGTGCCCGGCTGGTGCGCTGCCGCAAAGGCAACCCAAGGGTTTTCCTGGGTCTGCTTTAGACCGAGCGAGATCCGACGCTTGTCGGGATCGACCTCCAGAACTTGGACTTCAACCTCCTGGCTCGTGGAAATGATTTTGCCAGGATGAATGTTCTTCTTTGTCCAACTCATCTCGGAGACGTGGATCAGACCCTCGACCCCAGGCTCTAACTCAACGAATGCACCGTAGTCGGTGATGTT
>JARFRF010000031.1 GCA_029287395.1 Methyloceanibacter sp. | reverse complement strand
CTACCGCACGATCTGCGGCTGGGGGCCCGCGCAGACATCGCTGCCCAAAGGCGCGCGCCTCGTCAGGGTGCGGTGAGGGGGTGGGGCTCTGCAAAAGCTCAAGACCAGCGGAGCCGGTCTCGTTCTCTCTTCCGCCTTTCCAGCCTGAACCGCGCCCGCGTGCCCACAAGAGCAAAGCGTCGCGAAAAGCTCGCCGAAAGAGCGGTCCGCAACACATCAAGCTCGCGCGAGGATCTGTCGAAGCCACTGTTGGACGGCGACGGAGTGCTCGACGCATGAATACGAATATAGTCCTCAAACGTGGTGCGGCGAATTGGGTGGGGATAGTGGCCTGGCGGTCGTCCTTACTGAGGGCTGTTTGGGGGGAGGCAGATCAGTTCGTGCAGGCGCCTGACCTGCGGGGCTAGTCTTCGCGCCATCGGGTCGCTGCGCGATAGTCTTTCTCGTTCGCGTCCACCCAGCGCTCCCCTTCGGCTCCGCTCTCGCGTTTCCAGTTGGGGGCAGACGTCTTCAGATAGTCCATGAGGAAGCTGGCCGCCTCGAAGGCGGCTTCACGATGGGCCGAGGCGGCGATCACAAGCACGATATTGTCGCCGGGCCTCAGTGTGCCCACACGATGGACGATTAGCGAGGCTTGAAGCGGCCAACGCGTATGCGCTTCTTCTTCGATGCGCGCGAGTTCTTTCTCGGTCATACCCGGATAATGTTCCAGGGTCATCTCGGTGACCGCGCCTCCGTCGTCGCGCTGCGCGTCGCGGACAGTGCCGCTAAATGTCACGATGGCGCCGATGTCCGTGCGGTCGGCACGGAGGCGTTCGATCTCTTTGCCGATGTCGAAGTCGCCGGTTTGAACGCGGATCACGATCGGCCTCCGAGTGCGCCTAGTCGCGTCATCTTCAGCCGCCGGTGACGGGCGGGAAGAACGCGATCTCTTTGGCACTGGCGACCGATGCGTCGATGCGCGCATGGGTCTGGTCGATCGCGGCGCGGATGGCCTCGCTCTGCGCAAACGCGTTTTCATATTGAGGTCCGCGCGTCTTCAGCCAGGCGATGACGTCGGCGACCGTGTCGATGTTTTCCGGCAGGTCAACATCTTCGGCGGCGATGCCCGTCTTGTCCTTCACCCAAGCGAAGTATAGGAGGCGTGTCATGGCTGCAGGACCTATTTGTCGCCGGGCATGAGATGGCGGAGTGTGGCCCGCAGATAATCGTAGCCGGTGTAGAGCGTGAGGATGGCGGCGATCCACAGCAAGGTCAGGCCGAAATTCGTCGTGTACGGCCAGACCTTGTCGCCGGCGGGACCGGCAAGCAGAAAGCCGATGGCAACCATCTGCACCACGGTCTTCCATTTTGCGAGATTGGACACAGGCACGCTGACGCTGAGGCTGCCTAAGAACTCACGCAAACCGGAAACAAGAATCTCGCGGGACAGAATGATGACGCCGGCCCAGAGGGACCATCCGGCGATAGTTCCATTGGCGGCCAGCATCAGCAGCGCGGCTGCGACGATCAGTTTGTCGGCGATCGGGTCCAGCATCTGACCGAGCGCGCTTTGCTGCTGCCAGGCGCGCGCCAGATAGCCGTCGAGAAAATCGCTCACGCCTGCGGCAATGAAGATCCACATGGCCAACCAACGGCCCCAGTCTGCCTCGACGAAGAAACAGGCCACCAGGGCCGGTACGGCGACGATGCGGGCATAGGTCAGAATGTTCGGGAGACTGCTGAAGTTGCGTCGATTCGCATCACGCCCACGATTGGCATGGTGGCCATCCGGCACGCCTCGTCCCGCTAATCCTTGTTCCGACATATTGCGATCGCTCAACTGAAGTTCGTGGTTGCCAACATAGCGCAATGGACGCCGGTGCTAACCGCGTTCGTGGAAAAAATCGTAGATGGTTTTTGCCATTTGCGCGCTGATGCCGCCAACACTTTCTAGATCGGTGATTCCCGCTCGGCTAACGGCCTTTGCGGAACCGAAATGTCGTAGAAGCGCGCGCTTGCGCGTAGGGCCGATCCCCGGCACTTCGTCGAGCGGCGAGGCGGTGAGGCCTTTCTTTCGCCGGGTCCGGTGGGCGCCGATGGCAAAGCGGTGTGCCTCATCACGCAGCGTCTGGATACAGTAGAGTACGGGGTCTCGTGGCTCCAACATCAACGGGTCCTTGCCCTTGCGGTAGATGCGTTCGCGTCCGGCATTCCGGTCCGGACCCTTGGCGACCGCCGCCAGACTGATATCCGTGAGGCCGAGTTCCTCCAAGACGTCGTGGGCCGCGGAGAGTTGGCCCGGGCCACCGTCGATCAGCACCAGGTCTGGCATTGACCAGTTATCCTCTTCGTCATTCTCGCGCTCTTTCAGGAGGCGGCTGAAGCGGCGGGTCAGCATTTGCCGCATCATGCCGTAGTCGTCCCCGGGCGTCAGGTCCTCGCCCTTCATGTTGAACTTACGGTACTGCGCCTTTTGGAACCCGTCTGGACCAGCCACAATCATGGCGCCGACCGGGTTCGTTCCGGAGATGTGGCTGTTGTCGTAAACCTCGATGCGTTCCGGCATTTCCTCAAGCTCAAGAAGCTCGGCGAGTCTTGTGTATATCGCGCGTTGCGAGGCGTGTTCGGCGAGGCGGCGACCGAGCGCTTCTTGCGCATTTGTCCGCACATGCTCAACCAGCTCGCGTTTTTCGCCACGCTGGGGCGTCAGCACCTCGACTTTGTGGCCAGCCTTCAGTTCTAGTGCGTCGGACAAAAGGCTTTGGCCCGCAATCTCGTGGCTGAGCAGGATGTGACGTGGCGCTGGCTTATCGTCGTAGAACTGCGCAATGAAGGCTTCGAGAACCTCTTCGACGGTCAGAGCTTTGTCTGCGCGCGGGAAATAGGCCCGGTTACCCCAATTGTTCCCGGCACGGAAGAAGAAGACCTGAACACAAGTCTGCCCGGCCTGTTGGTAAGCCGCCAACACGTCGGCGTCCTTCACGGTGCGCGGGTTGATGCCCTGGTGCGATTGAATGTGGCTGAGCGCGGTGAGCCGGTCCCGGAAGCCCGCCGCGCGCTCATAATCCTGAGACTCGCTGGCTTCCTCCATCAGGGCGCGGAGCCGGTGTTTCACCTCATCGCTCTCACCGCGCAAAAAGCTCAACGCTTCGTCCAGCAGCGCGCCATAGTCTTCCTCCGATATTTCCCCAGTGCACGGAGCGCTACATCTTTTGATTTGGTAGAGCAGACAAGGGCGGGTCCGGGCTTCGTAATAGCCGTCCGAGCATGACCGCAAAAGGAACGCTCGCTGCAGCGTATTGATGGTCCGCCCCACCGCGCC
>JARFRF010000199.1 GCA_029287395.1 Methyloceanibacter sp. | reverse complement strand
GGTTCTGGATCGGGGAAACACTATCGCACTTTGGGGCGCACGGCGCCCGGAACAATTGGCGCCAGTCGGCGACATCATGGACTGGCACATCGATAACGCGACCATGCGTGAGATCGACGAAATTCTGGCCGAGACGATCACTGACCCGGTGGGGCCGGAATTCATGGCACCGCCACCCGCCAAGTCGGCTTGAGCCTTATGCCCCTGTCGCTTTGATGAACCAGCGCACGACAGGGAAGGACGCGGCGCGCGGCAGGTTGCGAACAGTCTTGAGGAAGATCTCGACCTGTGGCGGGAACGCGATCTCATAAGGCCGCTTCGGAAGCTTTTCGAGAATCTTCCGGGCGCACCGCTCTTTCGACATTACGAAGAGCTTCTTCTTTGGATCGTACGAGGCATTGAGTGGCGTATCGACAAAGCCGGGATTGATAAGGGTGATGTCGATTCCTGTCCCACGCAGTTCCAGCTTCAAGCTCTCGGCCAGATTGATGACGGCCGCCTTACTGGCCCCATAACTGCCGTTGCCTGGCCAACCTGCGTAGCCGAAGAGCGATCCCATAATAGCAAGATGACCCTCGCCTCGCTCAAGCATCGCAGGCAGCTCAGCTGCAATGCCGTTCAAGACACCATCCACGTTGAGAGCCATCGTTTGACGAAAACCCTCCGTATCGATGTTGCGAATGTCGAACGGCACATACATTCCGGCGCCGAGTAGTGCGAGATCGATCGGCCCAAGCTCGGCTTCTACTTTTGCCGCGCATGCCTTTAGGGCCTCAACGTCGAGAACATCGGCCGGAAAGGCCGTAATGCTGGGGCTGGAGGCCGCCAACTCATCGAGCTTCTCGCTTGGCCGCGCTGTTGCGGCGACCTTGACGCCGGCTTTTGCAAGACGCTGCGCGATCTCGCCGCAAATCGCGCCCGAAGCACCCGTGATCCAGGCAATCTTCCAAGGGTAGGTCTTGTCGGCCATGTCGTTCCCTATGAGGCTTTGAGATTGGCGGAACAGGTGGCGGAAGACGGACTCCGTGATCCAGCTCGCCCGATTACTCCGCTCGGAGGATCGATACTAACGTGCGGCCTCTTACGCAAGCCGGCTCAACGCGGCAGCACAGCCCTCCAACATCTCATTTCGGCGCATGAGACACGCCGTCCCAGTCCGCCGGCGGTGGCGAGTTCCGGAACGCCTTGCATCGGTCGCGCATGACAAGAGCAGGCTTATCGTCTGGGCTTTGTTTCAGAATGGCAGTGAAAGCAGCCCCCGCGGCCTCCCACTTCCGGCTGAAGTAAAGCTCCATTGCCTCCGCGCTCGCGCGTGCCAAGGCGATGTCTTCCTCAGAGGAGGCTTCGCGTTCCCCTAACAAGGCATAGATCATCAGACCTTCTTGTCGACCTTTGACTGCGACCTTGTCGATAGGCCGTGTAAGGATTGCGTCGTCCACCGCGCGCTGGGTCACGTCGCTGATGAGAATATCGGTGCCGTAAAGCTGATTGAGTCCTTCCAGCCTACTCGCAACGTTTACCGTGTCGCCAATCGCCGTGTAGTCGAGCCGGCTAGGACTACCGAAATTGCCGACCATCGCAGAGCCTGTGTGAATCCCCGTGCGAGTCAGCAGGAGAGGCAGCCCTTCCTGAGCCCAGGTCACCCGCAGATCTGCGAGCCTCGCGCGGTTGGCAAGGGCTGCACGACACGCACCCAGCGCATCTCGATCGAGTGAGCGCGGCGCGCCCCAAAGCGCCATAATGCCGTCGCCAATGAATTTGTCGACCGTGCCGCCATGCCGATGGATCTCACCCGTCATTTCGTCGAGATAGCTCGCGAGGAGCTTGACCAGCGTGTCGGGCGGAAGCGTTTCAGATATCGAGGTGAAGCCCACAAGGTCAGAGAAGTACACTGTGACCTCGGTTCGCTCGGCCCCGAGCTTTGCTTCTTCGCCCGATTCCAGCAGCAGGCGTACCAAATCTGCAGGCACATATTTCTGAAAGGACCGAAGGCCGGTCTTCATCTCCTCAACGGCTGTCGCAAGTGTGCTGATCTCACGGATGCGACTGGGCACAGGCGGCTTCGGATCCAAGCGAAACTGCCCGATGCTGCGCGTTTCCTCCGAAATCGCGCCGAGATTGCTGGCAATGCGCTTCGAAAGAAGGGCCGATAGGACCGCCGCCAGCAGCACCCCGCCAAACCCAAGATAGACCATGAGCTGGGCCATGCGCTGAACGTCACCGAAGACGCCGTCTTCATGTAACAGCATGCCGATGATCCAGTTGGGGCCGCCCTCCCGGCCCAGATGCCGATAGCCGCCGACATAAATCTGACCGTCCGCCTCGAATTGAACTTCTTGCAGCGTAGAGGGCGTGCCTGAGAGATTCGCGCCAAGCGGCTCAAGGAACCTGGCAACCCGCGCATCCGCTATATCTTCAGCTCGGATGGTGACCATGCCCTCGCCGTCGGTGGCGGGGTGCGCAAGGTCGATTCGGCTAGATTCATCGGGGTCGGCCGCAGACGGATGGGCGATCACGCGCCTGTCCCCATCCCTGGTGATCTCCAACATGAAGGAGACGCTATCGGGGCCCAATGTCACGCCGCGCAGGAACCGGCTCAGGGCGTAAAGGTCGAAATCTGCCGTTAGGACTCCGACGAACTTGCCATCTGGCCCTACCACCGGCTCACCTCGGCTTACGCCTGGAACGTCAAGGGACTCGCCTGAGCCGAGAAACACATAAGACTCCGTCCAAATCGGTTTCCCAGCCTTGACGATCTCCTTGTAGTAGGGGCGCTCAAAGGGTGGCGTTCTTTTCGAATTTGGAATGTCTCGCAGCGGTTGCCAAGGCTTGCCAGACACGACGGTGAACTCGCGTAGATGGCGGCTACCATCCTCCTCCGGCGTCAGCCATAAGACGGTGAGCGTGCCGTTCCGATCGCGAAAGGCGTGAAAGTACTTTCCGCTCGGCATGCTGAAAGACATGTAAGACAGGCTCGGGCGCGCCTCTAGAGCAGCAGCGAAATAGGTGCTCAAACGCTCCTCATCGTCCGGATCGATCCACCCCTCCGCGATGAGACGCCCAACGGTGTCGACCTCGTCCTCCGCAACGTCAAGCGCATGCTGAACGTGCTGCACCACTCGTTCGGATGCCTGGGTGATAACTTGCGCACCGAGGTCCTGCACTGCGAAACGGGCATACAGATAGGCCGCGACAGCGAGCAGCGTCACCGCCGTCAACAGCACGGCCAGCATAAGCGTGAGGAGTGTCGCCCGAAAACTAATGCGCAAGAGTGGAGGACCCCGCAACCGCATTGCCCTTACGGCAATTGCTTTGAGACTTTAGCTTGGCAGCACCAAGGCTCCTTGCATAGCTGCAAGTGTCTGCGCCCAGAGAGCACGGTCTAGACCGTCCCTTTGTTTGTCCCGCGTGGAGTTTCCGATCCGTCTGGCCGCTCCGCCCGGGGATCGCCACTGCCTAGCGGCATCATGCGCAAGGTAGGTTTTGGCCGCGGCGACCGTCCGTCCGTCTTACCATCGTAGCGGTCGAAGCTCGGAACAGTCTCCCAGTCGTTGGCGACAGCTAAGACGGTTGCGGTGGACTGCCGCGCAAAGTCACGCTGCCGCATATTCTGGAACTGATAGCTTGGCGTCTCACCCATGGGCCGGTCGAGGAGCGTTCCATAGCCCGTGTTCCAAGAGCTGCGGACACCCTTCAGCACAAGCTCAAGGCCGGCCATGAGCGACCGATACCGAACCCAGCGGTGGTTATCCCATGTGAGTGTGATTTCTCCGCCCCTTTGGGGATCAAGTCCCGGCTCCTCGGCGAATCGTGCAGCGAGCAGCTCACCGGCCTTTTCGCCCCGCTCACCGACATCGCGGATAAGCGTATCGGGCATGTTCAGGTTCAAGCCTCCCTCGTCACTTCTTAGCATCACATGCACGATGCGATCGCGGTATCCCGGCATTGCCATTAGTTCGGTGTCTGCCCAGTTACGCGCAGTATCGAACATCGCGCTGAAAAAACCACCAACACTCGGGCCCTTACGATCAAATATGTTGAAAGGCGCCGCATCGCTGATGCCCGATGCGTTTGTGCTCGGCATGTAAATGTATGACCAGGGATCGTCGCTCGCGGCGCTAGAATCAGGGATTTTATCCGACGCACCGCCCGTATCAGCGAGCCTAACCGACGCTGGCATCAGATTGATACCGAACGTGGGATGTCGCGGAAGGGGAGAGTCGAAGAAGTGAAGGGGGAAGTTGCTGGTCAGCCCGCCATCCGAAAACCAGCAGCGTTCCAAAGGTATTTTCCCACGCGCAGGCTTCGCCAGCCCGTTGGCCGCATAGAGAGGCACGGCGCTTAGAAGAAACGGAAAGCTTAAGCTCAAACGCGCGCCAAGAAGTATTGGCAGGTCCGCTGGCGCAGGTAGAGGCACAAAGCCTCTCGTCTCGACCTCGGACTCATAATCGGCCCAGTCCTCATCGCTAGCAGTCCGTTTTCGAAGTTCACCTTTCTCGCAGAGATGTTTGACGACAGAAGGCGGAAACAGTTCGGCAAACTCTTCTTTCTTGAACAATAGCCTTCCCCAACTTCCCTCCAGGAACGGAAATCGCTGCGAGATTCCCCGCGTAATATTCGTGCTCATTAGCACGAGCTCGATGTCGCGCTTTGCTTCTGGATTGCCGCCATTGCCCCAAAGGTCGCCGAACGTTACGGGCGCCGCGTCACGCCCTGCACCCACCAAATCTTGAAACAGCGTATGCAGCCAATCCGTAAGCGGAGGGCCGTTTTCATTGCTCTCGGAATAGGCACCGGGACCATCAGAGCCAGAGCACATGCCGTAACCGTTCTCCGGCAAGCGCTTCAACACGTCCGACACGACACCGCCAGAAGCTGCCACGGTCACAACAACCGCAGCCGCTAATAGGCCTAAGGCCAAGAGAAGGTAGAACCAAAATCCACTTAGGCCGGATGTGGCGACGAAGGCAATCACAGGCCCCAACCCAATCAAAGCGCCCAGCAACGTCAGCGGCCAATAGTTCCGCCATAACGCGACGAGAATTCTTGGAACCTTCAGGAAAAGGCTCTCGCGCCCAAGTCCCGCCATCAGCACACTGAAAAGACGCCGGGTTCCGTGCTCAGGCTGGAACAACCGTTCCAGCTGTGTCTTGCCCCGGTACTTGGTGCCCAATTCGCGCGGCAGATCCTTGATGCGGCTTTCGAACGGATCGGGTTCAACGCCGTTCCGGCGCCCAAGAGCCGCTGCCGCCGTCCCGGCCGCGGCGATCGCGCCAGCGGACGTGCCACCGATAGAGCAGAAATCGTAGTTCTTAGCTAACTCAGCAATGGCTCGTGGATAGACGATGCCGCTCGTGATCCCGCCGCGCATCACGAGATCGCATTTCAGCTTTTCTGCCATGACAACCCTCGCGTGTAACGGTTGTCATCCTATCCTAGAACCAAACTACAACAAGTCTCAAACTCTGGACTGCCCCTACCCCGCGAATGGGTCGCGGACGAGTATTGTGTCGTCGCGTTCCGGACTTGTGGACAGAAGCGCTACGGGCACGCCGGTTAGCTCCTCTAGCCGGCGCACATACTTGATGCATTGCGCCGGTAACTCGGCCCAAGAGCGCGCGCCCCGGGTCGATTCGGTCCATCCCTCCATTTCTTCGTAGACGGGATTGACCCGCGCCTGCGCTCCTTGCGCGGCCGGCAAATAGTCGAGATCGACTCCGTCGAGCTTGTAGCCCACGCAGATCTTCAGTTTGCCGCCGGGTATATCGTCCAGGACGTCGAGTTTCGTGAGTGCGATCCCATTAATACCAGCGACTTTGCAGGTCTGGCGCACGAGGCAGGCATCGAACCAACCGCATCGCCGAGCCCGGCCCGTTACGGTACCGAACTCCGCGCCGCGCTCTGCGATCAGCTGTCCCGTCTCGTCGAAGAGCTCGGTCGGAAAAGGCCCCTCGCCGACGCGGGTCGTGTAAGCCTTGGTGATGCCGAGAACGAAATCGATGGCATTCGGCCCGATCCCCGAACCCGTCGCCGCCTGCGCGGCCACTGTGTTCGAGGACGTCACGAAAGGATAGGTGCCATGATCGATATCGAGAAGCGCTCCTTGAGCACCCTCGAACAGAATTCGACTGCGGTCGCGCTTAGCCTTATCGAGCAGTGACCAAACCGAATCCATGTAAGGCAGGATCTTATCGGCAACCTGTGTGATCTGATCGCAAAGTGTATCCGCCGAGATTTCCGGCTCACCGAGGCCGCGCCTCAGCGGATTGTGGTGAGCGAGAATACGTTCGATCTTTGGCTTCAAGACCGATAGATCGGCCAGATCCATGACCCTAATAGCCCGTCGCCCGACCTTATCTTCGTAGGCGGGGCCGATACCTCGTTTCGTTGTGCCAATTTTTCCGTCACCGGCGGCCGCCTCGCGCAGCGCGTCGAGCTCGCGGTGTAGCGGCAGGATGAGCGTGGCGTTCTCGGCGATCCGAAGATTGTTTCGGGAGATCTGCACCCCAAGTTCCTCGATGCGTGCAATCTCCTCGGCAAGGGCCCACGGGTCGACGACGACGCCATTCCCAATAACGGAGAGCTTGCTCTGGCGCACGACGCCGGAGGGCAACAGGGACAGCTTGTAGGTCTTTCCATCAACCACGAGCGTGTGGCCAGCGTTATGTCCGCCCTGAAAGCGCACTACCACGTCGGCACGCTCAGAGAGCCAGTCCACAATCTTGCCTTTGCCCTCGTCACCCCATTGGGAGCCGACGACCACAACGTTGGCCACGACAAAATCTCCTGAATCCTGGATAGAACAAAGAAACGGCCCCGCAAGCGCAGGGCCGTGGGCCGTTATAGCCTGGCTGGCGGGCCGATGCGACCCTTGGAAACTGACTCATATGCACCCGACAAGAGCCTCCTTCTCGCACCGAAATGCCCAGTCGAGCCAGGGCAGTAGCGCTTCGATGTCCGAACGCTCAACCGTGGCTCCGGTCCAGATGCGCAGCCCCGGCGGCGCGGAACGATAGGAGGCGATATCGAAGGCGACACCCTCCTGCTCCAACCGTTGGGCCATGCGCTTGGCGAACGCGGATTGCGCATCGGCTGAGAGTGCGACGATGTCTGGCTCCACTACCTTGAGACAAACGGATGTATTGGAGCGGGTTGCAGGATCGACCGCCAAAAAGTCCACCCATGGAGTCCTGCCCACCCAATCGGCGATAGTCTTTGCGTTTGCGTTGGCGCGCGCAATCGCGCCATCCAGACCTCCGATGGTCTCGATAAATGCCAAGGAGACCAAATAGTCCTCGGTACACAGCAGAGACGGCGTATTGATCGTAGCGCCCTCGAAGACAGACGACATCAGCGCACCGTTCTTCGTCAGGCGAAACAGTTTTGGCAGGGGCCAGGGCGGCGTGTAAGTCTCCAGTCGCTCAACGGCGCGCGGGGACAGGATCAGCATGCCGTGCTGCGCTTCGCCGCCAAGCACTTTCTGCCAGGAATAGGTGATCACATCGAGCTTCAGCCAGTCCATGTCTTGTGCGAACACAGCCGATGTACCATCGCAAATCGTCAGCCCTTCCCTGTCAGCCGAAATCCAATCCGCATTAGGGACGCGGACGCCGGACGTGGTGCCATTCCAGGCAAAGACAACGTCGCGCGCAGAGTCTACTTGTGCGAGATCGGGAAGCTCCCCGAATGGCGCCTTCAAGACACGAACATCGCGAAGCTTCAGCTCGTCGACAATGTCCGTGACCCAGTCCGAGCTGAATGCCTCCCAAGCGAGCACATCGACGCCGCGTGGTCCGAGCAGATTCCACAAAGCCATTTCCACGGCGCCCGTGTCTGACGCGGGGACAAGTGCCACTCGATAGCCGTCGGGCAACTTGAGAAGCGAATGCGTATGCGCAAGTGCGTCCGCGATCCTGGCCTTCGTATCCTTTTGTCGGTGATTCCGCCCCAACAGTGCCCCGTTAAGCGCGTCGAGCGACCAACCTTTGTGCTTGGTACATGGGCCGGATGAGAAACGGGGGTTCTCAGGGCGGATTGTTGGTTTGTCGAGGGGCGTCACGGACGGGCTCCACAAGGTCATCGCAGCCAGGGCGCTCGCGCGGTTGCGGCGCTGAGGCAAAGCGTGCACTAGCGCGCGTGCCGTCGCCGCGTCAAGCCGACCAATTGCCAGGAACGTTCAATCAGGAAGCAAACCAGCTCCTTCACGCACGCAAGCCGCACAGCGGCAAACACTGGGCGTCAAGAAGTCATTCTTCTCGCACTGTGTGCTTCACGCAGCCGCTGCGTCTGAAAGGGCGTGAACGATATCCGAAACCACATTCTTCACGAGACCCTCGTCATCGCCTTCGGCCATGACGCGAATGACGGGTTCTGTACCGGACGGGCGAATGACAAGGCGCCCGGCATTCCCAAGTTTAGACTTCCCGTTGTTGATCGCGCGCTGCACGCCGAGATTATCCAGCGGCTGATTGTCTTTGTACCGCACATTCTCAAGGACCTGCGGCAACGGCTCGAAGCGATTGCACACCTCGCTGACTGGACGGCCGCTTTGGACGACCACGGCCAAGATCTGCAGCGCCGTGACAAGGCCATCACCCGTCGTCGAGAAATCAGACAAAACAATATGCCCCGACTGCTCGCCGCCCACATTGTATCCGTGCTGGCGCATATGCTCGGTGACGTAGCGGTCGCCGACAGGCGTTCGCGCCATGCCAAGTCCGAGGTCTTCGATATACCGCTCAAGTCCGAGATTGGACATAACTGTCGCAACGATACCGCCACCGGCGAGCCGGCCGCGCCGCAACCAAAACTCGCCGATGACCGCCATGAGTTGATCGCCATCGATGATGCGACCTTTTTCGTCGACAATCACGACTCGATCCGCGTCGCCGTCCAACGCGATCCCGATATCTGCTCGCACCTCTTTGACCTTGCGGATGAGGTTTTGCGCCGAGGTCGACCCGCAGTCCTTATTGATGTTGAGGCCGTTGGGCTCGACACCTATTTTGATGACTTCGGTTCCGAGCTCCCAAAGCGCTTCGGGAGCAACTTTGTAGGCAGCCCCATTTGCGCAGTCGATGACCGCGCGAATTCCATCGAAGCGCAAATTCCGTGGCAGTGTCCGCTTGGCGAACTCGATGTAGCGCTCCCGGGCGCTTTCAATGCGGGTCGCGCGGCCGATCCGATCGGCCGTTGCCAAGAGGCCCTCCGAGGGTCCTCGGATGAGGTCCTCGATCTGACTCTCCTGATCGTCGGACAGTTTGTATCCTTCAGGCCCGAAGAGCTTGATGCCGTTGTCGAGGTAGGGATTGTGGGACGCGGAAATCATCACGCCTAGATCGGCGCGTAGCGATCGCGTCAACATGGCGACAGCAGGCGTCGGCATGGGGCCGAGCTGGAATACATCCATTCCGGCTGCTGTGAAACCGGATACGAGCGCGGACTCGATCATGTAACCTGACAGGCGCGTGTCTTTGCCAATCACCACGCGATGGCGGTAGGAGCCGTTTGTGAACAGCTTTCCGGCAGCCATGCCGACCTTGAGCGCCACCTCGGACGTCATCGGATGCGAGTTGGCGCTGCCACGGATACCATCCGTGCCAAAGTAACTTCTGGCCATCCCGGTTATTCCCCCGTCAATACTGCCAGACATGCGTTCCGCCGCCTGGCCAATATAAGCAACTCGTTGTTCGCCCGCCATAACAGGTTTTCCAGCCCCTGGTGAGGCGGACGTAGATTATGCGCTGGGTAGCAGATGAATTGGTTCAAAAAATGTAAGCAAACGTTACATCTGGCTTGTCAGGAAAAGCTTGATTTTCTCTATTTTTCAGAGCCGAAGGTCGCAGCACGCCAGACCCCCAGAGCCTGGTTAGTCCCCGCCACATCATGCACTCGGAAAAGCTGCGCTCCCTGCGCGGCCGAGGCAATCGCGGCGGCGTGGCTGCCCGGCTCCCGCGATTTCGGATCGGTGGCCTGCCCAAACCCGCGAATAAACTGCTTACGGGATGCCCCGATAAGTAAGGGGACGCCAAGTCCATGAAACAGGCCAACATTCGCGAAGAGTGCGAGATTGTGCTCTAGCGTCTTCCCGAAACCGAGGCCTGGGTCCGCAGCAATGCGGGCCGTTTGCATGCCTGCTGCGACACAAGTCTCAATGCGCCCCTCAAGGTAATCGAACACCTCGAGCACCACGTCGTCATAGGACGGATTGTCCTGCATGGTCTTGGGCTCGCCTTTCGCATGCATCAACACGACGTCTAGTCCAGCTTCGACGGCCGTTTGCAGAGACCGCTCATCGTGGGTAAACGCCGAGACGTCATTGAAAATCTTAGCGCCTGCCTCCGCCGCCGCTCGGGCGATCTCGGCTTTTCGCGTATCGATTGAGATAACCGCTTTGGTGCCCTTCAGCCCCCCCAATACAGGCAGGACACGACCCAGCTCGTCCTGCACCGCAACCGTATCGGACCCTGGTCGCGTGGACTCGCCACCAATGTCGACGATTGCAGCGCCGTCGTTTGTCAGCGATGCGGCATGCGCCACCGCACCCTCAGTCTCATCGTATAGACCGCCATCGGAGAACGAATCCGGTGTCACGTTTACAATGCCCATCAGCACAGGCCGTGACAGATCGAGGCCGGCGAACGGTGAACGCGGGCGCGTCACACAATCAAGGCGGCTCCGTAAGTCGGGATCCCCTGCCTCGCTCAACGCCGAAGCCGAAAAGATATAGGCCTTGGAATTACCAGGTGTTCCTTCGATCAGCTCGACAGCGGTAAAGGCGATTGGCCCCCCTGCAAGTGGCATCGCGAGCCCATCTTCGATGGCAGCATCAGCTTGAGGCCCATAAAGAAAGCCGAGCGGCCTGAGATAGATTTTTCCATCTGACATGGTTGAGGCCTATCACATTGGTCGGGCCTCGGCACAACCAGCCGCGGCGCAAAAGCAACATGCCCGGCGCGATGACCGGGCATGGCTAAAGTATTCGAAGTCGACTAAGACCCCTAGGTCGGTTGGGGCTCCATGCCGCCCGTGTCCGGTGCAGGAGGCTTCTTGCTCCGCCCCGAGACCGGCACAGCAGACTGCGGTCCACCCTGATCGGTATCTTCCGCTGGGAAGTCCCGAACCGGCGGCTTACCATTCAGCAGGTCCTTGATCTCCTGACCCGACAGCGTCTCATACTCCAAGAGCCCGCGGGCAATCGTATGCAGGTCGTCGAGATTTTCCGAGATGACCTTCCGCGCCGTCTCAAAGCCCTCATCCACAATGCGATGGATTTCCTCATCGACCATGGACTGGGTTTCGTCGGACAAGTGCTGTTGCCGCGCGATCGAATGACCGAGGAACACCTCTTCTTCATTGTCGCCGTAGGCCAGCGGTCCCAGCTTATCGGACATGCCGAACTGAGTGACCATGGCGCGCGCAAGCTGCGTCGCCATCTTGATATCCGAAGACGCCCCGGATGTGACTTTGTCGTAGCCGAAGACAACCTCTTCCGCAACGCGGCCACCCATGGCCACCGCGACATCGGCTTTCAACTTAGCACGTGTATGCGAGAGCATGTCGCGCTCCGGCAGGCGCATCACCATGCCCAGCGCGCGCCCGCGCGGGATGATCGTCGCCTTGTGCACCGGATCCGACGCAGGCTGATGAAGTGCCACGAGCGCGTGACCGCCCTCGTGATACGCCGTGAGCGTCTTTTCTTCTTCGGTCATGGCCATGGACCGGCGCTCTGCGCCCATCATGACCTTATCCTTCGCGTCCTCGAATTCATGCTGTGTTACGAGGCGCTTCGAGCGGCGCGCGGCCAAAAGGGCCGCCTCATTCACGAGGTTGGCAAGGTCGGCGCCCGAGAAGCCCGGCGTTCCACGCGCGATGACGCGCAAATCTACGTCTGGTGCCAACGGCACCTTGCGCACATGGACCTTGAGGATCTTCTCGCGGCCAATCATATCGGGCCGGGGCACGACGACCTGGCGGTCGAAACGGCCCGGACGCAGCAACGCTGGATCGAGCACATCCGGTCGGTTAGTCGCAGCGACCAGGATGATGCCCTCGTTCGCCTCAAAACCATCCATCTCGACCAGCAATTGGTTCAAGGTCTGCTCGCGCTCGTCATTGCCACCCCCGAGGCCCGCGCCACGATGACGGCCCACGGCGTCGATTTCATCGATGAAAATGATGCACGGCGCATTCTTCTTCGCCTGATCGAACATGTCACGGACACGGCTTGCGCCCACGCCGACGAACATTTCGACAAAGTCCGAGCCAGAGATCGTGAAGAAGGGAACGTTCGCTTCGCCTGCGATAGCGCGCGCAAGAAGCGTTTTGCCGGTACCGGGAGGACCCACCAGAAGAGCACCGTGTGGGATACGGCCGCCGAGTTTTTGGAACTTCTGCGGATCGCGCAGGAATTCCACAATCTCCTGCAGGTCTTCTTTCGCCTCGTTAACGCCGGCCACGTCGTCGAACGTCACGCGCCCGTGGCGCTCGGTGAGCAGTTTCGCCTTCGACTTGCCGAAGCCCATTGCGCGTCCGCCACCGGACTGCATCTGCCGCATAAAGAAGATCCACACCGCGATGAGCAGCAACATCGGGAACCAAGAAATCAGTACGCCGAACAATGACGGCACATCTTCGTCGGATGGTTTAGCCGAAATCTTCACACCCTTCTCGTGCAGGTTCTGAACGAGCCCTGGGTCGTTGGGCGCATAGGTTTGGAAATTTCGACCATCGGAGAAGTGACCGGTGATCTTATTTCCGGCGATGGTCACATCTTGAACGCGACCGTTTTCGACTTCGGAAAGAAGCTGTGAAAAGCTGATCTCGTTGCCGCGAACTTGGACGTTGTCGCTTTGGAAGAGGTTAAACAGGGCGACCAGCAAAAGGCCGATGAAAACCCAGACGATGAAGTTACGAAAGTTCGAATTCATACACTGACCTGATAGATTAAATCTCGCGGCACGCGGGCTGGGTAATTACCCAAACGGCGCAATGAGCATAGTAGAGCCCCATTAACATAAGAAGGGGCAACACTTTTGCCAAGTAAAGCTAACGTCAGCCCTGCGGCATTTTCTGATGCGTTTTTTGCAGAAAAGCGCAAAAAATAGCCAAGTTGAGGCGCCGCCTCCTCTTTATATTGCCGATCATACCGATCGGACCCCCCACAGGAACGTCGCCCGGCAGTCGAAACCGCCATCCCGGCGCGGTTCTGGCGCAACGCCACCGAGACCTAGATCAGGGAGGAGAACGCGCCCATCCCCAAAGCGGCAGGCAGGCATGGTGCAGGCCGCGAGCCGCGGCACGCGTTGCAGCCCGCCTTCGCCATGCGCCAGCGTTCCGGCTCTCGCCTTACCCAGTGCCTCGACCGTTACGGTCTCGGGCTCGCGGTCACCCAAGTCGATGCAAAACCGATTGTCCCAGAGCAGACGATGGCCAGGCTGCAGCTTCACCTTTGGCAGGCTGGACGTGCGATGCTCGCGAAAGACCGCAAGCCGATCATCAACTGGGACGATTTGGCAGCGCCCTAATGTCTGCGCCCTGACGTCACGCGCTCGAAGCCCCTCGAATAGCGCTTCGAGCTTGGCAAGTCGCACCGGCCGGTTGGAGCCGCCAACCGCCGCCACCAAACGCGCAAGCGCTCTGAGGCCAACATCCTCCGGCACGCTGAGGAGCGCCGGCATTGAAACGGATGCATAACCAGCCGGGCTGCGCTCGCTATGCGCGTTCAGAAACGCATCGACTGTAGCCTCCAGAGCTGACCGGGCTCGCCGTAAACGGCGCGCCGAAAGAGCGATAGCCTCTGGGGTTAGGCCCAATTCAGCGAGCATGGCCATCGCGCCGCGCAAGCGGACCCGCTCGAAGCGCGGATCGATATTGCTGGGGTCGGACACTGGCGACAGCCCCGCAGCCGTTGTGGTCGCAATGAGCCGTGCCTTCGGAACATCGAGCAACGGCCTCAGGAGCGTCAGCCCTGACCAGTTTCCCTCTTCCGGGATGGCTGCCAGGCCATCAAGCCCACTGCCGCGCTTGAGCCGCATGAGGAACGTCTCTGCCTGATCGTCCAGATGATGGGCCGTCGCAAGCGCAGGAATGTTGTGGGAGCTACAATAGGCCGCCATGAGGTCGTATCTGGCCTCACGCGCGATGGCCTGGAGCCCGTTGCGAATGGGTCCATGCCGCCAAGTTAGGATGGCATGGGTCAGCTCCAATTCCTCGGCGAGGCGCGCCACGGTTTCGGCTTCGGCTCTCGACCCTGGTCGGAGATCGTGATCCACCGTTAGGACCACGGGCGTGGCCAATCCATGCCGGCGGGCAAAGTCTCCACCGAGGTGAAGCAGCGCGAGACTGTCTGGTCCACCAGATACCGCAAGCGCCATGCGGCCAAAACGGGCGACCGGCGCCATCAAACGGTTTGTCTCGACCTTGGTGATTGGGTTCGCGGTCATGCGAGCAAGCAATGCCGCAAGGCTCGCTGTAGAGCAAGTGTGCCTCGAAACGAGAGGAGCTTAGCGCGGCGGCGATACGACCGTTCGGGCGCGGCGGTTTTGTTTACGGCAAGAGTACGCTTGGCAACTGGCGACTAGGCGCTCTCGTCCGTAGGAGATGGTCGGGATCGACGCGGTGCGAATCCCGTTTCCTTCAAGATAGGTCTTCACGGCGACGGCGCGCTGGGCGCCAAGCATGAGATTGTGCTGAGAGCCTCCCCACTCGTCCGCATGACCCTCGATCAGAATGCCGTAGTCGGGGTGCTCGCGAAGCCAACGCACCTGCCGGCGCAGGGTTGCCTTCGCGACCGGCGATAATTCAGCGCTATCGTGATCAAAATAAACAACGTCGCCTGCGGCTGCAGCAAACTGGGCCGAACTGGTTGGTGCCGCTTCGCCCGCGACACTCTCCGGCGCATCGGCAACCTTCTCAGGTGAGCCGTCAGAATCGGCGGCGCCAAGCGAATACTCCTGCGGCTGAGTCGACGGGCCGAAGCAGGCCGTGAGACCAACGGAGAGGCAAATCGCGCCGACAAGGGCGCCTGCGCGGCCGAAGCCACCGCACTCATGCATGATGGGAACTCCCAAAAGTCGCTTGGCTTTTGGGAACAGCCTAGAGACCAACCCGTTAACGCGGTGTAAGCCGTTCTCTCATCGCATCAGAGAGCATGGTCCGACGAGCGCCGACGACCGGGCGCAAAGCCGGGATACGGGACCGCCATAGCCTGTGGAACACGGTCCAAAGCAGGGTCCAAAAAAGGAAAAGGATGCCGAAGCGCCGAAATCTCTAGCGCCACAGACATCCCAAATTCCGTGATGGAAACCTTAGAGCTTCCGCAAATCCAAACGCTTCAAGCGCTCAGGATCTGAAAAAGCGGTCGTTAGCCGAGCTTGAGCGGCTCAACAACGACGGTTTCTTGGTGGTGGCCGAAGCAACCGCCGAGCGAAACGGCAGCGGCTACCAGCATGACTGCGGCGACAACGCCCTTCAAACCCTGCATGGTCTTCTCTCCTTTAGTTAATACGGCAAGTGCCGTCTTTGCGTGTACCGGTGCAGCGCTATCAGATCAAGTTCGGACTGGGACCCTAACGCCGTTTTGCCAGTCCATGATGCGAAAATGCCACGCCGACTCTCGTTATCCTTCCTCAAAACGCTATCCCTCGATGAAACAGCGATCAAGGCATGGTTAACCACGTTGAAGTGATCGGGTTAATTAAAGGTGACCGAGTGTTGCAGAAGCGCAACACAAGGCCTTCGAACCGCGAGAATACGTCGGAACCGAACGCACCTTCAGGCCAATCAGGAAGCAAGACCGAGCGGGCTAGCATGCCGGCGGGAACCCTGATGATCGCGACTACGCCGCCCTATCGATCTGCCGTGAGAGTATGGCGGAGAATTCGTCCGAGAAACCTCTGAGGCGCGCTGCATAGCGCGCGCGCTCCGCCTCGAACTTCACGGTAAAGGCCTTGGCAGGGATCGCGACGAGCCAGCCCAAGGCGGCTGACAAAAGGCCCTGGGCAACCCCAGGAGCCACGGCAGCCAAATTGGCAACGCTGGTACCCGCCACCACTTGAAAAGCGGACATGAGCCCCCAAGAGAGGCCGAAAAGGCCAACGAGAGGCGCCGTAGCCGCAACAACACGTAAGAAACTTAGCCCGCTGGCCAAAGCGTCGAGATCCCGGGTGAGGGCGACCTTCGTCACCAACTCGATACGGCCTTGCGCACCTGTCATGGGCCGTGACGAGGGCTGCCCATTATCCCCCTGAGAGGAGCGTTTCCACTCGCGCATTGCCGACACAAACAGGGCCGCCATGCCATTGTTTCGGCGCTGGGCGAGCGGTTGATAGAGTTCGTCGAGCGCCTGGCCAGACCAAAACACCTTCTCGAATTTGTCCGCCTCCTTGCGCGCCTTGTAGAGCTGGATCAGTTTCCGAGCGATGACCACCACGCTCCACATGAGGGCGACCAAGAGCACGATAATGGCCAGCTGAACGCCAAGAGGCGCATTGAGGATCAGCTCTGGCACTGACGGGGCAACATTGGCTGTATCGCCAACGCCAAGCTGGCTGTCGTCCGGATTCATAGCAAACCTCTCATGCGGCGCGCTGATGAGCCCATCTCAACGGACGGAAAACGGGTGCAACAACGGCCGGTCGAACGCACCAAGCCCGGAGGATGTGCGAATCCCTAGGCCCATAAGTTCAACCGCGCGTCTTAAGGAAACGTTCAAGCGCCTCGCTAACGAGCGGTCCCAGCCGCTGCGGTTTGCCGGCCTTGGACACAAGCACGATGGAGGCCTTGAGGCGCGCCAGCACCACGCCGTCTCGGCACACATCCTGAGCAAGAACCAGGGTCGCGCGACCGATGTCCTCACAACGCGTCACGACCTCCAGCACCTCATCTATACGGGCAGGCCGCAGATAATCCACCTCGATGCGGCGGACGACAAAAACTGCCGGCTCGCCCTGCCCAGGATTCTCAAGACTGCGGTGATCGATGCCAAGACCGCGGATGAAATCGGACCTGCCCCGCTCGCAGAATTTCAGGAAGTTCGCGTGATACACAAGTCCTGTGAAATCGGTGTCTTCGAAGTAGACGCGAACGGGCAATACATGCGTATCGCCCTCGATCCGACCGGCAAGGTCCGGCCAGTCTCGCGACACTTCCCCGCTCAATTGTCTTCGCTCCCGGTTCCGCCGACGAAGAGCGTGCCTTGGGCGGCCTCGGGTGGCGCTGTAATGCCAAGATGCTCGAACGCCTGTCCGGTCAACACGCGGCCGCGTGGCGTACGCGCGATGAAACCCTGCTGCAAGAGATAGGGCTCGATGATCTCTTCAATGGCGTCGCGCGGCTCTGACAGGCCAGCAGCAATCGTCTCGATCCCCACGGGCCCGCCCCCATAGTTCACGGCAATCAGCCGCAAATAGCGATGGTCAAGCGCATCCAACCCACGCCCGTCCACTTCCAGCTGAGACAATGCACTGTCGGCAAGCGCAGCATCCACGGCGCCATCGCCCTGCACGGCCGCAAAGTCTCGCACACGGCGCAACAGCCGCGCCGCCACGCGGGGCGTCCCCCGCGATCGCTTTGCAACCTCAAGGGCCCCATCGTCCGTCAAAGGAAGGCCCAAGAGGCGCGCGCCCCGGCCGACGATCTCTTGCAACTCGCTCACATGGTAGAACAGGAGCCGAATGGGTATGCCGAACCGCTCACGCAACGGTGTCGTCAGTAGACCTGTGCGCGTGGTCGCGGCAACCAGCGTGAACTTGGCAAGGTCGATCCGCACGGACCGCGCGGCAGGCCCTTCGCCGATAATAAGATCGAGCTGAAAGTCCTCCATGGCCGGGTAGAGGATCTCCTCAACGGCCGGACTCAGCCGGTGAATTTCGTCAATAAAGAGCACGTCCCGCTCTTCCAGATTGGTGAGCAGTGCTGCAAGGTCGCCAGCCTTGGCAATCACGGGACCTGACGTTGCCCGGAAATTGACGCCAAGTTCGCGCGCAACGATTTGCGCAAGCGTGGTCTTACCTAGCCCGGGCGGTCCGGCAAAAAGCACATGATCCAGCGCTTCTCCGCGCGTGCGCGCTGCATCGATAAAGACCTTCAGATTCGCGCGAATCTTGGCCTGACCGATGAACTCAGACAAAACTTGCGGCCGGAGCGCAGCTTCCGGCTGATCGTCGTCCCGCTTGGCCGAGGCTAGAACGCGCTCTGTCATTGCGACAGCTCCTTCAAGCCCAGCCGGATCAAGTCGGCTGCGCCAGCTTCGTCTCCCGCTGCTCGCATTGCCGCACTTACAGCCGCAGCAGCTTCGCCATGGGCGTAGCCAAGGTTAGTGAGCGCGGAGACAGCGTCGCGCGCGGCTAGTCCCTCAGGAAGCTCTGCGACAGCAGATGGCGCGGCGCCAGACACGGACAATGCAGGTGCAAGCGCTGGCATCTTGTCCTTAAGCTCGGCGACGATCCGCCCGGCGACCTTCGGGCCAACACCTTGGGCCCGCGCCACATGTGCTTTGTCCTGCAGCGCTACGGCGTTGGCGAGGTCCGCCACGGAGAGAGACCCCAAAACGGCAAGCGCGACTTTGGCGCCCACACCCTGCACGGTCTGCAAAGCACGAAACCAGGCGCGCTCATGCTCTGAAGCGAACCCGTAAAGCCTAATGCTGTCCTCGCGCATATGCGTGTCGATAGCGAGTGACACCGGCTCGCCGACCGGGGGCAGCGCCCCAAGTTGACGGGACCCCATGGTCACCTCATAGCCGACGCCACTTACGTCGATGATTACTGTCGACTCCGCAACCGTGTCGACGAGGCCAGTCAACTTGCCGATCATGATGCCGTCCTCTGAGCCCGACGGTCCGCCCGTGCCACCGCCTGGTCGAGTTTTGAGCTCTTGCGCGAATGCGCATGAGTGATGGCGATGGCGAGCGCATCAGCCGCGTCGGAGCTATCGGGGGTGGCTTTGGGAAGCAGACATCTCACCATGGCGCGGATCTGATCCTTGTCACCGTGCCCCACGCCAATAACAGTTTTCTTGACGGCATTCGGCGCATATTCAGCGATGCTGAGCCCTGCCATGGCCGGGACCAGCATCGCGATGCCCCTAGCCTGACCAAGCTTTAGAGTCGCGGCGGCGTCCCGGTTTACGAAGGTCTGTTCGATCGCAGCCTCCGCAGGTTCCAGCTCTGCCAAAACGCCCATCAGACCATCGAAAATCTGTCGAAGCCTGACGCCGAGGCTTTCAGCATTACCGGACGACACCGAGCCGCAGGCGATGAAGCCAAGCTTCACCCCGTCCGTCTCGATCACGCCCCACCCGGTGCGCCGCAAGCCCGGGTCGATGCCAATAATGCGAATCGCACCCCTCATGCACGAATCGTAGCACAGCGAGCAAGAATGGTAGGCCGTCCAAGCGTTCGAATCGCCTTGAGCAGGGAACAGACGGCGCCTGCTGGCGTTGAGACTCCTGGCATAGGCGGCTTGCCGTGCGCGTGGCCGGCGGCCGAGCCTTGCAAGAGCGCCAAAGGGGAAGCAAAGCCATGGCCGGCGCGACGAGTGAGGCGTTCGACCCTGTCGAAATCGCCAAACAGGACATTGGCAGCTCCAGGCGCCTCATCGCCGCCTCGCTGGATGACCTCAGCGCGCACCATAGCTGGCTGGAGACCTATCATCGCGACGAGCGGCTGAGGGCGGAACGCCTGCGCCGGCGGGAAATACTGCAACGTCTCGAGCTTGCCTATCGGCGGACTCGGAACAAGGCGCAACTCGCCGCCCGGACGTCCTACGTCACAAGCCGTCGAGCCTCTCGATCCGCGAAGCGGCTCACTCTCGCCATGGTGGCATGGGCGGCCCCAAGACTGCGTACACATACGCAACACGCTGCGATATCAACTGTCGACGCCTGGCGTTGGTCCCAAGACCACATTCCCCGCCTTGCGCATAGCGCCACTCGGACCGCGAGAGATAGTTTCTGCTGGTCAGTCCGAGCTTCGGAGGAGGCCGGCTACGTTTTTCGCCGGCATGCATCCGCGGCCACTGCCGAAGTCACGAGTGAATTGCGGCGGCGCATCGCCCCGATCCGCGAACGGGGCGCTTCTGAGTGGTCAAGGATCCGAACGCAAACACGGTCTACATGTGCGTTATTGGAACCAAGACTCTTAGAACCTGTCACTGGCTCTAACGAACTTGCTTGGATTCGACGGAGCCTTCGCCGCAGTTATATCCGTGTACTGACAATATTTGCGCCACTCGCCATGCAGACGCGTGTGACCGCAGCCCAAATTGAGACAAGGCTAGCCACGCTTATCATTCGAACAGCGCCGGCGTTCCGCCAACTCTTGCTGGCCCATATGCCCAGGGACCGCACGCCCGCGAACTCAGCTTCCGAGAGCAAGAGCGGCGCATTGATACTTCGTCCGACCACGGCACTCACGTGCATCGTGCCAGCGCGCAGCCAATTGCCCGTGCTTTACGGAACTTGATTTTCTGCGCTTGTTCAAGCAGCCGTGCTCTCAGGCACCACAACAGACCCGCGCCGCTCACGCGCTTTCTGTTTGAGGCGCCTCGGACTCGGGTGCTTCAGACGCGGGCACTTCTGGCAAGCTGACCGTTTGGAGCAGACCACCGCCTGGCCGGTTGGCGATCTGAATGCTGCCACCCGCCCGAGTCACAATCTCATGCGCAATTGTGAGCCCGAGCCCGGCACCAGGAATATTCTGGCGGCGCGCGGGATCGGACCGGAAGAAGGGTTCGAAGACCTGACCCAATATCTCTTCTGGGATGCCAGGGCCGTCGTCCTCAATGGTCACGCGGGCCGTTGTTGCATCCCCGCCGACGCTGACCCGCGCGCGAACACCATGTGTGGCCGCATTGATTATAAGGTTGCGCAGGGCGCGGTTTAATTTGAGCCGTCCTGCCAACACGGTGACAGGATTTGCATTCACCAAGGTCACGTCAAGGTCCTGTTCTCTCAGTTCCTTGCAGATACTCTCGACGAGTTTGTCGAGCCGCAACCGCTCAGGGGCCTCGGCGCCAGTCTCCTCACGCACAAGCAAAATGGCGCTATCGGCGATCCGTTCCAGCTCATCGATATCGTTCAGCCATTTTTCTCGCTCCTCGTCGTCCGGAACAAACTCCGCACGGAGCCGCATGCGGGTGATCGGCGTGCGCATGTCGTGCCCCGCGGCAGCAACCAGGCGCATTCGGCTTTCCATCGAGCGTTTCAGCCGTGCAGATAGCGAGTTGAGTGCTCGTGCGGTTGCCCGCACCTCGGCAGGGCCCTTCTCCGGCAATTCGGGTATCACGCCATCGGGTCCAACAGACGCAATAGCATTCTCCAAGAATACGAGCGGACGCACCATTCGATTCGAGGCGAAGACGGCAACCACCGTGGCCCCGATTGTAATCAGGAACAGCCAGCGCAAGATTCCCCACCAAGGAACGCCTTTGGGCTTCAGCCGCGAGATGGGCAATCGGATCCAGCCTTGGTCCTGGATAGGAACCCACACGGCTAACCAGCCGGGCCTCCATCGATGTGTATGCGTGACAACGACGTCGATGTCGCGGCCGTTTTTCTCCAACTGCTCTCGCAGCGCTTCGGTCGTCCTTCGGAAGGGATGCCCGCGCGGTTCTTTGAAGATGCGCACGGCTCCGGGCGACTGTGCAGCCAAGTCTGCGACCAACGCGACCTGCTTGGCCGCCACCCCATAGCCATGGCTGGGACGCACGGGAGGCCCAAGCAGCAGGAACAGCACGAACGTCATGAGCGCCATGACGGAGACGATCGCGAGAACCAAGAGGACGGCGATCTTTACGCGGAGCGTGTTCATGCCGGCCCGTCCTCGGCATCCACTTTGACGGCAAGATGGTAGCCACCGTTTCGGACTGTCTTGATAAGTTGGGAGCCTTGATTGCCGAGTTTGCGCCGCAGCCGGCTAATGAGCACGTCGATGGACCTGTCAAATCCATCTCCCTCGCGGCCTCTCGTGAGGTCCAGCAACTGGTCGCGCGACAAGACACGTCCAGGCCGTTCCAAAAACGTATTGAGGAGATCGAACTCAGCGCCTGTGAGTTCGACATCACCCTGCGGTCCCGCGACGTGCCGCGTCTGCGGATCGGCAGTGTAGCCGGCAAAGTGATAGATTTTTGCCGGCGAGACGTCAGGAGGCGCATCCCCGCGACGCCTGAGGACCGCTCGAACGCGCGCAATCAACTCGCGCGGATTGAAGGGCTTGCCCAGATAATCGTCCGCGCCAATCTCAAGGCCGATGATGCGATCCACATCTTCTTTGAGCGCCGTCAGTAGAATGATCGGCACATTCGATCGGGCCGCCCTGAGATCGCGGCACGCGTCCAGCCCGGACCCATCCGGGAGCATCACGTCCAGTACGACGAGGTCTACCTGGTGGGTCGCCAATTGCTCATGCAGCTCGCGGCAACTGGCAGCTAGAAGCACGCGAAAGCCCTGGCTCTCCACGTAGCGCGCGAGCAGTTTTCGAATCTCGGGGTCGTCATCGACGACGAGTATTTGAGCGGCCGGTGTCATGGACCAGTCTTCTAGCCCTTCGCGGCCGCCACAACGAGGGGCATGTTGTAACGAAAGTGTAGCGAGTTCCGGCTCAGCAATGTTTCGACACAAATTTCCTTGGCGCGGAAACGTTCTGATACGGCGTGGACCTAGGCCCGCAATGTAGGAACGCTAAATGTCCTATCAGCAGCAACAGACAAGGATACCCCTCAAATGAAGTTGACCAAGACACTCGCGGTCGTCGCCGTCGCCGGCGCCTTGAGCCTCGCGGGTCTCGCAGCCGTCACGGTCGTGGCCAGCAGCGAGAGCGCTCTGGCTCACTCCGGCTCCTCGAGCCACGGGGCGAAGGGGAAGTCGTGCCAGCGTGGTAAATACGGCAAGCATAGGCGAGGTCACATGGGGCCCGAACGCTTGGCGGCGCGACTGAGCGCGATCGAGACTGAGATTGGCATACGAGCCGAGCAGCTCGACGATTGGCGCGATTTCACCAACGCCTTGCAGGCGACCATGAAGCGGCCATCCATGGGTCGTGGCAATCCCGCAATGACAGCGCCGGGCACAGGAAATCAGCCATTCTCGCTCGCTGAAGGGATCGCGAACCGCGCCATGGAGCGCGCAAACGAAGCTGAAAAGCTTAAGACCGCGGTCGCCAAGTTGCGAACAACCCTCAGCGCCGAGCAGCTCGAAAAGGTCTCGCAGATCGAGGACCGCTTCCGTGCCCGCATGGCGCGCCATCACGGGTGGAAGCACGGCAAGCGTGGCCATGCAGCACCGCCGGCTCCCTTTGAAACTGCCCCGGATACGCTGGAAGACGCAGGGAACGAGGGCGACGACACTTAAGGGGCGCTCTCTCCACGCCCCAGATGCCTGGCTCGCTCCCCCCAAGGGCCAGGAAAAAAGAGAGGCGGGAGCCTAGTTGGGCTCTCGCCTTTTTCGTTTTGGCTTATTTGGTAGTGGGCATTGGCACGGCATTGCTGAACAGCGCGTCACCCCACTCGTGGAGCGGATTGCCAAAATCAGACTGCGTGTGGATGGCCTTACCCTTCCGGGCTTCCCATTTGACGCCATAGGTCTCGTAGGGGAAGTGTTGCACATAGTAGTCGCAGGTCTCTTCCCAGTGCGCCACCGACAGCGACTTGCCATAATGCTGGCAGTAAAGATCTGTCATCACGGACTGCATGCCCCTCGGCGTGCGGCCATCGCCTTCGGCGAAGCCAATGCCGGGATGGTTGCGCCACAGCATAAGAATGTCGCGCTGCTCGGGCCCGTAGAACCGGCGAAAGCCCAAGAGCGACTGATCGGACGTGTAAGCCGCTTGGTCGTCAGCCGTAATATAGGCGTCGAAGAGCTTCACCCGAAGCGCATCACAACCCGCATCAACGCCATGCAAATAGCCGCGCAGATCGCCGGTCACACGCTCATCCGGATCGAAGCAAAACATCCAGTCATGAGGTAGCTGCTCACGGGCCAGATCGAGCAACAGGCCGCGATGGCGCCCCTCGGCACGCTTGCGTGCGTTTATGTCCCGCTCCCAAGCTTGGTTGGCGACAATCAGCGCGACTTTCGGGTGCCCGCGCAGCAGTTCGACCGTTTCGTCCGTGCTGGCATCGTCATAAGCAACGATCGCATCCACATGGTCGGCCAGGTAGTCCAATGTGTCCGGGAGAATCAATGCCTCATTGCGGACCCGCGTCATGGCAACGAGATGATGGCTCTGGTTCAGCAGGGCCTCGTTGCCGACAATGACACTTTCCGTGTCGCGAACCTGCCAAGTCTTCGTGTTCGCTGCCATCACTTCCCGATCACCGGTTCAACTGATTAGAGGCTTGCTGCTTCATAGAAAAAACCGGTCCACAACCGCCAAGATCCAAACCATCGCGGTAATTGCGATGACGCAAAACACCCCCGCCGAGGCCAAGTCTTTGGTGACTTTGATGGCTTCGTGACGTTCGGGGTGAACGTGATTGCAGAGCCGCTCAATCGCGGTGTTCAGAAATTCTGCGGCCAGCAGCAAGACGATGCTGCCCATGAGCGCTGCCCAAATCCAAAGATCGTCCGCGATCAAGATGGAGACGGGTAGAGCAATCACGGCCAGCGCGGCCTCTTGCTTGATCGCCGCTTCTGTCGCCAGCCCCTCGCGAAATCCGCCGACAGTATTCCAGAACGCACGTCCAATACGAACGAGCCCGCCTTTGCCGGGCAAGGCTGCCTGCGCCCTTATAGGGCGTTCACCGGCGCCGTCGCGCGATCCGCGCATCTCCATTGTTTATGCCTTTCGCAGCCTAGGCTGCCGTGAGTCTCTGTAGAACATCTTCAGACAGATCAAAATTCGCGTAGACCTGCTGCACGTCATCGGAGTCCTCCAAAGCATCGATCATGCGCAGGAGCTTGCCACCCGCATCCTCATCGATCGGCACTTCGAGCTTGGGCCGCCAGAGAATCTGCATAGCGCTTGCCTGACCAAATCGTTCTTCCAGCACCTTTCCGACCTGATGCAACTCATCCGGCGTACAGTACACCGTGTGGCCTTCGTCTGTCGTCTCCACATCGTCACCGCCAGCTTCGATGGCCGCTTCCAACATGTCATCGGCCGAACCTTTGTCCAGATCATACTGAATGGCGCCAAGTCGGTCGAAATTGAATGACACCGAGCCAGTCTCGCCAAGATTGCCGCCGTGCTTGGAGAAAATAGACCGCACCTCGCTAGCGGTGCGATTGCGGTTATCTGTCAGGGCCTCGACGATCACGCCTACGCCTCCCACGCCAAATCCCTCGTAGCGAACTTCCTCGTAATTGTCGCCCCCGGCTTCTTGGCTTTTCTTAATCGCGCGGTCGATGTTGTCGTTGGGCATATTCTGGGCCCGAGCGGCCTGGATGGCCGTCCGCAGCCGCGGATTCATTGCCGGATCCGGCATCCCCAGTTTTGCCGCCGTTGTTATTTCCCGCGCGAGTTTGGAAAACACTTTCGAGCGCTTCTTATCCTGAGCTCCCTTTCGGAACTGAATATTCTTGAATTTGGAATGGCCTGCCATGGCCTGATCCCTAGTCGCTTCCCCCTGTTTCGGTCAAGTGTTTGGGTTTTTTCCCGAGCTGTATTGGGGGACTGATATCGGTGATTTGGGCTGGGCAAAAAAGAAGCCGCCCCGAGGGGCGGCTACCGTAAACGTCTGTCTGGAGTGGTGGCCTATAAGAAGATGATCCCACCAATCTGAAACAGGTTGTTGTCGTCGAAGCCCTGCGTACGACGCTCAAGCGTGTTCAGGTCCTGGATATTCAGTTCCGTCACACCCAGCTTCTGCCAGCGAGCGTAAACATGCATCGCAGCAGCGTCGATTTCCTGCACGGCACCCACGCCCCAGCGCTCAATCTCGGAACCGGTGACCGCACAAGCCCCCGTCGGGCAGTTCGGCAGAATGCTCGCAAAGCCAGCAGCATTCGCTAGGCCATAGAAGTCGTTGTACTGATAGTACTCACCGTAAATGGTCAAGGCACCAAGCTGGGTCAGGTCCGATGCCTTCCAGAAAGGCTTCACGCCCCAGCTATCCGTATCGGGAAGAACGTTGCCAGGAGCATTGTTCGAAAGGCAGTTATTACCAGGGCAGAGGGCGTTATTGGCGTTGCCAACGATCTCCCAGTTACCAGTGGCGTAAACACCCAGACCCGTTGGCA
>JARFRF010000158.1 GCA_029287395.1 Methyloceanibacter sp. | reverse complement strand
ACGACGAGCGCTGCGGACGCGGCAAGGCCAAGCTTTCCTGCCTTCTGCAGGCGCGAGAAGGAAGACATTCGGCTGTCGTTCTGCATCAAGTGTCCCTCCGACCCCGCTGGCTTCGAGTCACAGTGCGCTTAACTTGCTGCCGCATTTGCAGCGCAACAATTCCCAGCGTTCCGAGAACTAGTACGAACGCTACGAAGGCTTCTGTCATTCCCATGAGCCCCGTGGAACTCCATTGGTTAGAGCCTGTGCCTAGCTGCCGTCGCCCCTGATTCTCACCCAATGCAAGACACTAGCACAGGGTGGCACCATCGAAAGAAATCACGAGTCGGCTCTTCTACCGCAATTTTGGCTTCTTCTGCCACGGATACAAGCTTGTCTGGAACAGAGAACCAAAATTAACCTATATAAATCATATTTTTAGGGCACTTCAGAATTTCGTGTTCGCGAAGGATTGGCATAGCGGCAACGCAATCTTCGGCATTGGTTCCTGGAGCGTCGCCTCGCGGATTCCAGAGACCGCCCGTCACAATTCCCATCATGGCTCCGAAACAGCTCCATCGCCGGCTGTTCCGGGCTTCGTCTCGTCTGCTCCGAAATTCTATGTTGCAATGCACTTGCGGCAACACTTCCGCACGCATAGGGTTGGCCGAATTTTTCCTATATGCCTGTGTTCTGTGGCCCTTTCAAATCATCAGGAGTCATCGATGGGACTGGTTTCCCGCACGCTTGAACGGGTGAAGCCTTCGCCAACCATGGCGATCACGGGCAAGGCTCGCGAGATGAAAGCTGCCGGTTTTGATGTCATTGGCCTTGGCGCTGGTGAGCCAGACTTTGACACGCCGGACAACATCAAAGCTGCCGCCATTGAGGCGATCAGACGCGGCGAGACGAAGTACACCGCTGTCGACGGCATCCCCGAACTGAAGCAGGCGATTTGCGAGAAGTTTGCGCGCGAGAACGGTCTCGACTACCAGCCCACTGAAGTAACGGTTGGGAGTGGTGGGAAGCACGTTCTCTATAACGCACTTCTGGCAACCCTAGATCCTGGCGACGAGGTTGTGATTCCTGCACCTTATTGGGTGAGCTATCCGGATATCGTGCTGTTGGCCGGCGCAGAGCCGGTCGTAGTCGACACAAAACTCGAAGACGATTTCAAACTCACGCCGGACGCGCTTGAGAAGGCGATTACGCCGAAGACCAAGTGGTTCATCTTCAACTCGCCGTCCAATCCCACCGGCTCCGCCTATACGCGCGACGAGATCAAGGCGCTTACCGATGTGCTCTTGCGCCACGAGCGCGTGTGGATTCTGTCCGACGATATCTATGAGCATCTGGTGTATGAGGGCTTCAAGTTCTCGACGCCGGCGCAGGTCGAGCCGAGGCTCAAAGAGCGCACTTTGACCCTTAACGGCGTTTCAAAAGCCTATTCCATGACGGGTTGGCGCATCGGGTATGCGGGCGGACCTGCAGAACTTATCAAGGCCATAGGCAAGCTGCAGTCGCAGTCCACGTCCAACCCGTGTTCCATCAGCCAATGGGCCGCGGTTGAAGCTCTGCGAGGCCCCCAGGAGTTTCTGACCGATTGGGTCAAGGCTTTCCAAGACCGCCGGGACCTGGTGGTTTCGATGCTGAACGAGGCCGATGGCTTGACGTGCGCGATTCCCGAAGGTGCTTTCTATGTGTATCCCTCTTGCGCCGGCACGATTCGCAAAAAGACCCCAAAGGGCGACGCGATCGAGAGCGATGGGGACTTCGCCAAGCACCTCTTGCAGGAGGAAGGCGTGGCTGTCGTGCATGGGGAGGCTTTCGGCCTCTCGCCCTTTTTTCGCGTTTCTTATGCGACCGGGGTTGAAGCGCTGCGGGAAGCCTGTACGCGCATTCAGCGCTTCTGCGCTAGTCTTAATTGAGCGCTGACGGCGCTGGAAACTGAGCGAGACCGAAGAGGTGGGGCGATGTCAGAAGAAACAACGATGAAGTTCTCTAAGCTCAGCACTGCGAACCAAATCGCGGGCAAGATCATGGAGATCCGCAAGGGAGCCGTGACGGCGATTGTCTACGTGCAGATTGCTGGAGACACAATGGTCGAAGTCAGCGTGACAATCGCCTCTCTTGAGACGTTGAAACTTTACGAAGGCAAGGCAGTCACTTTGATTATCAACCCCGTCGACATCATGGTTGGCTGCGAATAGCACCGAGCCTATCCTCGCAGTTCGCTGCCGGGCTGCGCGACCCACATGCATTCCGCACAATCATTGTGCCGACGCTCAGAGCAATCGCCGATACATCGCGCCTATGGATAAGTACGTCTTGGACGATCCCGATATTTTTGCTGAACGCTCGTCGCGCGTGCTTCGGTTAGCAGATGGGCGGTGTCTGGGTTATGCGGAATATGGGGCGCCCGACGGCCAGCCGGTGATCGTCCTGCATGGTACGCCGGGCTCTCGCATGTTGTTTGAGAGCACGGATGCCGTCGCACGAAAGATGGGTTTCAGGATCGTCGCGCCAGACCGTGCAGGCTACGGCCTATCCGACGTGCATCGCCATGAGACATTGAGCGAAACGGCGTACGACATTCAGGCCCTCGCAAATGGTTTGGGGATCACTCGATTTTACCTTTTGGGATTCTCTGGCGGGGGGCCCCATGCGCTGGCCGCAGCGCTATTAATGAAAGACCGTGTACAGCAGGTCGCGTTGATCTCTCCTGTCGGGCTCGTGAGCGATGTGCGGCTTGGATCTATGTCGGGCTTGCATCACTTCATCTTCTCGTATTTGGGAAACTCTCAATTCGCCGCGCGGGCCTATTTCCACAGCGTACGTTCGATGATCACGTGGTTCCCGCTTAGTGCCGAGCATATCGTGTCGCAGTACGCAACCGAGACGGACCGCGCCATTTTGGATCAGTACGGTCTCCGTCACTCACTAGGCACTATCATGTGCGAAGGCCTAATGCGGTCGGTGGAGGGAGCGGTGCAGGATTTGCGCCTATGCTGCGGCCCCTGGCATTTGCCGTTGCATCAGCTCGAGACCCCGGTTTCGATCTGGCAAGGCTCTGAGGACACAATTGTCCCGCCAGAATCCGCCTATCTTCTCGCGGAGGCGCTGCCGAACTGCCGTCTCGAAGTCATCGAAGACATGGGGCATTACTGGCTGTTCGGTTCGTTCGAGCGCATCCTAGACCGAATCCGCACAAAGCCGCCCCGTCGGAATCGCGCATTGCGCTCGGCGCCATAACGTGGGCCAGTTGGCGACAGCCCTTCTTGGGGTCTTACGTCGACCTGCATGTCTGTGATCCAATGCTGCTATGACGGCAGTAGCATTCACGCATTGTGCGCTTCAGGTTGCAGATCTCGACAAGTCGATTGATTTCTACGCGCGCTATTGCGGCATGGAGATCGTGAAGGAGCATGGGGCAGCAGACAAGCGCGTGGTTTGGTTGGCTAGCCCCGGCTCTGGAGATCGGTTTGTCCTGGTTCTGCTCGGCGGTGGCGTCGTTCGCGACCAGGAGCCCCGGGACATGACCCATTACGGTTTCGGCGTCGCGACCCGCGAGGACGTGGATCGGATCGCATCGCTCGCTGAAGAAGACGGGTGCCTGCATTGGAAACCGCATGAATACGCCCGGCCCACGGGCTACCTTTGCGGGGTTCGAGATCCCACTGGCTACATTATCGAGTTCTCTTTCGGACAGCCGCTAGGTCCGCACGCGACGTCTTCTTAGGCCGGGCTTATCAATTCTGACTGTAGATGCGGCAGCAACAGTCCTTCAGCCCATCGGTGCGGAACTCGCAGACGAGCTTCTCTTGGGATGTGCGACAGACTTGCGGTGCGGCATTCGCGGCAAGACCTCGGTTGCACGTCTGACGATATGGAATGCAATAACCGCCGAGTTGCTCGGAGTTCGGTGGGCAGCCTCCGGCCGCCGCCGTCCCTGTGGCTGCACGGCCCGATGCTGGCGCGGATGCTGGAGCCTCGTTTTTCTTTCCACCCCACAGGGCGCCGCCGCCCCAGAGACCACCGCTACCACCGCCACCTCCGTCCCACAATGAGCCTCCGGTAGAGCCGGCGGCAGGCGGGCTGGAATTATTGCTTTCTGGGATCTTCGGCATCTTGCCCCGTCGGATCGCGCCACCCTCGCTTCGGCAACGGTACCCTTCCGGCGTGTTGCCACAGACTATCTTTGCGCGCTGCACCAATGAACTCACCGGCATTTCTGCTGCTGAAAGCGCCGCCGCGCGGTCTTGACCGACGGGCATTGGCGACAGCCAAAGCACAAGCGCAAGCGCGAACATGCTGACAAGACGCATGAAAAACTCCTGATAGTACATCCCGGTACCATACTGTCTCGGCTGGCCGATCAGAAGAGGCGCGGGGAGGTTTAGTCGAGTTGAAGACGCGACCCTTGCCAGACAGGACTTCCCTTGTCACGATGGTGTTGTAACGGCTCGCGTAGGGACGAAGGGCCAGGAAAAAGGGCCCACCTTGCGCGTTTTGCAAGGGAGGAAGATATGGGCCAAGCATCGGGCCAACCAGCCCGCAGCGCCCGCTGCATCGCACTGGTTGGCCCCTATCTCAGCGGTAAGACGACACTTCTAGAAGCAATTTTGGCGCGAACGGGCGCCATTGCCCGGCAGGGCTCGACGGTCGCAGGCAACTCAGTTGGCGACGCGTCCGAGGAAGCCCGCCACCACGGCATGAGCGTCGAGCTCAATGCCGCCACCACCGAATATCTTGGAGACACATTCACATTTCTTGACTGTCCGGGCTCTATCGAGTTCCAGGCAGACGCGGCCAATGTGCTCGCGGCCTGCGATGCGGCCGTCGTGGTGTGCGAGCCAGACGTCAAGAAGGTGCCGGCCCTCCAGCTGATGCTCAAGCAGCTTGAAGATCGAGGCATCCCCCATTTTCTATTTCTGAACAAGATAGACAAAGCCGAGGCGCGTGTTCGCGACATCATTCCGATGTTGCAGCCAGCTTCAGGCCTACCGCTTGTCTTGCGCCAGATTCCAATCTGGGAGAACAGCATTGTTACGGGCTTCATCGACCTTGCCCTCGAACGGGCCCATGTCTATCGCGAACATGCTCCCTCCGAAGTGATCGATATCCCTGATGCGCTCACGGAGAGAGAACAAGAAGCGCGTTTCTCGATGCTTGAACAGCTCGCCGATTACGACGACGAACTGATGGAGCAGCTTCTCGAAGATGTGCCGCCACCGCGGGACAAGGTCTTTGACGATTTGGCGCTGGACTTGCGTGAAGGCGTAATCTGCCCCGTGCTTCTCGGATCGGCTGAGAATGGCAATGGCATTGTTCGGCTCTTGAAGGCACTGCGTCATGAAGTGCCCTTCGTGGAGGCAGTTGCAGAACGTCTCGGCGTTGCTGATGCTGCGTCTTGTGCATTCGTAATGAAGACATTCCACACGGCCCATGCGGGCAAGCTCTCCCTTGCGCGTGTTTTGGCCGGCAAGTTCGCCGACGGAGATGTCGTGTACGGAGGCGAGGCCGAAGAACGGATCGCCGGCACCTTCGATGTTCTGGGTCAGGAGCCCGTCAAACGGGGCCCCGCCTTTCCCGGCGACACCGTCGCATTCGGGCGCCTCGATGGCGTCAGGACCGGCGATACCTTGTCAACAGAGAAGGGGGCCTTGCCCTCTATAGAGCGGGCGGACATGCCCGAGCCAGTTTTCGGCTTGGCGCTTGTTGCCAAGGAAAAGAAGGACGAGGTGAAACTGACCACCGGGCTTGCCAAGATTGTCGAGGAGGACCCCTCAATCTCGATCGCCCACGATCAGGACATGGGGCAGATGATCTTCTGGGGACAGGGTGAGATGCACCTGCGCGTCGCGCTCGAGCGTTTGACGAGCAAGTACGGCGCTGCCGCTTCGACCTTCCAGCGCGAGGTTCCCTACAAGGAGACCATCCGGAAGTCGGCACAGGTCCGCGGGCGCCACAAGAAGCAGTCGGGCGGCCATGGTCAGTTCGGCGATGTGGTGCTGGACATCAAGCCGTTGCCGCGCGGCGAGGGGTTCACGTTCGCAGAGACGATTACAGGTGGTGTGGTGCCGAAGAATTACATTCCCTCCGTGGAGCATGGCGTTCGAGACTACCTGCATTCGGGACCACTCGGTTTTCCAGTTGTGGATGTCGCGGTGTGCTTGGTCGACGGGTCCTACCACTCTGTCGACAGCTCGGATATGGCCTTTCGCCAGGCTGGCCGGCTGGCAATGTCCGAGGGGCTGCCGCAATGCCAGCCCGTCCTACTCGAGCCGATCATGGCGGTCGACATAGCCGTTCCGTCCGAGGCGACTCCACGCGTTAATTCCATTGTTTCCTCGCATCGCGGGCAGATCCTGGGCTTCGACGCCCGTCCAGGTTGGCAGGGTTGGGATGTCGTTCAGGCGCATATCCCGGAAGCCGAGATCCAGAACCTAATTGTGGAATTGAGGTCGGCAACAGCTGGGGTTGGGACATTTCAGGCCCGGCACGACCATTTGGCCGAGCTGGTCGGCAAGGCTGCCGATCAAGTTCTGTCGCACCGCAGGGATCAGGCCGCCTGATCCCTGCCAACAGGGGGTGGGCCGCGTTTTTCATTTTGGGCGGCCGGGCAGCTCGAGGCACCAAATTTTGGCCCCGGGCCTTGCCCTGCGTCGCCCATACCGTTAGACGATTGTGCCTTAATACTTTCGTATAATGTCCGTTAGCTTCCAGAGGGTAATCCTATGACTGTATTTCCAGCTCTCGAAATCCCGGAGACCCTTGCCGCAGGCCCTGGGCCCGGCAACACAGATCCGCGCGTGCTTGAGGCTTTTGCTAAGACTGGCGTTGCTGACCACATGCAGGCCGACGTTCTCCGCGGCATGATCGAGGCGAAGAAGATGCTCCGTGAGCTATGGGGCACGAAGAACCTCTTCACGTTCGGCGTTGCCGGCACTGGATGGAGCGGCCTCGACTCCATGGAGGGTTTGATCCTTCCGGGCGACAAGGTTGTGTCCTTTGTCAACGGCACGTTTTCGGGCATCGACGACCTGACCATCCGGATCAAGGCTTCGTCGCTCGAGGATCTTGCCAAGGACTCTCTCGACCCGCACCCGGCTAATGTTCATACCGTCACCGTGCCTCATGGCCAGTCCGTCACCGGCGACGTCATTGAGGCCGCGCTGGCCGAGCATAAGCCCATGTGGGCGTTTATGGCGCACTGGGAGACCGGTTCAGGTCGCGTGAACGACGTTCAGGCTTTCTCCGATGCTTGCGTGAAGCACGGTGTGATGGGGCTTGTCGACGCCGTGTCGAGCCTTGGCGTCGGCGACTTCAACATTGACGACTATCCGGGCGTTGTCGCGTGGGCATCCTGCCCGCAGAAGGGCGTGCTTTCCTTGCCGCTCACTTATGCGCCCGTCAGCTTCAACGACAAGGCTATTGAGGTCCTCAAAGCGCGTGGTTGCTACTCGTTCGTGCACAACCCGATCTTCGAGGCCCGCCACTGGGGCATTATCGAAGGTAAGGATGTTGACACCCCGACCTATCACCGCACCCATTCGGGATATGCGGTTGCGGCTTTCCACGAAGCACTTCGCATTATTCTTGGTTATGGCCGCGCCCGTAAGGCGTCTGACTACAAGTACCATGAAGCCGCGTTGCGCCAGGCTGTCGAGGCCATGGGCTGCGAGGTCACCTCGAACATGCCGAGCCTTGTCGTGCTGAACCTGCCGGGTAAGTTGGCTGGCCGCGAAAAGGAGCTGGTCCAGGGTGCCCGTGCACAGGGCTTCGGTATTTGGCCAACGCTCTCGGAGCCAGTCCAGGTTCGCATCGGTATCCTCAACCAGCTGACGCCCGAGCAGATTACGGAAATCGTCAGCCGCTTCGCCGATGCCATGCTCGCTTTGGGCGCGGAGTTTGACAAGGCTGCAGTGATGAACCAGCTGAAGTCTTACTACGCGAAGGCCGCGTAAGTCGGTCGCGAGGACGCGCGTCAGTCGCGCATCCTGTTTCAGTACACATCAAAGAGGCCGGTCCCCATGAGGGGCCGGCCTTTTTTGCGGCAAGGCCTTGTGTTTCAAGCTTAGTCGCGTCTCGGGTTCTGCTGGCGCCATTCGCCGGGGCGTTGGAAGGTGCCAGCCCACATGCCTTTCCCTTGGGAGCGGGCCTCGCTTTCGGCGCCCGCATAGGCGTAGCCCGTTTGCCGACCGAGATCGATCGCAAGGCCCTCTCGTACCATGGCCTCGCCGATATCGGGGACGCCCTTGGCACTGCATTGGGCAATGTTGCGGCCGTATTTGTCTGTGGTCTTCTCGGTACAGGACACCTCGCTGCCCTTGATGAGCGCGGCGAGTTCCCGCTTCGCGGCGCGGCCGCAATCCCACGCCTTACCCTTGGCGTCGGTGCAAGTCTGATGCAGCTCAGGCGCGTCGATCGCAAAGATGCGGTACTCCTCACCGTTGCTTGCGCGCAATGTGTCGCCGTCGATCGCCACCAGTTTTGCGCTAGAGCCAAGCTCTTGCGTATCCATTCCGCAATAGCGGTTTAGAAGCAGGACCAGGCAAAGCACGATCAGGAGAGCGATCGCTCGCCCGAGTTGATTGATCAGTGTTTGCCGGGTTGAGCGCGAGCGGCGGCTCCGCGTCTTGGACGATGTCCTTCGAGCCATTATCCGCCGTCGATCTGGGCGCCGACGATCGCGATTGTTTGCTGGTAAACGCCAGCAGCATTCCAGCCCTGAATTGCCCGATAGTTGGGTTGGCCAGGCTGGTAGCCTGCGCCTCGACGCCAGCCATGGCCGCGCAGGAAATTGGCTGTCGAAGCGAGCGCATCGGCCTTGTTGTTCAGATCAACGCGCCCGTCACCGCTTCCGTCGACACCGTAGAGAATGACATTGCGCGGCAGAAACTGCGTGTGGCCTATCTCGCCATGCATGGCCCCAACTTGACCGGGACTTAAGGCGCCGCGGTCCACGAGCTGAAGCGCGGCGTAGAGATGCGGCGTGAAGAAGTGTGGCCGCCGGCAGTCATAGGCGAGGGTGGCGACGGCCGACAGCGTGTTCTGACGACCCATGTAGCGGCCGAAACCGGTCTCCATGCCCCAAATGGCAAGCAACGGTCCCGGCGGCACGCCATATCGTCGCTCTATCGCATTCAAGAGCGCGGCGTTGGATCGCTTATAGCGTTTCCCCTGGGAGGCGATGGCAGACGCGCCTCGCTTTTTCATGAATTGGTTGAGCGATAGCTTGAAGCTGCTCTGACTGCGGTCCGCCTTGATGGTTCCGTATGAATATCGTGTACCCATGAGCGCATTGATGCCACGCTTGCCGATCCCATTGGCCCGGGCTTCTTGAGCGAAGGCCCGCTTCCATTTTTCGAAACCGGCAGCATTGTTGCCGCATCGTGCCGCGAGCGCAGGCGCGGTAGCGAGGACAAGGAGGGCACACACGAACGCGATCAACCGGGTAAACGCCATCAGGATTTTCCCATCGTTTTTGACGCGCTCGGCGAGAAACGCGGTCCCGAGCTGCCGTCTTTGATTGTATCCTAACTGAGCATCTCTTGGGCGCCTAAGTCCATAGAGTTATGGGGGTGAGTTGCTGCGTTGCTCAGACAGCCGGCATAACGTTTCACGATTCTTGGGATGGCGAAGAAGTGAGGCGGGCAAGTGTGCCGCACACGCCACCGTCACCCCCGATTGATTTGGGGTCAATTCGCGCGGTGCTGCCACCGGACCAAAAGTGCAAAGCCGATCGCGCTAGGACTTCCGTCCCGACTGCATGTTTTGCAAAGCATCAGCCATCAGCCACGACAATTGCTGAGCCTGAATACCGAAGGTCTGCATTTGGGTTTGCACGTAGCGGCTCTGTAGCGTCATGACTTCCTGCAGATCGCGGGCCTTCGCAAGGTCGCTTGCCAAAGCAAACGAGCGCTCCGCGTTCTCCTTTGCGAAGCCAATTGCGCGCTCCTGGAGTGCCTTGAAATTCTTTGCTTCTGGTACGCCAGAGGCGGACCAGGCGTTCATCGCTTGGCTCATGAACTCCATGAACTGGCCATAAGCGACGCGTGCTTGCTCGACATTTTGTTCTGCCAAGTCACGCATGTCTGCTGGAAATTCGAACATCTGCTTCTTGTTCATGGGTTCCCCTTTAGCCCAGCTTTTCCTTTATAGGGCCCTGAGCCCAACGCGTTAGTGTTCGTACAATACAGCATAATCTGCCCTGAATGCTATGGCTCGTGCCTTAAGGTAAAATTGCGCCTCGCTGGCGCCTAACGCCCGCGATTCGTGCGTTTGCAGTGTTTTGGGCGAGTTCTCGCTTGGTGCGGCGGCATGATCGTGGCAGTTAGCTGAATAAATGACGGGGATACAAGATAGCTTGACGGGGTGGTCTGCTGCCAGGGCGGACGCGGGGCCTTCCTGTCGAGAGCTCACGCCACGGGCGCTTGCCACCGGCCTGATCCTGGGCGCCGTACTGGCGCCCTGCAACGTCTACTCAGGACTGAAGATCGGCTGGGCTTTCAATATGTCGATCACGGCCTTGTTGTTGGCCTTCGCGTTCTGGGCGCCCATTTCACGGCTCTTTCAGCGGCCCTCTTGGGGCATGCTGGAAAGCAACATTAATCAGACCACGGCCTCGGCTGCTGCGGCTATCACCTCGAGCGGCCTTGTTGCGCCCATACCTGCGCTCGCGGCGATGACGGGCGAGAACTTGCCTTGGTTGCCGCTCATCGTCTGGGTCTTCACGGTGAGTTTCCTCGGCGTTTGGATTGGCTGGTTCTTACGGCCCCGGATGATCGAACAATCCGAGCTGGTGTTTCCCGCCGGCATGGCAGCGGCTCAAACCATGCGAGATATGTTCGCGCACGCAGATGAGGCGATGTCGCGTGTGAAGGTCTTGATGTCGTCGCTGACCGGCGCCGTCTTGTTCAATGTTCTGGACAAGTTCGTCTGGCATATCCCGCGGGTGGGCCCGACCCTCACCGCCTCGAAATACACATTCGTGTTCGACCCCTCGCTCTTGTTGTTGGGCTTTGGCGGCATCATTGGATCGCGCGCAGGCCTCGGTCTGCTCGCGGGGGCGCTGATTGCTTGGGGGCTTATTGGGCCTGCATTGGTCGACCATGAAATCGTTCTTGTAGATCACGGCGAGTCGAGCTGGTTCGAGCCCCTGGTTGGCTGGTTGCTCTGGCCCGGCGTTGCGGTGATGGTGGCGGCAAGTCTTACAAGCTTTGCGGCCTCTCTCTTCGCCGTTTCTAAGCAACATCCACACACACACCGACACAGACCCAAGTCCGGAAACGGGGTGTTTCAATTCGTTGGCTTCGCATTCGCAAGTGCGTTGGCCATCCTGCTGCAAATCGTGCTGTTTGGGATCCATTGGACCATGGCTCTTGCGTCTATCCCTATAGCTTTCGTGCTGGCGACAGTGGCGGCACGCGTTGTCGGCGAGACGTCAGTTGCGCCTATTGGCGCGATCGGTAAGGTCTCGCAGCTAACGTTCGGGGTTATGGCGCCAGGACAGCCCATTACCAATCTTATGACCGCCAATGTCGCGGGAGGGTCGGCCGGGCAATCAGCGGATCTGCTCAACGATTTTCGTGCAGGGTACGAAGTGGGTGCAAATCCTACGCGTCAGGTCATCGCTCAGTGTGCCGGGGTCGTGGTGGGCAGTATTGTCAGTAGTCTCGTCTACTTGATGCTGATCCCGGATCCCGCCACCCAACTCTTTACACCCGAATGGCCCGCCCCCGCCGTTGCCGTTTGGAAAGCCGTGGCCGAGGCGCTTGGGCAGGGGCTCCACGGCATTGCACCCTCCGCGCTCTGGGCGATGGCCGTCGGAGGCGCCTTAGGAATCGTGTTGGCGTTGGTGGAGCGTTGGCTGGATCGGAGGCACTTGATCTTTGTGCCGAGCGGGGCAGCTCTTGGCCTTGCCTTCGTGATCCCTGCAAGCACGTCACTCATGCTGTTCGCTGGCGCTGCTCTGGCCGCTATTGCGCATAAGCTCGCGCCCAAGTGGGCCGCGCGCTTTCTCTTGAGCATCGCTGCAGGACTTGTCGCCGGCGAAAGCCTGTTTGGTGTCGCCTCGGTCTGGTTCTAGACCGGGGTGTGAGCTGCTACTCGGCAGCTTCGGCGTGAGCAGTAAGTCCGGCCAGATAGCGCTCTACATCCAGCGCAGCCATGCAGCCCATGCCGGCTGCCGTGACGGCTTGGCGATACACATCGTCAGTGACGTCTCCGGCGGCGAATACACCGGCAACGCTGGTCACTGTTGATCCGGGTGAGGTCTGGATATAGCCACCGGATTTGAGCTCCAATTGATCCTTAAACAGATCAGTTTGGGGCGAATGACCGATGGCGATGAAAATACCATCGATCTCCATAGTGGTCTCGTCGCCGCTCTTAGCATGCGCCAGCTTGGCGTGCGTGACGCCTAGCGGATCATCGGCACCAATCACCTCGACGAGATTGTGGTCCCACAGCACCTCGATTTTCGGGTGCTTGAAGAGGCGCTCCTGCAGAATCTTTTCGGCGCGCAGTTCGTCGCGGCGATGCACTAGGGTGACCTTCTCCGCAAGATTGGCAAGGTAAAGCGCCTCCTCGACGGCTGTGTTGCCGCCGCCGACGACGATGACGTTCTTGCCGCGATAGAAGAAGCCGTCGCAAGTGGCGCAGGCCGACACACCAAAACCCTGAAATTTGTCCTCGGACGGCAGGCCCAGCCAACGGGCCTTTGCGCCCGTTGCGATAATCAGTGCGTCAGCGAGGTACTCTTCGCCGCTATCGCCCTTCAGGCGGAAAGGCCGGGAGGAGAGGTCTGCCTCGACGATCGTGTCTGCGCTCAGTTCGGTACCGACGTGCTCGGCCTGCGCCCGCATCTGCTCCATCAGCCACGGCCCCTGGATCACATCGGCGAAGCCCGGGTAGTTCTCGACATCGGTGGTGATAGTCATCTGGCCGCCGGGCTGGATACCCTCGAACAGGAGCGGCTTCAGCATGGCGCGAGCTGCATAAATTGCCGCTGTGTAGCCGGCCGGACCGGCGCCGATAATGATGAGCTTCTCGTGGCGGGAACCCATGGGCTTTGCCTTTCAGGTGGGGTTGGCCTCTCATTGTTGGATGGCAGACGTAAGCAGTTGAGAGCCTTCGCGCAACCCGTTCGGTTTCACAACTCCTTTATACCTTGGAGTCCAGGCCAAGCGCCTTCCGGATCAGCGCCGCGACCGCTTCTGTATCGTTGACGGGCGCGTAGTCAAAGGGCTCGATGTGACCCTCGAACGCCCGGGTGGCGCCGCGTTCGCGCATAAGGGCATGGAAACGGTCAAGCCGTGCTGACCGGCCAGAAAGAACCTGAATGTAGACGGGTTTTCCAGTGCCGGTAGCCTCGGTCACCATGTTGACGGAGTCTTCGGTAACGACGATGGCATCGGCGAGGGACAGAAAGGCGAAATAGGGGTTTTCGCCGCTCCCGTCCCAGACGATGTGAGGAACCGCCTTCACCGCGTCCGCTACGGCATCAAGTGTATCTGGGAGCGTGCGGCGCGAGGGCGTGATTAGAAGGCTGCCACCCGTTTCGAGGGCGGCTTTCGCCAGCGTTTTCCCGAAGCGCGTCCCGGCTTCCGGCGGAAACTTGAAGGCGCGACTCTCGCCGCCAAGAAGAACGGCGACATAGGGACGTGGCAGATCGGCCAGTCGGGGACCGAAGTGTGCGCCAGCTTCCGCCAGCTTTTCCGGCGTCACGCTATGGACGGCCCCGAAGGTGTTGACCACGTTCGGCCCTTCGAAGTCATCATGGACGGGTGCGGCGACGAGGTCGAACAGCTGGGCAGGGACCTTCGGGTTCTGGATATGTAGGCCAAAAGCCCCGCTGAGGTCCTTGATGGCGAGCGCCAGCGGCACGCTCCGCCGTCCGATGGAAATCACAAGATCAGGCCAGGGCGGGGCAATAGGAGCATTCGACTCCGAGGCCGCGATCCGCGCCTTCGCCGGGACGAGGTGTTGGAAACGGGTGGGTATCAGCCGTATCGGTCCTGTTGGCTTTACACGTTTTAGGCAGTAGGGCAGGCCCACCGCTTCAGCCACGGCAATGCCCTGTGCCTCCATGCCAACCGCGCCGTCCGTGACGATCCAGGTTTTCGGCATAAGTTTCGCTAAATCCTGCTCAATAGAATTTCCGAAATGGAAAATGCTTAAATTCTTTTCGATTCTGTTGTGTAGACGCCGCAAAAGTATGCAAAACTTTCCGGCCGAGCGTTATCGACCTGCCATCGCGCCTTCTAGCGCGATGGGCCCACTATCGTCTAGGGAGCATGGCCCCCAATGCGTGCCGCCCGCCTCGACTCGACCGATTGGCTTATTCTGCGTGAGCTTCAAGCTGACGGCAGGATCACGAATATTGAGCTGGCGCGAAAAGTGGGGATCTCGGCGCCGCCATGCCTCCGCCGCGTCCGTGCGCTTGAGGAGGCGGGCATCATCAAAGGTTTCACGGTTCTTCTGGATGATCGGGCGCTGGGCTTCGATGTCTCCGCATTCGCCATGATCAAGCTTCATAGCCAGGCCGAGGTGGATCTGATCGCCTTTGAGGACTGGGTTGCAGGCAGCCCCGTGGTCCGGGACTGTCACATGCTTTCAGGCGAAATCGACTTTTTGCTCCGCTGTGTGGCGCCGGACCTCAGCATGTTTCAGGACTTCATCATACATGAGCTTACGGCGGCTCAGAACGTGGAGAGCGTCAAGACTTCGCTGGTAATCCGGACGTCTAAGCAAGCGCCGGGCGTGCCGACGGAGTTGATGTCGAGCGACGCTGAGGTCGAATAGCGCCGACTGGCGGACGACGTTCGCGCGGACAGAAAGATAGCGTTGGGACGCTCTGTTTGCTTCGGCGAGATCTCGGCCTATGGCTGTCTAACACTTCACTGTGCGGATCGCGCCATGCCGGGCGCCGTCAATGTGGTTGTTGGAGATGAGCGCGGTGTCGGCTCCAGAATCGGCAGCTACGCCAATACCGATATGGCTTCTGCGAACGACGTTCCCGGTCACGCTGACATTGCGCAAACGCGCACTCGAGCCGACAAGTATGCCGTAGGCCGGTGCGCCTTCCACAACATTACTGTGCACTGACGCATCAGCCCCCACAGCGATCCCGCTTCCGGGTGCTTCACCTGTTTTCCGGAAGAAGAGATTGCGGATGATGTTGCCTTGGACAACAGCCGGGCGCCCGCCATCGTTAAAATTACTCACCAAGATTCCTGTCGCGGCAGTATCGACGATGTTGTTTTCGACAATGGCGCCTTCATATCTGAGTCCCACATAGACTGCTCCACCTGCAATGTTGCCGAACGTGCAGCGCGCGATACGGCCCGCAGCTTCGTGCAAGCTTACGCCATTGCCACCGCTATTTAGGAAGCGGCAGTCCAACACATCGAGTTCGATAGCGCCGGCCACGGTTAGGAGCGCGTCGAACTTTTCTAGCGGCCGCGCGCCACCGTTGAGCACAAGCCCTGTCAGCTGAACGCCATCCGCGCCGGTCACGGAGAGAATTGCTCCGCCCTCAGATTTCAAGATTGTTTGGTCTGAAACGCCGTGGATTTGCGACCCGGGCCTAAGCGTAAGCGTTCCCGTCCTATACGTTCCAGGAGGCAGAAGAAGGGGCGTGCCAGACGAAGCATTTTCGTCGATTGCCTGTTGAAGCGCCGCGGTTTGGGACACAGCTCCACCTGCAGGTTTTATTCCCAGACCGTTCGCGGCAATCAACTTGCGTGTGTTCGACGGGCCCGCCATGCTCAGGCCAACGCTTGCGACAATGCCCACACCTGCGGCAAGGCCCGCGAGCAGCGCCTCACGGCGCCGCATCTGAAGACCGCCTCCGTAGCCGGACTGCCCACGCGACGCGCTCATCGCGACTCTGGCGGGACATCAATCAGACCCGCGCCGAACTTGCTTTGCAGTTGGACAGCATGAAGCGCTTCTTGAAGTATCAACTCTGCAGCCTGCAATAGAGTGCTCATGCTCAAGATATGAATGTGGGGCACGTGGACGAAAAGCGCGTCGCTTCCATTCTGTTCGGCCCAGTTGAGCGAGCGAAAGTAAAGATCGTTGCAGAGATAGCGGCCGCAAGACTGAGAGACGCTCACAGGAATGCTCTCAGCCTGCAGCCGACCGGCAAGCGCATCGACTGGGAGCCATGTCTCGTGCATTTCCTCGCAACCGGAAATCACCACATTGCGTTCCGGATGGGCGCCCCCTGCATCGGGTCGGTGCTCGATCTGGTTGTGGGCTTTTGACTCTAACTGGATTTCCGTTGCCTCCACCTTCAAGCCAAAATGGATCATGAGACGCGGGCGGATGGCTTGGTGAAAGTAAGCGGCTCGGCTGGCTACGGCATGCCACTCGGTCGGGAGTACAGCCCGATAGATCATGCAGTTCGTGGGTGGAGCTGCAGCCGCGACCATTTCAGCTAGCCAGCCGGAAGGGTTCTCGGCAACACCGGGAAAGGGGCCAAAGCCCGTGATCAGGACGCGAGGTTTGGCCTGGTCGTGCGTCATGAGGTCGGACGAGACGTCTGCCATAACTCTGGCTTATCTCTGCTTGGGGTCAGAGGGAAGAGGGTATCGGTCTCTTCAATGCCGTCCAGTCGCTATTCAGGGTCTTCCAAACCCACGAGTTCCGCGAGTGCAGCGGCGCCTTCTGCCGGGCTGATTGTGCCTTCGCGAACTTGACCCTCGATGTCTTGGTATTCGCGCGCTGCGCGGCGTCCGCCCTTAAAGGCCGCGAGGAGGCGCTGTTCGAAGATCTCCCGCATCCAGGTTGCCGCCTGTTCGGCGCGGCGTTCATCGAGAACGCCCGCCTCGGCGAGGGCGCTCCGGCATTCCCCGATCTTCTCCCAAAGCGTGTCGAGGCCCGTATTATCGCGCGCCGACATGGTGAGAACCGCCGGCTGCCAGGCCGTGTTGCCGGAGGCGAGAATATGCAGTGCCGCGCGATACTCCGTTGCAGCGCGGTTCGCGCGCTCCACATTGTCGCTGTCCGCCTTGTTTACAGCGATGATGTCCGCAAGCTCCAGGAGTCCGCGCTTAATGCCTTGCAACTCGTCGCCGGCGCCTGGAATGGCGACGACAACGAAGACATCCACCATATTGGAAACTGCAGTTTCCGACTGGCCGACGCCAACAGTCTCCACAAGAACCACGTCGAATCCTGCGGCCTCAACGATCGCGATCGTCTCGCGCGTGGTCTTTGTGACGCCGCCGAGGTTTGATCCAGCGGGTGAGGGGCGAATGAACGCCTCGGACTCTGAGGCCAGTCGGCCCATGCGCGTCTTGTCACCGAGAATGGAGCCGCCAGTCCGCGACGAGGTTGGGTCAACTGCAAGAACCGCTACCGTGTGCCCCGCCTGAATGAGATTGAGGCCAAACTGGTCGATGAGTGTGGATTTTCCGGCACCTGGGACGCCGCTGATACCGATCCTGATCGCTTTACCCGTATCCGGCATAAGTCGCTTCAGCAGGTCGCGCGCCATCGCTTGATCCTTCGGACGCGTGCTTTCGACGAGGGTAATGGCACGCCCAAGCGCGACCCTGTCGCCTGCGCGAACGCCGGATTCGATATCTTCGATGCTTTTCGGCGCTTTGGTGGTCACGGACATAACGTGCGGCGTAGAGCGAAAACAAACTGTGTGCAACCCCTCACCAGCCACCAAAGGATCCAGGCGACGGGCGTGGCTCACGACTTTGCGTCCACTGCGCCCCTTACGTCGTTCGCCTAACGGCGACACAGGTGATGTCGTCAGCTTGTGGTTCCTCGCACGCGAATCGATCGACACTTTCGACGAGCTCTGAAATCAGGTCTTCCAATGCCACGTGTTTACTCTGACCAAGTGCACGCAGGAGCCGTTCGTCTCCATATTCCTCCTTGGCCGGATTGATCGCCTCGGTGATGCCGTCGGTAAACAGGAGAAGAAGATCGTCGGTCTCCAGTTTCGTCGTTTCGGATTTCGACGTCATGTCCTCGAAAAGTGCCAGTGGCATGCTTGTCGCTGCGAGGCGATGGCTGCTTCCATCCGCTCGCATCAATACGGGCGCGGTGTGTCCGCAGTTGCAATACTCAAGTGTGCCGTCGCGGACGTCCAAGACGCCGAAGAATACCGTGGCGAATAGCGAAGAGGCGTTGTTGCGGCAGAGGATGGCATTCGTCCGCGCTATTGTTGCGTTGGTGCTGCGTTCCTCTTGGACCGCCATACGTAAAACGGTGACCACAACGGCCATAAACAGGCTGGCGGGAAGCCCTTTTCCGCAGACGTCGCCCACGACAACAACGAGGCGATCTTCATCGAGCATATAGAAGTCGTAGAAATCCCCGCCAACGGCACGCGCTGGACGAATGTGGCCTCGAACCTCGATGTCAGCAGCCGGTGTGCTTAGGCTTGGCTCGGAAGGGAGGAAGGATTCTTGGATAAGAACGGCGCTCGCCATTTCCTCTTGCTGCCGCTGCTTTGTAAGGATCTGATCTGCAAAGCGGCGAAAGGCTGAGGCAAACTGGCCAAGTTGCGGAGGCGGATTGGCCAGGTCATCCAGAATCGTCTGGTCGAGTTTTCCCTTTTCCAGAGCGGACAGCGCGTTCGTGTAAAGCGCAACGGCCTTACTGACAGACATGGTCTGTTCGCCGAGTTGTCGTACGACGGCCATAAGAAGTTCGGGTGATTTTCGGCTTAGCCGGAACAGCTGCGCACGGTTGATGCGATACACGCGTGCTTCGGTGAGTGTATCGACACTTGCAATCCGAGGAATCCCGGCCAGAGCCCCAATCTCGCCGATGAGACGGGGCGCTTTAAGCTTTGCGAGAGTCACCGGGCCATGCCGTGTGTTTTCGTAGACGCGCAAATAGCCGGTATCCAAATAGTAGGCACATTCGCTTGTTTCACCCTGACGCAAGAGACACTCGCCGGGTTTCAACTCGGTAGGTGTCAGCGACGCCAATACGTCTGAAAGAGCTTCGGATGACAGAAAATTCTGGTCTGCGTGGGAATTTTGCGCCTCAGCGAGCGCCGCTTTCAGGGTGAGCTGGGTCTTGACGCGCGCGAGGACAACCTCCGGCGGAAAAGGTTTCCGGATATAGTCCGAACCGCCCGCCTCGAAGCCCCTGACCTCATCCACCGTCTCCGTCTTTCCGGTCAGAAAAATCACGGGGATGTCGCTCGTCTGGTCGTTGGCTTTGAGCCGACGGCATACCTCGATGCCATCCATGCCAGGCATCATCACGTCGAGAAGAATGAGGTCAGGCTTTTCGTGTCCGCCTGCGATCTGGAGAGCCTTCTCCCCAGTTGTCGCCACTTTTGTTCTGAACTTGGCTCCAAGGATGCCGGCGATGGCGGCTACGTTGGAAGGTGTATCGTCTACGATCAGGATGAGTTGTTTACTTGGATCCGACATACTCTCCGCAAATAGCACTCCAACGCTTGCTCCCTGAGAAGCTGCTGCTCACACTATGAATTGTAGGCTAACGCGATTGCCTGTCGCGGTGCGATCATAATGCAGATGCTCCGAAAAGCTCTTGATGAGGCCGATGCCGAGTCCTCCGATCTCGATCTCATCCAACGTTTGGTGGACAACGTCGTGCGACGCTGCCGTTATGTCAAATGGACTGCCATTATCCTCAATGATCATGTGAACGCCGTCTTCGCGGCTATCGAGCGTCACCGATATCTGCAAGGGACCGTTGGCGCCCTCCAACTGTCCTGCCGCGGCAGTCGAACCCTCTGAGGCGGTCCCCCCGTGTCGGACGATATTGGTCATGAGTTCTTCTACGCAGACCTGCATGTCGTAGGCCTTCGCGTCCGGCAAATTGAGGTCTGTCGCCACCGACTTCACCCAGCTCACGGCAGCGCCGATTTCTTGCCACGAGCCAACAAAAAGGCGGTTCCAGCAACCGGACGCAGCCATTGTCTAACCGAACTCTGCTCTAGGACACGAAGACCCTGTCGATAGCCGCCGAGTCTTCGATTATCGGAAGTACCGTATCAATGCGGCTTTCTCTAAGGACACGCTCCACGTTTGGCTGTGGGCTGAGAAGAACGAGCTTCCCGCCATTGTTTGATACCGTTTTCGCTGCCGTGATCAAAGTCCGGATTCCCAGCGACGCCAAAAACGACACTTCTGACATATCGACCAGAACGTTTTTGCTCGCCTTGGCGATCTCGTTGAACGCGCCGTCGACCTTCAGCGAACCATCGACATCCATGCGACCTGACAGCGACACTTTCTGTACGCCGTTCTCAAGAGTCGTCTTCTCAAGCTCCATTGGTCCCTCCAAGCAATCCGTGCACACTTCAAATTGAGCGGGGCGCCCTAGTCCGACACCGTTCTAACCAGGCCACCTGATCTGCTTCCGTTATATGACACGTTGATGAAATACAGCCTTGAGCCCGGCGGGATTCCAGACTTCACCGCGGCCCTAATGCATGTCTTCTGACGGTATACACGGGACGATAGAGTCATACAGGTTGTGCACTACTCCGCAGCGGCTTGGGAGGAGGCGCCGAGCTTGTCGAGAATATCAATAGCGGCATTGGCGATCGGGGTCCCGGGACCGAAAATGGCCTTGGCGCCCGCTTCGTAAAGCTCGGGATAGTCTTGCGGCGGAATAACGCCACCCACAACGATCATGATGTCACCGCGGCCTTGATCTTCCAGCGCTTGGCGCAACGTCGGCACCAAGGTCAGATGACCGGCCGTTAGCGACGACACACCGAGGATATGTACGTCGTTTTCGATGGCTTGGCGGGCCGCTTCTTCCGGTGTCTGGAAGAGGGGCCCGATATCCACGTCAAAACCGAGATCGGCAAACGCCGACGAGATGACCTTCTGGCCACGGTCATGGCCATCCTGGCCCATCTTGGCTACGAGGATACGCGGACGACGCCCATGCTCTGCCTCGAAGGCATCGATCAATTCGGCCACACGGCCCATATTGCCGTCTTTCTTCATCTCGGATTTGTACACGCCGGTGATCGCTGTGATGCTCGCTTGGTGGCGACCGTACACCTTCTCAAGCGCGTAGGAAATCTCGCCGACAGTTGCCTTCACACGCGCAGCGCTTACGGCGCCTTCGAGCAGATTGCCCTTACCGGACGCCGCGTATTGGGTGAGAGCGTCGAGCGCTTCCGTTACAGCCGCTTCGTCACGTTCGCCCCGGAGACGGTCGAGTTTGGCAAGCTGCTGTTCGCGTACAGAGCGATTGTCGACTTTCAGAATGGAAATATCGGCGTCTGTTTCGGACCGGTACTTGTTGACGCCCACAATGGTCTGCCGGCCAGAGTCGATGCGGCCTTGTGTGGCCGTCGCAGCCTGCTCGATCATGCGTTTAGGAATACCTGCCTCAATGGCTTTGGCCATCCCACCGAACTCCTCGACCTCTTTGATGTGCTCCATGGCTTTCGCAGCGAGGTCGTGGGTAAGGCGTTCCACGTAAAAGCTACCGCTCCACGGATCGATGATGCGGGTGGTGCCGCTTTCCTTTTGCAGCATTAGCTGTGTGTTGCGGGCAATGCGCGCCGAGAAATCGGTGGGCAGAGCAAGCGCTTCGTCGAGGCCGTTCGTGTGTAGCGATTGGGTATGGCCTTGGGTCGCCGCCATGGCTTCCACGCAGGTGCGGACCACATTGTTGTAGACATCCTGCGCCGACAGGCTCCATCCGCTCGTCTGGCAGTGTGTCCGCAGGGCCAGAGATCTCGCGTTCTTCGGTGCGAACTCTTCCTGCATTAGCTTCGCCCAGAGAATGCGGCCCGCCCGCATCTTGGCGATCTCCATGAAGTAGTTCATGCCAATGGCCCAGAAGAAAGACAGGCGCGGGGCAAACGTATCCACATCCAGCCCGGAGGCGATTGCCGCACGCACGTACTCAATGCCGTCGGCGAGCGTATAGCCAAGCTCCAGGTCCGCTGTCGCGCCGGCCTCTTGCATGTGGTAGCCGGAGATCGAAATCGAGTTGAAGCGCGGCATCTCTTTCGACGTGTAGCCGATAATGTCCGAGACGATACGCATCGAAGGTTCGGGCGGATAGATATAGGTGTTCCGAACCATGAACTCCTTCAGGATGTCGTTCTGGATCGTGCCGGAGAGCTGATCGTGGCCCACGCCTTGCTCTTCGCCTGCGATGACAAACAGAGCGAGCACCGGTAGTACGGCGCCGTTCATGGTCATGGAGACGGAGACTTGATCGAGCGGAATACCGTCAAACAAGACGCGCATGTCGTAAATTGAGTCGATCGCCACGCCGGCCATGCCGACATCGCCAGTGACACGCGGATGGTCGGAGTCGTAGCCCCTATGTGTCGCGAGATCGAACGCGATGGAAACACCCTGTTGGCCTGCCGCGAGATTGCGCCGGTAAAAGGCATTGGAATCTTCGGCCGTCGAGAAGCCAGAGTACTGACGCACCGTCCAAGGCCGCTGAACATACATGGTCGGGTAGGGACCGCGCAGGTAAGGCGGCAGTCCCGGCAGCCCGTCGAGAAAGTCCAGGCCATTCCGGTCGTCCTCGTCGTAGACGGGCTTCACGGCGATGCCTTCGGGAGTTTCCCAAGCTTCCGCTGCGTGTCCGAGCGGAGGCTCTTGCGGCTCGCGAAACGCTACGTCGGTGAATTTCGGAATGTTTGTCACTTAAGCCCCCAACTTTTCGTAGGCGCCATTGAGTGTTTCTAGCGCGTTTTCGCCTGCGGCAATGTAGCTTTCGACACC
>JARFRF010000024.1 GCA_029287395.1 Methyloceanibacter sp. | reverse complement strand
GACTCCGTGCAGGTGCGGTAAGTTTGGCGATAGCCGCGGTAGCCGTCGTTGAATTGATTGACGAGCTTGGCGCGCCGCACGGCCGTTGTGCCTTCGTTTCTTAGGATCTTGGCCATCTCATCGCGCCACAGCTGGCCCTCCTCAGCGCCGCACAATTCGCGCAGGTAGTGAACCGCGCCAAGTATTTCTGCCAGGCGCATGAGCTTCTCGTCATAGGGGCGATCGTCCGGCGGTGGTGGGGCAAGCGCCTCCTCGGCGGGTGGGGTAATTTTTGGGAGGTCGTTGCGTCGTCGCGGAGCTGGCCGCGCCTTCCTCTTTGGCTTTTGCTGCTCGAAAAACCTGAAAAACTGGGCTTCTGCGGATGGAACATAGGCCACGGTGCCTGTGCCGGCCCAAAAGATGCCGCACAACAGGAGCGCTAGAGGTTTCGCAAGTCGTCCCATGAGTTCTGACTACCGCCAATTCATGGTGAAATCTAGCCATAGAGCCTTTGAGGTCGTGGCCCGGCTGGCCGAATGCTAGCTTCTGCGAAGTCGGAAAAGCGTGTCAATGGTGACGCGGTTAGGTGTCGTGTCTTTACTGCCGCCCCCCTCAGGGAGGTAACCATTGGCAATCGCACTAGCATCGTCGATGAGCACACGTAGCCGGGACGCTGCACCCGAGCAGGTCATCTCGAGGTCCGAGTTGTCGAGAGAGCGACCGACCGAACCCACAAGCCTCAGTGCTTCACCCTGAAGGCGCGCGACAGCGGCATCGAATTGTCGCCGCACCATCTCGGGCGCGCGACGGTAAGCTGCGGTCGCGAGCGAATTGTTGCCGGTCTCGGCCCGATCGAAATGCTCCTCGTAGTCAACCGCATGCCAACTTTTGAGGTCCGCAGCAAAGCCCGAGGGGTCAACCGGCAGGGCCTCAAGAAGCTTCACCAATTCATGGAACTGGTTCAGGTAATCAGTAGCGAGCAGCGTCTCTTCGTTGATGCTCGTGCCCGGAATATGGAATCTTAGATGGTCGGCCATCGCGTTTTGAAATGCGGTGACGATTGCGTCTCGGCTCAAGTCCTCCTGGATTTCCAGGCTGGTCGCGCTAGGCTCTTTTTTCTTGGCTGGAATCATCTCTCGCCCCTCGATCCAGAGTTGCGTGAGTATGGTTTCCAAAAGGTTAACAACCAGTGGGAATGGTGGTCGCGCTGCCATGTGCTCTCGCTACGATTTGACATCGCCTCCCGAAGCGGTCCGCGCTTATTTCGACTATATCGACAAGCCGAACTTTCCGCCGCGAGACAACATCAGGCCTACAGAGCCGATGCCCGTTGTGCTGTTGGATGCAGAAGGCCAGCGGCGGTTTAGCTTAATGCGCTGGGGTTTGCTGCCGCACTTCGTCAAAGATCCGAAGAAATTTCCCACGCTCTTCAATGCGAGGTCCGAGGAGCTTCTCGCAAAGCCTTCGTTCCGCAGCGCCGCGCGCCGGCGGCGGTGCTTAATCCCAGCGGATGGTTTCTACGAATGGACAGGCCCAAAGGGTCAGCGCACGCCCTATTACATACGACCGGAGCCGCCCAATCTATTCGCCTTCGCCGGCCTTTACGAGCATTGGAGCGAACCGGAGGGCGGCGTGATCGATACGGCGACGATGCTCACATGTGAACCGAATGCAAAGGTCGCGCCGCTGCACAATCGTATGCCCGTCATTCTGGCGCCGGACCGCTACAGCGCTTGGCTCGACACGAAGGATGTCAGTGCCGAGGAAGCCCTCGACATGACAGGCCCTGCGCCCGACGATCTGCTCAAGGCCATCCCGATGCCTAGGACGTCTACTGCAAGGTCGAAGGCTAAGCACAAGGGACAGGACAAAGATGAGGACAACAAAAAAGAGTCGTTGCAACCGCCCTTGCTTTAGGCGGCTGTGCGGCTGAGGGGAGAGAAAATGCTGCCAGAAAAAATTCTCGATCGGTATCGCGTCACTAAGGGTGACGGTTTCAAACTTAAGGATTTTGATCCAGACGACTTCGGCAATGTCGACTTGAGCAAGAAGGACGGGGAGGACCTCTTAGAACTCGGGGTCAAGCGCCTCTCGAGATTGCAACAGCGCCTTTACGCAGAAGGTAAATGGGCCATGCTCATGGTGTTGCAAGGGATCGACACCGCGGGCAAGGACGGCATCATCAAACACGTTCTGACCGGCGTGAATCCCCAAGGGGTATCGGTCCATTCCTTTAAGCAGCCAAGCCACCTCGAACTGGCGCACGACTTTCTCTGGCGTGCTTACCGCGCGCTTCCGATGCGCGGACGTATCGGCATTTTCAATCGCTCCTACTACGAAGACGTGCTTGTCGTGCGAGTGCATCCGGACTTGCTCAACGAGCAGAACCTGCCGCCGGAGCTCATCACGAAAGACATTTGGAAGGAGCGGTATCAGGACATCAACAATTTTGAGCGCCACTTGGCGCGAAACGGAACGCAACCCATCAAGTTCTTTTTGAATATCTCGAAGGGAGAGCAGCGACAGCGTTTGCTCGCGCGTCTCGAGGACCCGGACAAGATTTGGAAGTTCTCCGCCGCCGACGTGGCGGAGCGGAGACTCTGGGACAAGTACCAGGTTGTCTACGAAGAGATGATCCAGAACACCGCAACAGAACGCGCGCCCTGGTACGTCGTGCCCTGCAATAAGAAATGGTTCGCGCGTCTCGTGGTCGCCGGGGTGCTGGCAGAACACATCAAGTCGCTCGATCCCAGCTTTCCTAAGATATCTAGCGACGACGCGGCAGAAATCGATGCAGCCCACAAAGAACTTCTAGAAGAGAAGAATTAGGCGTGAGCTAGGGGGTCTGCGTCACTTGAACGATGGCAAGGCCGTCATGACCCTTGTGCCCAACGGTCTGAAACGCGGTCGCCGTCACGCACGGGTCGGCCGCGACTCGAGCGTAGAACGCACGAAGGCCCTTGACGTGCTTGTTGTCGCTTTGCGCAGCAAGGATTGCGCCTTCGCGCACAACGTTGTCGACGACAATGAGTGTGCCAACGCGGCTCAGTTTCACGGCCCAATCGAAATAATCGGGCGTACTTGGCTTATCCGCATCGATGAAGACAAGATCGAATGGCCCGGCGTTGTCTTGATGCAATGCCGCCATAGATTCGAGGGCAGGACCAACCCGGACCGTGACCTGACCCCCAAGTCCGGCATTCTCGAAATTTTGTTCGGCGACCTCGGCATGCCGCGGGTCGAGCTCGAGCGTTGTGACGTGACCGCCCTCGGCTAGGCCGCGGGCGAGCCAGATCGTGCTGTAGCCACCTAGCGTGCCCACCTCAAGAATTTTCCGCGCCCGCAAAGCCCTAGCAAGCATCATCAATAGTTTGCCTTGCAGAGGCGCCACCTGGATTGCAGGGAATCCCGCGGCGTCACAGGCCGCCTGCGCTGCCGAAAGGGTCGGATCGTCCTCAAGAAAGCTCTCGACGATGTAATCATCAATTGCGAGCCACTTCTCATCCTGACTCATGTGGGGCGGTTTTTCGGATGGCGGTGACTGGCTCATAGCAGCTTCCCTGGATTCAGTATGCCGTTGGGATCGAAGCTCGCCTTTATCGACTTCATAAGATCGATGGCGACCGCGCCCTTCGCGTGGGGCAGGAGGTCGCGCTTCATGCGCCCGATCCCATGTTCGGCGCTTATGGAGCCGCCGAGATCTAGAACGATTTCATGAACCGCTGCGTTGAGCGCCTCCCAATTGGAGAGATAAACGTCCTTGTTCATGCCAATCGGCTGGCTGACGTTGTAGTGAATGTTGCCGTCGCCAAGGTGGCCGAAGGGGACGGGTCTTGCACCAGGAATCATCAACTCCACGAGCTGGTTCGCCCTGTCGATGAACTCCGGCACACGACCAATGGGCACCGACACGTCGTGCTTGATGCTGCCGCCCTCGTGTTTCTGGACCTCACTCATCATCTCGCGCAGGCGCCAAATCTCGCGCGTTTGGCGCTGAGACGTTGCGAGAACGGCGTCCTCAATCTGCCCCGCCTCGATCGCATCGCCAATTTGAGACTCCACCAGCTCGTGGATGCCAGCCCCCGAAACGGGACTGGAGATCTCCAGCAGGACATACCAAGCGTGAGACGCTTTCAGGGGATCATGCAACTCGCGCCCATGCTTGATTGCGAATTCGAGGCCTATTCGCGGAAGAATCTCAAAGGCCGTCAGCATCGAGCCAGCCGCATCTTGCAATCGGGCCAACAATTCGGTTGCGCTTTCCAGGTTCGCCAAGCCGACCAGGCAGGTGATCTTTTCAGCGGGCTGTGCATACAGCCGCAAGACCGCGGCTGTAATGATGCCGAGCGTACCCTCTGAGCCGACGAACAGGTCCTTGAGATCGTAGCCTGTATTGTCTTTACGCAGCGCCTTCAAACCATGCCAAACGCGCCCGTCCGCAAGCACTACTTCGAGCCCGAGAACCAAGTCGCGGGCGCTGCCATAGGCGAGCACGGCAAGACCGCCCGCATTCGTGGAGAGTACGCCACCGATTTGGCAGCTTCCCTCAGAGGCAAGACTTAGGGGGAATAGCCGCCGCACCGTTTCAGCTCGCCGCTGGGCGTCCGAGAGCGTTAGCCCCGCTTCGACGGTCATACTGTTCGAGTTTAGATCCACGTCTCGAATGTGCGTGAGGCGCTCCAAGGAGAGCACAATCTGGCTCCCAGTTTCGTCTGGGATCTGTGCGCCCACCAGACCGGTATTGCCGCCTTGCGGGACGACGCCGATACGCGCCTCGTTCGCGCATTCCATGATGCCGGCAACCTCGTCAGTCGAGCCTGGCCTCAGGACGATCGCCGCTCGGCCGTGGTAGCGGTCACGCCATTCGGTGAGATAGGGCGCCATGCGTTCTGGGTCGCGTAGCGCATGCTGTGGGCCCACGATCTTCTCAAGAGTCGACAGCGTCTCTGCCGATGGCGGTTGAAGCCTCGTCGTTGCTGATTGGGCGCCTTCGCTCATGATAAAGGGCTACCGCGCCTTGGCTGCCCGCCGCAAGCGGTCGTTGATCGCCTCGCCAAGCCCTTCGTTGGGAATAGGCATGACAGCGATCGCGCTCGCGCCGCTTTCATCGAGTTCGCGCAACGCTGCAAAGAAACGCGCGGCAGCTTCGGTAAGGTCTCCAGTCCTACTGAGATTGATTGCTTTAGCTGAGCAATCGGGAAGCTCAGATCCAAAGCCCAGCAATGCTTCGTCCGCCTCGACGGTCAGCGCGTTGAGGCGTAGCGGAGTTTGTGGCGCGTAGTGGCGTTCAAGCTGCCCCGGGGATGCGATGGGTGCATCTTTTTTCGCGACCGGAATAGGGTGTCCGAGGACCGCTTCAATAGCGGAACGCGGTACTGCGCCCAAGCGAAGAACCACGGGGTCCTCGCCAGCAGTGCTCACAACGGTCGATTCGAGCCCGCACGTACAAGCGCCGCCATCCAAGATAACGCCTGGAATGTCGACCAGCTCGGCTGCCGCATGGCGAGCCTCCGTCGGACTAATACGGCCTGAACGGTTTGCGCTGGGCGCGGCAATGGGGCCTGAAGCTTCTTTCAGGAGTCTCTGGGCGACCGGGTGACCCGGCACTCTTATGGCGATTGTATCGAGCCCGGCAGTGACCAAGTCGGCAATTGGACAGTCAGGACTTTTAGGCGCCACAATCGTGAGGGGACCCGGCCAGAACGCCGATGCAAGTTCGTATGCCGCGGGGCCAAAATCCGCCAAGGCTTCGGCCTGCGCAAGGTCGCTCACGTGCACGATCAGAGGATTGAACTGAGGCCTCTCCTTCGCGGCGAATATCTTGGCAACGGCCTTCGGGTTCGATGCGTCCCCGCCAAGTCCGTACACGGTCTCAGTTGGAAACACCACAAGCGCGCCTGAGCGGAGCAGCTCAGCCGCGTAGGCAATTGCTTCGTCTGTAGCGGGAAGTACAGGCATCTTGGTTAGATTTCTTGCGCTCCATGTCGCCTTTCCGGCTGGTGAGGTCAAGTTTCAGTCGACGGTCTGGCTGTTCCGTCATGCCAAACCGGTTATCATGCTTACGGGAGACGCTAAGGACCGAATGACAACACTACTGCTGACGCACCCGGCCTGCCTCGCGCATGACACTGGATATGGCCATCCCGAGCAAGCCGATCGCCTGCGTGCGATCGAGCGCGCCCTTGCTGCCAAGGACTTTGCGGATTTGAAGCGCGAGGAGGCCCCGATGGCCGACCTCGCCGCGATCGAACGGTTGCACCCGAAATCCTATGTTGCGGAGGTGCGTGCCGGTATTCCCAAGGAACTTCATAACTGGCTGGACCCGGACACGGTGGTGTCTCCAGGAAGCTGGGAGGCGGTGTTGCGGGCTACAGGAGCAGTGCTTCGCGGCGTGGATCAGGTCATGGCTGGAACCGCGACAAACGCTTTTTGTGCCGTGCGCCCCCCAGGCCACCATGCGGAACCTTCGCGCGCGATGGGCTTTTGCCTCTTCAATTCGGTCGCAGTTGGGGCGTTGCACGCACGTGAGGCGCATGGCGCCGAACGGGTGGCTGTGATCGATTTTGACGTTCACCATGGCAACGGTACACAGGCCGCATTCTGGAACGACAAGAACCTGTTCTATGGCTCGACACACCAGATGCCACTGTTTCCGGGCACCGGAGCCAAGGACGAGACCGGTGTTGGCAATATTTGGAATGCGCCGCTTTCCCCGGGAGATGACGGCGAGGACTTTCGAACAGCGTTCTCGACGCAGATTGCCCCCGCGCTCGACGAATTCGCACCCGATTTGGTGCTCGTCTCGGCCGGTTTCGATGCGCATTTGAGGGACCCGTTGGCGCAACTGCGGCTCGGGGAGGAAGATTTTCGTTGGGTTACGGAGAAGCTTCTGGAGGCGGCAGCCAAGCACTCTGGTGGTAAGCTCGTTGCGACTTTGGAGGGCGGCTATGATCTCGACGCCTTAGCCTCATCGACAGCAGTTCATGTCAGGACGCTGATGGGAGCTTGAGGCAGGAGGGGGAAACCGCTAATTCAAACCATGGCTAAATCATCTAGCAACGCCGACATCGCCAGACTGAGCTTTGAGGATGCCCTCAAGGAGCTGGAGACGATAGTCGATCGTCTTGAGAAGGGCGACGTTGAGCTTGAGGCGTCGATTTCGATCTATGAAAGGGGTGAGGCGCTGCGTGCTCATTGCGACAAGTTGCTGCGGAGTGCTGAGGCCCGAGTAGAAAAGATTACCCTCGATCAGAATGGCAGCCCGCGCGGTATTGAGCTTCTAGATGTGGAAGACTGAGCGACAATCTTGAGGGAAAACCGTTGTAGGCTATTAGGTCGATGCTGGTCATTCAAGGCGATTGTGGCCATTGTCAGTTTGGGATGGTCCCGGTTAGGTGTCTGTAAGACATTGATACGGATTAGTATTTTTTAATGAGAGCAATCGACTGAGGTTTCTTCTGACAGGGAAGCGAATGAGCGCAGACAGTGCCACGCCATTATTGGACACGATTCAGACGCCAAGCGACGTGCGTCA
>JARFRF010000128.1 GCA_029287395.1 Methyloceanibacter sp. | reverse complement strand
CCGGCGGCGCCGTTCATCACATGACCATAGCCCTCGAGCGGTAACGTCACGTCGTTGAGCACGAGCCCAGCCATAAACGAGACTCCGACTGACCCGTCAGAAAGACCGAGCATACGACGCGTTCCCGAACGACGCCCATCGGCCGCGATGATGCGCTTGGCGTGAATTTTGACCTCCGACCCCGTGCTCCCATCAAGATAGGCCGCTTCGGGCTTAAGCCTGATCAGCTTCGCTGGCGCCACATAATCTATGTCAGACATTGCAACTGCCCTTTGGCGCAGTTCGCTGACCAGCTTGCTATGGTCGAAGCTCAGGCCTGTGAAGCCGTTCGGATAGGGCAGGACAATGGGATCCGATCCATCGTCTGGATGAACAACAAACCCTTGTCTCGGACCGTTTTCCGTAAACGCTTCAAGGTCGGCTAAGCCCAACTGCTCAAGAACCTTGACACCGGACGGATGAATCCACTCGCCCGCAAAGCGCTCGGATGCTCGCGGGTTGGCCTCCAGCAGCAATACCCTGGCTCCACGCTGCACAAACGCGATTGCTGCGGCGCACCCTACGGGCCCCGCGCCAATCACCGCAACGTCATGACCCTTTCGCACCAGGACCCCCACTGGCGTCTACGGGCACGCCAAATCGCAGCAGCGCGCTCCACTCTCTTCGGACTAAGCACAATCGCTGAACCGACCTCTGCGAGGAATCGTAACGGTTTCAGGCGGTTTTGACCATCCCGGCGTTGCAAGATCAGGCTCCGCGCTTGCGACGGACCATGATCTGCAATGGCGGAGCTCACGTATAGTGTGGCACAGCAACGAATCATCGCCCGCCGGCCTTCAATCCCAAGTGCAACACGATTTAAGCGTGGTGGCCCAGAAACGCGTCTGACAGGAGCTCAGAAATGAAGAAAGCCATTATCGTTGGACTACTGGGCGGCATCTGTTCTTTCTCGGGGCAAGCGCTTGCGTCATCCGAAAATGAACACCTGTTTTGTGTGAAGGAAGTCCCCAATCCAATGAGCTTGGCAGCACGCCGTGACTACGTGTTGATGTGCGTGACCAAAACTCCTGGCCTGACCATGACGAATGTTGTGGTGAATCAGGGCAAGTGTCGCTGCAAGGCTTACCGATCATTGGATAACATGAAGCTTGGAACTCGAGTTATGTGGCTCTGCCGCGACGAGGGGCGCCCGTGCGATTTCACTGAGGTCGCATTCGAGACCACTTCAGGCGAGTTCACCTTCAACTGGGATCCAGACAGAGACGATGCAGAACTTCCCTAGTGCGACCGTTGTCGCAGAGCAAACGAAGGCGTTTACGAAGCGGTGGCGCTGATCGCGCCAGGATCAGCATCCGGTGTCGAAACGTCCCGCGCAGGTAGTGTGCCCCGCCGCGCCAGAAGCGCGAACGCCGGGGGCACAAAATAGAACGACACAACAGTCGACAACAACACGCCGCCCGCAATTGACATCGCAAAGGGTGGCCAAAAGCCGCCTCCGGCCAAGATCAACGGGACGAAACCGCCAAACGTCGTCATCGTGGTTGAGACAATATGGCGGCCTTGAGCCATCACAAGCTCGGCAATCCGCTCCGCGTCGCCTCGAAGCGCGCGGGCGTCAGCTTGGAGCGCTGTAATGATTATGATCGCGGCGTTGATAGATACTCCAATGGAACCGATCACGCCAATCACAGCCTGGATGCCGAACGGATAGCGGAATAGCGCCAGGGCCAGGAGACTTAGACCCATGGAAAGAATGGCCACGACGAACGTGATCGCCGAGAGACGATAGGAGCCGAAGGTCATTACGATACTGGCGATCGTCAGCACCACGATTAGACCCATGGCTCCTAGCAGGTTGCGAATGACCTCGTCCCGCGCGTCGGCGTCCCCGCCAACTTCCAACCGGTAACCCGGGGGCAGCTCTAATCCACTCTCGGCAATGCGTTGCTGAACCTGCGCCAAGGCGACCTCAGGCAAGACATTGCGCTCAACAAATCCCTGGACCGTATTGATGCGTTCGCCATTGCGCCTATGAATTGGCGTTTCCGCCGGTACGACGTTTACCTCGCCGAGCGCCGTGAGGGGCACACCGCGGTAACCGTCTGCGCCTGCTGCTGACGCCGCGACAAGATCTAAGCCGAGCACCGCGTCCACTGTGCTGCGCGCTTCGTCTCTCAAGCGAACGCGGACTGGCAGCTCTTCACTGCCTTCAATCAAGGATCCTCCGACCGCGCCCTCAAGCCGCCCTTCGAGCTGACCCGCGATATTGCCCAGATTGAGGCCTGCTAGCCGCGCTCGCTCTTCGGAGAGCGCGACGCTGAGCTTCGGCGCACCGGAGGCAATCTCGGTCCGAGCCAGCGTGACCCCAGGAACATCCAGCATCAGCTGCCGGATTTCATCGCCGATCTCGCGCAAGGTTGCGAGGCTACTGCCGACGACACGAATCTCCACAGGCGCATCAACCGGGGGTCCTTGAACCAGTCCTCTGACAATAACCCGCGCTTCCGGCACCGAATTATCAAGCGAGCGCTGCAACCGGTCGAGCAGCGCTTCGGTTGCTTGGGCGGAACGTGTGGTGACGAGCGCCTCGGCAAAGCTTGGCTCACCATCTTGGTTCGCAAGCATGTTGTAGTAGAAAGCCGGCGCGCTTTCGCCGATCACCCAATTGACATCCGTTACATCCGATTCGGCTTTGAGGACGGTGTCGACCCGACGCGCAACGCGTTCGGATTCACGAATTGCTGTCCCGTCCGGCAGCTTGACCTGTACGTAGAACTGATTGCGGTCGACACCGGGAAAGAACTGCGGCTTGAGCGTGGGGAATGCGCCAAAGCCTATGATCGGTAGAATCAGCGCGAACAGGATAGAGAGCCGGGGATGGGCCAGCGCAAGACGTAAGCTCCCATGAAAAGCCGAGCCGAGCCTCTCGAACGACACGCCGCCCGTCAGCCAGCCTGCCTTCGCGTCCTTCTCAGGAATCTTGAGAATAAGACCGGCTAGGGCCGGCGTGATTGTGACCGCCAGCAAGAGAGATGAGAGCAGCATGATAATCACAGCTATGGCGATCGCTCCTACAAAGTCTCCGGCGGGACCCGGAAGCAAGACCATGGGCATGAAGGCAAGGACTGTCGTGACGGTTGATGCGATCAAGGGCGCGAAGAGGCGACGGACCGCATAGTCGACGGCGTTCAGACGCGACAGCCCTGCGGCAAGCTTCTTGCGAATTTCGTCGGTCATAACAATCGCGGCATCGACGAGAAGGCCGAGCGCCACGATGAGACCGGTCACGGACATCTGATGGATCGGGATACCGACGAACTTCAACCCGAAGATGGACATAAGGCCCGCCAAAGGAATGACCGTCGCCACGATTAGGGCCGAACGCCAACCTAGGGTGAGAAGCAGAACCGAGACCACCAGGCCCATGCCGATCAGCATATTGGTGAGCACACCGAAGAGCCGCTCACTGGTGTAGGTCGACTGATCGAAAAGTCGATGAAGCGCTATGCCCGCTGGCATGTCCGCCTCGAAACTATCCAGAGCCGTGGTGATGCGCGCAGCCCACGCATCAACTTGGAGATCGTCCTCCATCCGTGCTGCGATCAATACGCCTTCCTCGCCACCGATGAGAGCGAGACTTGACGGTGGCTGGCGCACGTCGCGCTTCACGGTGGCAATATCGCCCAGACGAACGATCCGTCCGTCCGCACCCTGGCGAACGGGTATCGCGCGCAACCGGTCGAGCGCTTTGATCTCTCCTTCGATCTCGATGAGCAAATCGGTCTGGTCGCCGCGCACGACCCCTGCCCGCACCTTGGCGTCCGCACCTGCGATGGCTTGTGAGACAGTCTCAGCCGTGAGCCCCAGGGACTCGAGTTGCGTCCGATCTAGCGTGACGCTGACTTCCTCCTCCTGCGCGCCATACAACTCAACAAGCTTGGTGCCCGGGACGGCGCGCAAGCGATCCTGCAGCATGTCGGCGTAGCGCGCGAGTATTGCGGGGTTCGTCTCAAGATCGGTACGTGGCTGTAGCGCGACAATCGCGGTGAACGCTCCCGTTCTGTCGTCGTCGAAATCAGGCGCCGGTACACCGGGTGGTAGATTGACTGCCGCGTCGTCCAACGCATCGCGGATCTCCGACCAGGCTTGTTCGATTGCGGTGTCCGAAATGAACTCGGACAGTTCTACCGTGATGACGGAAATGCCCGAGCGCGACACGGAGGTGATCTCATCGATCTCTGGGATCTCACGGAGTTCCTCTTCAATCTTCTCCGTGACCTGTGCCTCCACGCGCGCAGGGTCCGCGCCAGGGAACGGCGTAACGATCGTTGCAAAGAGGTTGGTAATGGTTGGATCTTCCTGACGTCCGATCGTCATCAGAGCGGAGGCGCCGGCAGCAACGATCAGAAGGATCGCCAGAGCAAAGAGTCGCGCGTCTCGATAAAAAAGCGTGTACATGTGTAAGCTCCGACTAGCTTCCTAAAAGCGCCACGCGCTGTCCTGGAACGACACGGTTTGTGCCGTTCGCAATCACGCTCGCACCGGGTTTGAAAGTGCCGCGCACATATGCGTGCGCGCCATCGACGTGTAGAACCTCGGCGGCTTCGCGCCGCACGATCGGCTTCCCATCCTCCTCGTCCACAGTCAGCAGACTCCACAGACCGCGATCGCCTTCTTGAAGCGCGACAAGCGGGACCCATGCACCCCGCTCGTCGATCTTGCGCTCAATCATCAGCGTGACGATCTCCCCGAACGGCGTCGCGTCTCCGGTCTTCACATCGAACAACGCCGTAACCGTCCGTGTCGCACTTTGCAGATCGGGCCTACTGGCATAGAGACGCGCCACGACCGGTCCCGCCCGCGTCTCGACTTGATAGGTCTCGGTATTTTCCAGCGCGGCAGCCACGTAAGGCGGGAGTCCAACCCGGAGTTGACGGTGACCGGCTTCGAGTACGGTCAGGATCGGCGTGCCCGCCGCAATCACCGCACCTTCATCGATTGACCGCGCCGCAATCACACCGTCGAAGGGCGCCTTGAGCTGGGACTTTTCAATGTCGATATCGATGGAGTCAATTTGCGCCTTGACCCGATCAATTGCCGCGCTGAGTTCATCGAGAGCGGCGGCCGCTTCATCCAGGCGTTGCTCGGGGCTCCAACCGTTTTTGCGCAGCTTCGATTGGCGTTCGAGGGTGAGCCGAGCTAGCTCCATGCGCGCCTCAAGCTCCCGGATCTGTGCTTCAAGCTGCCTGCGGCTCGCTTCGAGCTGCGACGTGTCGAGCGTCGCAACAACGTCTCCGGCCACTACCCGATCGCCCTCGTCCTTGCGCACCTTGGTAACAAGGCCCGGGCGCTCGAAGGCAAGCGCCGTCTGACGGGCGGCTTCCAAGCGGCCAACATATCGAACGGTTTCGCTGTAATTGGGCTGGATTTCGAGTCGCAGAGTTTTCACCGCAACCGGTGGATGAGCGCCTGGAAGCGACTCGGCGGCACTGCGGGCATGTAGCGCAGCGACCCCGGCAACGGCCAGTCCCAGGAAGCCAGCAGCGACAACCGCTGTGGCGGCTGAGCGTATGAAACGCTTCAAGGACGACCCAGAGGCAGATTTTTTCGTACTGTCTTCAGTATCTTGGCTGGGCATCGCGGCCACTCCCGGTTTCGCGCCAACACTGACGCTTGATAAGTTAGCGCCCCTAACTTATGTTAGTTGAGCTAACTTTCAAGCAAAAAGTTAGTGCTGCTAACTCTTTTGTGAAGGCAGATGTGTTAGACCAAACCCAGAACGCCATGGAACACGCACTCAAACCAGATCCTGTCCGGGCCAAGTCCAAATATCATCACGGAGACCTCCGTGAGGCGCTGTTGCATGCCTCCCACGATCTCGTCGCTATGCATGGCGCCGAGAATTTTACGCTGGCGCAGGCCTGCCGGCTGGCAGGCGTGTCGACTGCTGCGCCGTACAAGCACTTCAGGGACCGCGACGAGGTCCTCGGCCTCATTGTGACCCGCGGCTTCCATCAGATGTCCGAACAATCGATGCGGGCTGTTGAGGCCGCCGGCGTCGGTACGTTGGCCGGGATTGTCGCCATGGGCCAAGCCTATGTGCGTTTCGCTGTCGAAAACGAGAACCTATTCCGCCTCATGTTCGGGCAGCACCCTGTCCTGAAGACTGATGAGGTCGTGATGGGCGAAGGCTTGGGCTGTTTCTCAAAAGTGATAGAGCAAGTCGCCATCTACTGCGACCGGAATGGCGTATCCGGTAACCCAGATGAAATCGCGGTTCGCCTATGGACATTTGTCCACGGTGCCGCATCGCTGCTCATTGATGGCGATTATGGGGTTGTGGCTCCCGGCCTCGACGTGGATGCACTGATCGAGCGTACATCGCCGAGCTTGCTACGTTAGGCTCCCGCCGCCCTCAGGCCGTGACAAGATAAACAAGAGACCGACCGAGAGTACGACGATCTGCACGAGCAGCACCCAGGTCGGAACGCCGATCATCCATGTGATCACGGGTGTCAGGACCATCACCGTGACGGCCATAATCTTGCTCCGCCGATCAATGGCCCCGTGACGCCGCCAATTCTCGATGAGCGGACCGAATTTTTGATGGCGGACGAGCCAACGGTGCAGGCGAGGAGAAGAGCGTGCAAAGGAGAAGGCCGAGAGCAACACGAATGGTGTTGTCGGCACGAGCGGTAGCACAAGTCCGGCAATCCCGCAGCCAAGCGACGCCGTGCCAAGGACCAACCAAAGGGGCCGCGAGGCCCGGCGCTTTCTCAGTCTGTCTTTTTCCAACGGCCGTTGCCTACAAAGATCCATTCCAAAGGTAGGGGACCGGATCAATATAGCCCTTCGCTCGAACTGGAGCGCGACAAACGGTTCCAACCCGCTGGCTCCGGGAAACCCCGTCGTCTCCCTGGCCGTCGCACCGTCCGACGAGGATGTCGTCTTCGCGGGCACGGCGCCTTTGACCGACCGCGCGCGCGTGTTCGTGACGACGAACGGCGGGACGAGCTGGAACGACGTCAGCGCCGATCTACCCGACCGCTACCCGGCGGACGTGGCGGTCGACCCGCAGGACCGCACGCGCGCGATCGTGACGCTGATGGGCTTCGGA
>JARFRF010000106.1 GCA_029287395.1 Methyloceanibacter sp. | reverse complement strand
ACGGGCGAAAGGTGAGATCGAACCTGATGACTTAGAGAGACTCCTCGTCAATATTGAACGCTGGCGCTGGATGCCGGATGAGCTGGGGACTCGCTACGTCTGGCTAAATACGCCTGAGTTCATGATGCATGTTGTTAAGGGCGACGAAATTGTCCACTCGGAAAAGACAGTGGTCGGAGAACGGCGCTATGCGACGCCAGTTTTTTCAGCAAGCATGGACAGTATGGTCTTCAATCCAAAATGGACTGTGCCGCCCACAATTGTCAGAGAGGACCTTCTCCCGAAACTGCGCAAAGGGGGCAAGTGGTATGATCGTACCGACAATACAGCCGTTCTCAAGCAGCACAGATTAAAGGTGTACTACAGAGGTCGTAGGGTCGATCCAAAAAAGATCAACTGGAAAAAAGTGAATCTGCGCGCGATTAGCTTCGTGCAGCCTCCCGGCCCAAAGAACTATTTAGGCAAGGTGAAGTTCCTCTATCCAAACAAACACGTCGTCTACATGCATGACACGATCAAGCGCGAACCTTTTAAGGAAGACGTTCGCGCTGAGGGTCATCATTGTCCACGTGTCGAGAACCCGGGGACGGTAGCCGCCGTCCTCCTCGCCGAAGACAAGGGTTGGGAAAAAAGCAAGATCGATGAGTTGCTCAAGAATAGCAAAGACCATGAAGTCGACCTAGACGATCCGATCCCCGTGCACACCACCTATTTCACCGCCGTAGTTGATGCGGATGGGGAGCTGCAGACTTTCGGGGATATATACAAATTGGACGGAGTCGTCGCCCGGGCCCTCACCGAGGCAAAGAAGGCTTCGCAAGCATCGCTAGAAGCTTCCGCGCGACAGCTTCCCTGGAAGAAGGAGAGCAACGCGAGCTTGGCAGTCTCATCGCCCTAGACGCGAGCGACTACTGGCACGCCGAGGGTAGCGATAGATGGGCAATGTCCACCAATGCAGACGTCATTGCGACGCGGATATTTGAAAGCGCGCGATCCCAAAAAACGGCCCACCCCGCGGTTGAAGAAATCACCCGGACTTCAGCGTTGCAATTCGTGCGCAAGGCCAGTATCTCGGCTTGTCCGAACCGGAGGGGTGACCGAGTGGTTGAAGGTACCGGTCTTGAAAACCGGCAGGCGGGCAACCGTCTCGTGGGTTCGAATCCCACCCCCTCCGCCAACATACTCGTTGTCCTAGGCTCGAGAATGTGAGGCCAACGCTTTGTATGAAATCAGGAGTTGGCAAACCTAGCTGGCGCGACAGCGAGGCCCTGGCTGCCGCGTGAGCGCCTGCGCGATGCCTTCTATTCCGTCCTGGCTGACTGGGAGAACTTGCGTTAAAGGCCAAGTTCAGAAAGGCCCGGGTGATCGTCGGGACGCCGTCCGAGCGGCCAATGAAACAGGCGCTGTTCCTGCGTAATCGGAAGGTCGTTGATGCTCGCATAGCGCCGCGCCATCAACCCGTCCGTGGCGAAAACCCAATTCTCGTTGCCGTAGGAGCGGAACCACTGTCCATTGTGATCGTGACATTCATAAGCGTACCGAACGGCGATCCGGTCCCCCCGGAAGGCGAACAACTCCTTTATGAGTCTGTACTCCAACTCTCGAGACCATTTTGCCTTTAGAAACGCGACAATCTCGTTCCGGCCCGTGACGAATTGGTCTCGGTTCCGCCACACGCTGTCTTCCGTGTAGGCAAGCGAAACGCTGGCTGGATCGCGGCTATTCCATCCATCTTCGGCTGCGCGGACCTTTTGTAGAGCGGTCACTTCCGTAAAGGGTGGCACTGGGGGTCGCATAAGCGTTGTCTCCGCGCATGAGCAGGTTGATCCTGTCGATATCGCCTGTAAGTGGCGACGGCGACGCGACGATGGGGTGATTGAGTTCGAGACCGAGGTAGCGCGTGGTCAGATTCATGAAACGCTCCAGTTCGTTCGACCCCTGTAACATAGGTTCGCGAGCGTTGATGATCCACTTTTCGCGATTGACTATTGGCGAAAATAGCCAGACGACCTGACGCCAGTTACATGACGAGGTCAGGTCGTCTGCTCGTAGCCCGTATCAGATATGCGCTGGATTAAGCTGCTAGGTCCATCGCCGCTTCCTCGACCCACGACAGGCCTGGCTGGTAACGAGCGTCCACGCGACCATCCTTTAGCGCGAAGAGGTGAAGCCACCCATTGTCGAAAAGCGCTCGGACGTCGGGGTGCCGTTTAAGAACATCGAGGATCGCTTCACGCGGCGCCTCGATCATCACTGAAAGGCGGAGCGGCTCGTGCGCCAAGGTCTCGCCGTCGTGAACGGCTTGCCAAGGGAGTCCCGGGCGGAGCCGACCACTGTTGCCCTCGATCACACCAACGCCACCCACAACGTTGTGTATCAGCTTGTTGCCGCCACCGAACACATCGGGAGCAACCGATGATCCATAGTATTGCAGGCTGATCCAGCTAGCGACAACGACGGGCGCGGTGATGATGAGCTCAAGCGTGCCAAATCCCTCATCAGCCTGCCAATCGTAGCTATGCAGGAATGCGCGACCGTCGAGATCTTTGCCTGCCGTCGCGTTGCGGGGCGCTGCGACGAATGCCGCGCATCCGGCAAGCCCCCACTCAGGCCGCACCTCTGCCCAGTTGAATGCCCGCGCCGCAATGGTCTCTTCTGATGCGCCCGGTAGCTTTGACGCGCGCTCCGATCGTGCGATGCGCCCCGCCTGTTCCAGCCAACCACGCACTTGAGTGAGATCTTTCAACCGACGTGTAGGCAAACCGTGGTCATAGAGTGTGATCTCATCGGTTGTCGTGTCGTGAAGACCGGCGACGAACAACGTATCTTCAGGAATAATGATCTGGTGTTGAGCAAGACCTGAGCGAGTTTCCGGATCGTTCAGAAGGGTCGCAAGAAGACGCGCGGACACCTCTCCCGTATGCCCTCCGCAGGCACCACAGTGATAAGCGCTCTTGTGAGGGTTGTTTGTAACGTGCACGCCATGACCGAGCAGCAGAACGATCTTACCGTGGCATTCGGTTAGGCTCATTGCCTTCAAGACGGCAGCGGCTGCGTCGACCTTGTCTTTAGCCGATAGCCCGCCCGCGACATGCGGCGAAGGATCGGCCTCCGATGAATTGCCTTGCCAGCCGAAGGCGTCACGCAAGAGTTTTGCAGCGTAGAGCGGACCGGCCGCTTCGACAAATGCGAAGGATGACACCGCTGCTTGGCGGAAACGCCCCCACGCCCGGCTTGCGCGCGCAGTAATCCGCAAATCTCGCTCGGTCGCAGCGTCGCCGTGACACGTTGTTTCCAACTGGGGCTTGAGCAGGACGGGCAAGTGCGCCTCGACCACGTCCGAGCCTTGGGCCGTGTGGGCTATGGGCAGACCAAAGAAGCCGGCGAAGCCAATCGTCTCGATTGCCGGGTCAACGCTTTCCAGCGCACGTCGAAAGACCTCCGACCGCACGTCAATGCAAAACGCCGCTTGAAGAAACGGCCGGTCCTCTGAGGAGGCCGCTCCGTCCAGGGCTACCGCGAGATCTCTCTGATGCGCGCGGTCGGCTGCGTCCTGAAGTATCGCGAAAGCCACTTGGTCCTGCGTCGGTGCAACCGGCTCTGCATGAGCGGCAACAGTCTTGGACCATTTCTCCGCAATTTCAGGTACATGAGCCAGAAGCGCCTCCTCCCAAATCAGTCGAATAGCCAAAAGGTCGGGAAGCGTCCGATCGGTTTCACCGGCAAGCTCTGCCTGCCAAAGAAGCCAGCGGGCATGTTGCGACCAACCGCCAAGATCAATGAACAGGCGGTGGAACGCTGTCTCCGATGCTTCTTTGCTGATGCCAAGCGCGTCCACGGCGCGCAGTATTGCCCTTTCGGCAGTGTCCGGCGCATTTGCCACGTGTTCGCTGAAGCTCTGGAGGCCAGCAATTTCCGGCGTAAGGTCGTTCGTCGCCCAGGCTCGCCATGCAGCGAAAGCACCTGAGCCAGAATTTGGAGACCAAAGCGCCTGCCCGCGATCGAAGTGACCAGCGGCCCAGAGCCCAATGGTCTTTTCAATCAACGAGGTCCAGTCGGTACCTGTGGCTTCGGCTGCGAGGTCCGCTACCGTGGGAAGCATGTCAGCTTTGGCACCAGCTTTCGATGCCGACGCTGCAGCCTTGAGCGCCGCCACATCTGCAGGCTTCAACGGAGAGTCCGATGCCGAGAGTGCCTCGGACAAGTCATCGTCGTTGATGCGGCCCTCGGAGATCGCGGCAGCGTAATCTGCGCCGGACCGAGTCAGCCTAACACCGGCAACACGTGCAAGCCTCGCGGAGGCCGTGGAAAGGTCCTCGCCCGTCTGTCCGAAGAAAGGGTTCACGGCAACGGTTGCGTCTAGCGGAAAAGCCGGAGGGATAGCCCGCGCCGCCGCCTCCGCCGCAATCAGCATCTCGGACATCAGGGTCGGCACGATCTGGGAATGCTTCATGAACATGTCAGTCTCCCTTCATTCAATTGACTTTGACCGTGCGGAACCCGCCTATCCAGCGATCCAACAAGGCATTGAGATAGAAGCCATTGGCGAGGTGCACCCGAAGACCCGCGGTCGAAGGATGCTGCGCCCACAGCGGGAATAGCGCCTGCGCAAAGGCCACGAGGCCGAACGACAACACGGCAAGGCTAAGCAGTACCCATTCCAAGGGCCCCGGAACTGGAGCGACCGGCAATGCGGGCCCCCATACTGTCTGTGCCACGAGCTGGAATGTGAAATACGCGAACGCGGCTGCGATTGAGGCAAGCGCCGTGCGCGTCGT
>JARFRF010000102.1 GCA_029287395.1 Methyloceanibacter sp. | reverse complement strand
ACGTCGCTTTCGACGGCCGCAGGCGCCGCGTCCTTATCGGCCGCCTCGTCCTTTGGCCTCTCGCAAGCAGCTAGCATCAGCGCTGCCAGCAAAGCACCACCCAAACCCAAGTATTTCATGATCGCCCCCCGATCCTTCTATCGCGTGCAAAACTCAAGAAAGCCATTACAATTAGCGTAGCGTGAAAAGCTGCGCATTTCCATCTCTCGCGTCTATCCGGCCAAACGCTTAGCGAGGATCAGGCATTGGCGTGTCCCTGGCGTGACGCCTCGCTCAGCTTGCTCACCGTGAAGGCCGGACAGGAAGTAGCAGGACGAGTCCGGCGATCAGAAAGACCAGACTCACTGAAATTCCGAGGCGCTGGCTGTCCGTGAGCGTTGTCACGATACCAATTGCCAATGGCGCCGCGAACGCCGTGACCTTTCCCGAGAAGGCAAAGAAACCATAAAATTCGGTGGTCTGATCCGGCGGACAAATGCGTGCGAGCAGCGTCCGGCTCGAGGCCTGGATCGGGCCGAGCGCAATGCCAATCAGCAGCGCAAAAAGAAGCAGCACCTGCTCGCCGAATGAGGCGAACAGACCGCCGCCTGCACTCTTCTCCGCCACCGGCACCACGAAGAGGATCTCGTCCGAGTCGATAGACAAGACGCCGATGGATCCCACGATGAACACCAGCAGCCCCACAACAATGACCGTTTTCGAGCCGAGGCGGTCGTCCACGAGGCCACCGAGACACGCGCCGATAAGGGCGGCGACTGTCAGGAGAATGCCGAAGAGCCCGAGCTCTGTAACGCCCCAACCGAACACGCTGGCCGCGTAGATGGCCCCAAACGAAAAGACCGCGGCGCACCCATCCGCGTAAAGCATGCGCGCAAGCAGAAACAGCGCAACGTTCCGATGGGCCCGCAGTAACTCCCGCAACGACTTTAGAAGCCGGTGTACCCCTTCGCGCACGGGATTGTGCGCGGCCGCAACCGCATGGCGGTCCGGTGTGAAAAGGAACATCGGTAGGACAAATACAAGGTACCAAAGCGCCGAAAACGGTCCGACCAGCCGATCGCCCTCGCGCGTCTCGTTATCGAGTGGCACGATGGGGCTCAAGCCAAAAAGCGTCTTGCCCGTATCCGGGCTCGTTACGAGGAGGCCTGCCATGAGCGCCAAGCTCACCAGCCCACCCGCATATCCCAGTGCCCAGGCAAGGCCGGACAGTCGCCCCAAGCGTCGTTGGGAGACCAGGCCCGGCATCATCGCGTTGTTGAACTGCGTGGCGAGCTCAACGCCAAGCGTGGCAACTCCAAACGACAACAACACGAGCGGAATCGCAGACGTGGAACCCGGCACGGCGAACCACAAACCGCCGAGGCCAATAACGAGCATGAGGGAGAACACGCCGATCCACGGCTTGCGAGGTAAGCCAGCATCGGCAATAGCGCCCAGAACAGGCGCAAGAACGGCGGCAACCAGTTGTGCGGCGCTCGTCGCAAAGGCCCAAAGAGACTGGGCTTCAGCAGGATCGCTCATAAAGCCATTCACGAAATACGGTGCGAACAGAAACGTGACGACGAGCGTGTAGTAAGGCTGCGTTGCCCAATCGAAGAGGGCCCACCCCACGACACCGCGCCGATCGGCTGGTCTCGCGATCTCAGACATAGTGATCCGTATGGGGACCGATCAGCGTTACCGGTGAGGCATGAGGCGGGGTGCCGTCGCTTGAGCTGTGGGCAACCACCTGAGCGTCGTGTTCAACGTCCGCAGTCACGTCATGTTCATCTCGGGTGAACGGCATCATCGACTATGGTTTTGACTTTCGGGGCGCTCTGATCGTTTGCCGGCACACTACGGCGAGAATCGCGTGCATTGGAACCAGCAATGTGGCGAGCGGACTATCGGGCGCATATGGCACTATTTGCAGGGAACATCATGCGACCTCGCTTTTCTCACTCTCTCGGACGACGCCGCCCAGCTCCTGTGACGGTGAAAGCACTCTTTCTGATGGCCGTGGCGGCCATAATGCTGACGGGCGGCATTCTCGTCAGTCCTATAGGCACAGTACTGGCGCGTGAAGCCGCAGCGGTGCGCGGGCTCGCCATCCCGTTCGGACCTAGTCTCTCAGCGTCTGGCTGGCAGGCTGTTAGTTTCCCGGGGCGGCCGGCGGCAACGTTTACCGCAAAAGGCAAGGATGGCGTTCGCATAGAGACGGCTGGCGGCGCAGGCCTCCTCTGGCGCGCCATGCCAGCTAGCGCCGCAGGTGCCACAACGGCCATGTGGCGTTGGCGCAAGGCGTTGGGCGTCGGGCCGACCGACCTCACGCGCAAAGGGGGCGACGACAGAATTCTGGCTCTTTATTTCGCATTCGCCGATCCAGGAGACGCTTCCGGTCAGACCGACCTGAAGGCGCTGCTGCGGTCTGGACGCGCCGACATCCTCACCTATGTCTGGGGCGGGTCGGCACAGCCCGGCACGATCCAGACAATCCCCTATTTCAAGGGACGGGGACGCGCGGTTCTCAAGCGGCAAGCCGACGCGCCGGCGGAAAAGTGGTTTGCGGAGGATGCGGCACTAGCAGTGGACTTCCAGCGCGCTTTCCGAAAGCAACCGGGGCGGCTCGTGGCAATCGCCCTGTCAAGCGATGCGGACGACACTGACGGGCACAACATTGCCGCGCTAGCGGATCTACTCGTCAAATAAGCGCGGGCCCCAGGGGTGAGGGAACCCATCGCGACAACCACGGCCCGGAGCGCATTGGCTCACAAATTCCACCGGACTTCGGGCAAGGCCTCCGGTTGGTGTTGCGCGAATGAGACAGCTTGGAACTTTTTGCGTTTTCGGCGGCTGAAGATCAGCCCACAGGCCTTCCCTTTTTGCGGCGCACACCCGATCTAATAGCGCGGCAAAAGCGGGCTTTTTCCGAAAAGGCCCCGTGAGAGCCTTTTGCGGCGCACGCTTGGGTGGGCGTTAGTTAATCGGAAGGCTTTGCTAGTCAAACTCCGAGGCCTCTTTTAGGCTGATTCGTGAGTCGTTTTGGGGGCTCCAATGAGTACGGTTGCGGTGTTGCGTGCGCGTAAGACCTGGAAAAGGCGAACAGGCGCTAGAATGCGGACTCTGATCAAATCGGCGGGCGTTTCGTGCGTGGCACTGCTCGCGGCTGGTCTGTTGGCGACGCCCTTGGCGGCGGAGGATGGCGCAACAGCCCACCCCAACGATCCATTGACCATTATCGTGTCGCTGCCGAACCAGCGGGCCAAGATCTATCGCGGGACATCGGTAGTCACGAGCACGGCCGTTTCGACTGGAAAACGCGGCTACGCCACGAAAGCTGGCGTCTACAGCATTCTCGAGAAACGGCGCCGACATTATTCGAACCTGTACGCGGGCGCGCCCATGCCGTGGATGCAGCGCCTCACGTGGACCGGAACGGCGCTGCACGCGGGGCAGATACCGGGCTATCCGGCTTCGCACGGCTGTATTCGTCTGCCTTATTCCTTTGCACCAAAGCTCTTCAAAATGACCGAGGTCGGCGCTCAGGTCGTTGTGGCGCATAGCATGGTCACGCCGAAGCCGATCGCACATCCCGCGCTCTTCCAGCCGCTCCCCCCGCCGATGCCGCCCGAGCTGCTGACCCAAGATGCACCGACCGCCAAGCCCATGCGCAAGTCCAACATTGACGCATCGCCAGCCAGGCCCTTCCGCCTACCGGTGATCCTCGCCAAATCAAACGCCGCAACGCCGAGAGCGCTCGGCGGCATTGCTTCGGCCAACTTGGCGGCGGACCCAGAGATCACCGGTTCGATCCCGCGTCGGCACGGCATCGAGGTCATACGCAGCCCAAAGGACACGACGCGGCACGCGATCGACCCGGACGCGGCGCCGTTCGAGGGAGATGCGGATGCAGTTGCATTGAACCCATCTGCTGAGGAGATCGTCGCCGCTTTGACACAAGGCGACGCGCTGAAGAACCAGGATCGCTTGATTGACCGCGAGGCGCCCAAAGATCATGACCGGTTGGCACCGAGGCACGATAGCGCTGCGACGATCGCGGCTTTGACTGACACGCGGGAGCCAGAGCAAGAGGCCGCATCGCCTGATACGGCGCCCGGCGAGGCGGATCCTGTTTCAGAGATTCTCGGCGATGCGACTCCGGAAGCCAACGCGGCCCGCGAGCCGGCTTTCTCCATTTCCGCCGATACGCTTGAGACGAAGGCGAATCCGCCCGTCGCCGTAGCGCTCTCGGTTCTCGGCGTTAACGCCCACCCACCGCGGCCCCTAGAGCGCCCATCGGTCATGGCGACGCGTCTCAAGGCCGGAACCAAAGCGGCTGCCTTTGAGGCCGCCGAACCTATCTCTCAAGAACCGCTCCGCATTTTGGTGACGCGCCGCACGACGCGCGACCGCACTGTGGACCTCCAATATATCCTCTCCGACATGGGCTATCTGCCACGGCAAAACTTCGATGGCACCCGTGGGAGCGCAACGATCGGCGCCCTCAAAGCCTTCCAGAGAGACAACGACATGCCCGTCACCGGTGCTCTCACTGACGACGTCTTCAAAAAGGTCTACGAAGTCGCCGGCAAAAAGGAGCCGTCGGAGGGCCAACTCTTCGTGCGTCAGAAGTTCGCCAGCGTGTTCTCAACGGCGGTCAGCTTCAGCGATCCGGACAAGCCCCTCGGCACACATCTCTTCACAGTGATGCATTTCGAGCGCGGTGCAACGACGGCGAACTGGACCGCGATCAGCCTCAATGACCACGAGAACGCGGAATCAGTTCTCAACCGCATTTCTATTCCGGCGGATGTGCGCCAGCGGATCTCTGAGCGTCTGACACCGGGATCGTCCCTAATCGTGGCAGACACAGCGATCAACTCGGCCGCTTTGCCGAAGGGCGCGGACTTCCTGGTCTGGGATACGAGTAAGCCCCAGGTGCATCGTGCCAGCGTCTCACCTCGGCGCAACGTGCGCCGGCGCCCGGCAGTTCGGCAGCGTCCGACATACACACGGCAACGG
>JARFRF010000085.1 GCA_029287395.1 Methyloceanibacter sp. | reverse complement strand
GCGTAGGCAATTCGCCATGGTGTAGATGAAGGTATAGATACGCGAACCCACGTCCTGTAGGTCGATCACGAGCACATCGATCAGATCGAGCATATCCTTCGTCGGCTCGCGGGTTTCGCTATAGAGAGAAAAGATCGGGACGCCTCGCTTCGGGTCGGTCGCATGCGGTGTCTCGATCATGTTGTCTTGTAGGTCGGAGTTGAACCCGTGCTGGGGACCAAAGATCGCCGCAAGCTCAAAGGTATCCGAGTTTGCAAGCATATCGACGATGTGTCGGTAGCAGTGATCGACCGAGGCTGGATTGGCCAAAATTCCGACTTTGAGCCCGACAAGCCGATCTGAGGCGAGCAGTCGTTCGGAACCGAGCAACATCGCCTAAAGCCCTCCTGCTGGGATCTGGCCCCGCTGCGCATCGAAAATCCGGCTTTCCGGCATTTTTCTTCCCCCAAAGTGCTAACAGTCCGGCCAATCCGAGCCGAACCTATCGCTGAGCATCGCCAAGGACTTACCCGGAGTCTCCCGATCTTTCCACGCCCCATTTATCAAGCCTTGGTCAAGTGGCTGTCGTTGGGGCTGGCGACGGGGCGCGTTTTGCGACAAAAAGCGGGGCGAGAAACGCCTTTAGTGAGAAAACCAGGGCGACATAGGTTCAGGCTGGGCAAACCACCGCCCAGCACGATTGTAGCGTTGAGAGGAATTGGGCATGGCGGATCAGATTCGCACTGCAGTGGTAGGCACGGGGTATTTTGGACGGTTCCACGCAAATCATTACACGAAGAACCCCAATGCAGATCTGGTGGCTGTGGTGGATGCGAACCCCGATCGGGCCAAAGCGATGGCCGAGGAATTCGGTGCCGAAGCCTTGACGGATCATCGAGAGATTTACGGTAAGGTCGATGCGGCAAGTGTCGCGGTGCCGACGCCATACCATTTCGACGTGGCGCGCGATCTCATCGATGCCGGACTTCATGTCAATGTTGAGAAACCGATTACGGAGACAGTCGAGCAGGCGCAGGTTCTTACAAAGCTGGCGGAGGAGCGTGGCACGATACTGCAGGTGGGCCACATCGAGCGCTACTCCGCTGCCTATCGTGTGATCTCGGAGAAAATCGACCGCCCGCTCTACCTTGAAAGCTACCGCATCGCGCCGTGGAAGGCGCGCGGGGTCGACGTTGACGTCATACTCGACCTGATGATTCACGATATCGATATGATCATCGGCCTGGTTGGCTCGCCGGTCAGCAGCGTGGATGCGGTTGGTACCGGCGTCATGGGACGTAAAGTTGACATCGCCAATGCACGGATCAATTTCGAATCCGGCTGCGTAGCGAATGTGACGACCAGCCGGATCAGCTACAAGACAGAGCGTCGCTTGCGGGTCTTCTCCCACAGCCAATATCTCAACTGCGATTTGGGCGAGCGCAAAATCTTCGGCTATAGCCTACGCGGCGATCCGATGACTGAGGGGCTGGGAGCCATTGCCACCGACACCGTGGATATCCCCCAAGAGGACAGCCTTGGCAATGAGATCGCTTCCTTCCTGGACTGCGTTAGGACTGGGAAGAAACCCTTCGTTGACGGCTATGCCGGTTCCGAGGCACTGCGGGTCGCCGTGATGATCAACGAGAGCATTGATGCACAGCTCAAGAAGGTGCAAGCGTGGCTCGCGCCAGGATCGCCCGTTACGGTCTCGGCCAAGAGCTAGCTGCCAGGCTTATTCTCAGCTGAGCCTTTGGCTATAAGATCAAGCACGACTTTGGCGGCACGCCTGCTGGGTGGTGGATCGACATCGCCAAGAACCTGCAAGACCTCAGCGAAGCCTTCTTGCTGCGCTGCGCGCGCTTCGGGAGATCCGAGAAGGTTCGCGACCTTCTCCGCGACGGCGGGCGCGGAGCACTCCTCTTGCAGGAGTTCCGGAACAACTTCGCGGTCGGCCAGCAAGTTGACGAGTGAGGCGTATTTTACCGCGATCGGCATCCGGCGCACGATAAAGGCGGTGAGGGCGCTGACCCGATACGCCACTGCCATCGGAACGCGAGCAAGACCAAGTTCAAGCGTTACGGTGCCAGATTTCGCCATGGCAACATCGCTTGCCGCGAAAGCATCGAATCGCTTAGCGGGGTTCGTTACGTGCAGTACGGGCAGCGGCCAGTCTCGTGTCTGCGCTCGGACCGTTTCCGCGACATTTGGCGCGACGGGTATCACAATTTGTAAATCGCGATAGCGCTCCGATAAGAGTGCTACAGCCTTGGCGAAGACCGGAAGCATGCGCCGCACCTCGCTGTTGCGACTGCCCGGCACCACGCAAAGCAGCGGCGCCGTATCAGCAATGGCATGGACGTCGCGGAACGCTTTACCGTCTCCGGCCATCGCGGACTCAATCGCGGGGTGTCCCACATAGGTGGTAGGCAGCCCATGCTTGGCAAAGAAGTCGACCTCGAAGGGCAGCAAGGCCATCAGATGGTCGACGCGTTGTCCCAACGTCTTGGCCCGCCCGGCGCGCCAAGCCCAGGCTTGTGGCGCCACGTAGTGCACGATGGGAATGCCAGAGCCGCGCAGCTTTTTGGCAACGCGCAATGTAAAGCTTGGTGCATCAACTGTTACAACGAGGTCTGGCTTCGTCTCACGGATTTTGTCGGCAGTCTGGTTCATCCGCTTCAGGATGCGGGGCAGGTGGGGGACGACTTCGGCAATGCCGATCAGCGCCAATTCGCGCATGGGAAACAGGCTTTCTAGTCCCTGTGCCTCGCATTGGGGCCCGCCGATGCCGGAAATATTGACGCGGTCGTCCGTCATCTCCCGTAGGGCGCCGATCAGACGCCCCGCGAGATTGTCTCCTGAGGGTTCGCCCGCGATGATGAAGACCCGCGGCTCCTGCCGGCTCATTCCAACGCCTCGTTCATGTTGCGCGAAGGTAGGACTTAGGGCACTTGGGGTCGAGTTGTCTCGGAAAAGTTGTGCCCGCTCCCGTCCTGTTCAAATAGTTTGCTGCGTCTATTCCGCGCTTGCAACGCGTTCAGGGTCCGCGGCTGTTGAGAATGCTAACTCAAGCAAATGCGAAACTTGGCCCTGAACGTATCGCCAGGTGCCACCAGGCGAAGGCCATCTTCGCTGATAAGCGCGTTTGTAGGCGCAGTCATCGGCTCGAAGGCGATAAAGTTCTGATCGTGAGGGCCGTACACCTGTGTGTGCGTATATCCGTCCAGTAGATCCACAGCGATCTCGTGCCTGCGATAGGAAATCGACAGTGTGGCCTGCGGCTCTAGAAGGGCGAAGCCATCGTCGAAACTCTGCGTTCCAAGCGCATCATCAAGGCCCGGATAGGGCTCTGCTTCGCCAGTCGGGATTTGGCGGGCATCCAACTTAAGCTGACGCATCTTCGGAAGGTGAATACGCCAGTTCCTGCGATCTCCCTCTAGGCCGATATAGGGATGGAACCCGAAGCTCACTGGTACGTCGATATCGCCAGTCGCAGTCAGCGACGTCTCGATTTCGAGACTGCCCGGCGCAATTTGGGCTCTTAGTGACAACCGGCAGGGGTACGGAAATACAGCGAGGCCCTGTGGATGCGCCCATTCGAAGTCCGCGGCCAGAGCCGATTCCGATGTGTCTACGACGTCCCATTTCATATGAGGCCACATCAGCCCATGCATGGGCAACCCGTTTGCGTCGTAACGCAGGACGAGCGACTGAGGTGGCAGCGTAACGCCGCGGCCCGCGACCTCGTATCGAAAGTCTGCGAGGCGGTTGGCAAAAGGAAAAAGGAATGGAACTCCGACGGTACGATTGCCGGCTGCGGCAACGATGAGGTTGTCGATACGTCGTAGTGCCTCGATGCCGTTCTTTTTCAGCGAAACGCCGATCATCCCGTAGCTGGGTAGTAAGATTGCATCGGTATCGCCCGCAAAGATACGCGTCGCTCTGCTGTCACCGAGCAAGTTGGGAACAGGGTTCGTCATCACGTACATCTCCGTTTAGGCGCCGTCGAAGCCGACCCTTATGCGGACCGCTTGTGGCACTTGTCACATCGTCAGTGTACCACTCATTACCGGGATACACCGGCCCCCGACCTTCGTTGCTGTGACAACCCCATTTCGCTTGGCCGCGATCGCTTCCACTAAACTTGGACGCCCCATTTCGACCCCTTGACCGATCCTCGCTTTGAAGACCAAGTCGGGCTTGCTGTTAAGATGCGCCAACAGGCCAATCAAGGCCACATTCGCTGAGCCAGTGGCGGGATCCTCGGGTATGCCGTGAAGTGGCGCGAACATTCGCGCCTGTATAGGCGGGTCGCTTTTGGGCTCTCGGACATAGAGGAAAAGACCGGCAGCCGAGTCGCGAGGAAGATGCGCCGAGAAGGCAGTTGCGTTCGGCGTCGCGGCGCTTAGCGCGGCCCGGTCCTTGAGTTGGGTGAATAGAAACGGATTGCCAGCGCTCGCAATCAACGGGAGGTGGCGGCTCTGCTCGATGGCCTGTGTAGAGAGCCCGCAAAGGTCCGCAACAATGCCGGGTGCCACACCCGAACCCACCATCAGCGGCTGAGGAGCCGCGACTTGGGCTCCAACAATACTCCCGCCGTTCCGCAGCACATTGACATTCACCAATCCACTCAGCTCCTCGAAGACGAGCGTATCGTTTGCATAGGCGCGTCCCCGGCGCGCTGCCTCGGATGCAAGTACATAAGCGGTACCGACGTTCGGATGGCCGGCAAAAGGTAACTCCGCGCGGGGCGTGAAGATTCGGATGCGGGCGGTGTTGGCGGGGTCTCGCGGGCG
>JARFRF010000001.1 GCA_029287395.1 Methyloceanibacter sp. | reverse complement strand
CAAACACTGAGGCTGTTTCTCAATCTCAGGGTTTATACCTGCCTAATGACGATCTAAGCTCTCGCAACCTCAAATTAACATTCACAACCGGAAATAAGTTGACCCCGGCTGGATGGTTCGGGCTTTGCGAGAGTCAATGGGTGACGGTCATGAAGCGCACGACGTCCGCGGCAAGAAGCAGCGGAGTAAAGGACGATTGAAGCCGCAAAGTGGGCGAATCCAGTCCCGAGCCTGACAATTTTTCGTTCCAATTGAGACGGTTAAGGCGCAGGAAGGGCTTGGCACAGAGGCCGGATGGCGCCTGCGCGCCTGGCGAGGCAGACACGAGAGGCAAATCCGCTGAGTGGGCTCGGGAGAGGCTGCTAGAGCGCCTTAGCGATTTCTTCGGTCATCTTCTTTGCGTCGCCCAGCACCATCATCGTGTTGTCTTTGTAGAAGACAGGATTGTCGATGCCGGCATAGCCCGAGGCCAACGAGCGCTTGTTGAAGAGAACGGTCCCCGATTTCCAGACTTGCAGCACGGGCATGCCGTAAATGGGGGACGACGGATCGTCTTCCGCCGCAGGGTTCACCACGTCGTTCGCGCCAATGATGTAAACCACGTCGGTCTGAGCGAACTCCGAATTGATGTCTTCAAGCTCGAACACTTCGTCATAGGGCACGTTGGCTTCGGCAAGAAGCACGTTCATGTGTCCGGGCATGCGGCCTGCCACCGGGTGGATAGCGTATTTGACTTCCACACCCGCTTCTTTCAGCCCATCGGCCATCTCCCGCAACGCGTGCTGCGCTTGAGCAACGGCCATGCCGTAGCCCGGCACGATGATGACCTTCTCAGCGTTCTTCATGAGGAAGGCCGCGTCTTCGGCGGAGCCCAACTTCACAGGCTTCTGTTCGCCATCGCCAGCCGGGCCCGCGGTCTCGCCACCAAAGCCGCCCAGAATGACGCTGATGAAGGACCGGTTCATGCCCTTACACATGATGTAGGACAGGATCGCGCCTGAAGAGCCAACAAGGGCACCTGTGATGATCAGCGCTGTGTTGCCAAGCGTGAAGCCGATGCCTGCGGCCGCCCAGCCCGAATATGAGTTGAGCATGGAGATCACGACCGGCATATCGGCGCCACCAATGGGAATGATGATCAGCACGCCCAGAAGAAGCGATATTGCGACAATGGCCCAGAAGAAGAACGGCGTCTGCTGTTGGCAGAACAAAACGATGCAGACAACCAGAGCGACACCCAGGCCAATGTTGATGAGATGCCGCGCGGGCAGCGTGATGGGAGCACCAGACATGCGGCCCGACAGCTTGGCAAAGGCAATTACCGACCCGGTAAACGTTATGGCGCCAATGGCCGCGCCGAGGGACATCTCCACAAGGCTGGCGACGCGAATGTCGCCGGGTACGCCAATATCGAATGCCGCGGGGGCGTAATAGGCCGCAGCGGCAACCAGCACCGCCGCCATACCGACTAGCGAGTGGAAGGCGGCGACCAATTCAGGCATCGCAGTCATGGGGATCCGGCGCGCGATGACGGCGCCGATGGTCCCGCCGATGGCAATGCCGCCGACGATCATGAGCCAGGACAGGCCGGAGTCAGGACGTGCCACAGCCAGCGTCGTCGCCACGGCAATGGCCATACCGGCCATGCCCATGTAGTTGCCTTGGCGCGAGGTCTCGGGCGAAGACAGTCCGCGCAGCGCAAGGATGAAGAGGACGCCCGAGACAAGATAGAGCAGTGCGACGAGTTCGGAGGACATGGTCTACGATCCCCCTAGCGGTCTTTACGCCGGTACATGGCGAGCATGCGTTGCGTCACCAAGAAACCGCCGAAGATATTGACCGAGGCGAGGACCAGAGCCACGAAGCCCAGGATTTTCGCTATCCAATTGCCTGAGGATGCAACGGCATCTCCCGCCTCGACTGCCACCGCGAGCAGCGCGCCGACCACAATCACCGAGGAGACTGCGTTGGTCACCGACATGAGAGGCGTATGCAGCGCCGGTGTCACGCTCCAGACGACGTAGTAGCCGACGAAGACCGCCAGCACGAAAATCGAGAAGTGGGACATGAAGTCATGGCCGCCCTCTTCCGAGCCTCCCGCGGCATACGCGGAACCCATCCAAAGTGCGTCGTTAGCAAGGGCCATTGCGGCAACGATGATCCCTATGAGAAGGGTACGTTTCGTCATGATGTTTTCCCTCCGGCGACGCTCTCGTTCACGATCGCACCATCACGGGCGATCGCCGTACCGACGGCCAGTTCGTCTTCCCAATCGATGGCAAGGTCTTTGGTTTCTTTGTCGATGAACGGCTCGATGAATGCCTGAAGATTGCGCGCATACAGGCTCGAGGCGTTTACAGGCACCTGACCAGGTAGGTTCAACTGACCGAAAATGCGCACGCCTTGGTGCTCGGCAACTTCGCCAGGCCTGGTCAATTCTGCGTTCCCTCCCCGCTCCGCGGCGAGATCGACGATGATGGATCCAGGCCGCATACTTTCGATCATCGCGGTGGAAATCAGCTTCGGCGCCGGCCGGCCCGGAATAAGGGCAGTCGTGATGACAATGTCCTGATTCTTGACGTGATCCGCGACAAGATCCGCCTGTTTCTTCTTGTACTCGTCGGACATTTCTTTGGCATACCCGCCGGAGGTCTCAGCCTGCTTGAACTCCTCGTCCTCCACGGCGATGAACTTCGCGCCGAGCGACTCGACTTGTTCTTTTGCGGCGGGCCGCACATCCGTTGCGGACACGATCGCGCCGAGGCGCCGGGCGGTAGCGATAGCCTGTAGCCCGGCGACGCCGGCTCCCATAACGAAGACGCGGGCGGCAGGGACCGTGCCCGCCGCGGTCATCATCATCGGCAAAGCCCGCTCGAACGCCGCTGAAGCGTCGACCACCGCTTTATAGCCCGCGAGGTTCGACTGCGAGGAAAGCACATCCATGCTTTGCGCACGCGTAATCCGCGGCATCAGCTCCATGGCGAACAGCGAGACCCCGGTCTTAGCAAGCGCTTCAAGTCCGGGTACGTCAGAAAATGGGTCCAGCATGCCGATTAAGGCCGCGCCCTTTTTCATGCCCTTGGCGAGCTCAAGGCTTGGACGCCGGACGGTGAAAACCACGTCCGCATTCGCAACGGCGTCCGCATCGCTCTTTGCGATCGAGGCGCCTGCTTCCGTGTAATCGTTGTCGGTAAAGTGAGATCGAAGGCCCGCACCAGACCGCACGGAGACCTTGGCGCCAGCTTTCACCAGCTTCTTCACGGTCTCGGGGGTAATGCCGATCCGAGGCTCATCAGAGCCCTCCGCGGGTACGCCAATAGCAATCATCTCGGGTCCCTTTGCTGCGAGCGTACCGATCCGAGAGAGATGATCCGCCAAACGCTTTCGGGTTCTAGAAGGCGGGAGGTCAGGCGTCCCCCCAAAGCCGTCTGCCTGAACTTACGTAAGGAAGAGAGCCATGCCGGCAACGATCACCAGACAGACAACCGTGCCCCACAGAAACAGCCCACAGAAGAGCTTGTAGGTGCCGACATGCTCGGCGTAGTCCATGTCCGGGTGCCCTTCTTTGGGATCAATCTGCATTACGCCCTCCCCCTCAAACCTATTGTTGCATGGCGGTTACGACCCGCCACTTCGCGATCGCGTCGCAGTCTCGGGAAATAGCAGACTACGGGGCCTGCCGCAATAATTCCTCAATTGGCTCGAGTGGTCGGCGCCCTAGTCCAATAGTACAACCATGTGCCCGTCGGGATCCCGGATGACTGCGCCGTTGGCACCGTTCCCAAGAGCAACGAGACCGTGTGACACGAACGCTGTGCCAGCCGACCGGTTAGACGAAGAAGACGACATTGGCCTTGGCGCTCAGCAACGTCGCAATCCACTCCGGCGCTGCCTTGCCTCCAACACTCTGCTTCTTGAAGCTGGAGAAGCCGGACCGGGGTTGATGCGTGACACCCTCGTCGTCCGCCCAGACATGCCAATAGGACAGTTACGGGGGGCCGCTGCCGTCCAACGAAACCTTGTTGCCGTTTAAATCCATTACGCTCACTCCCGATCAAGGCCTGCATATAACGGCGCAGTTTGTCCAAGCGTCGTCGACTTCTCGATCTCTTTCTCGGCTGTTTGAAATATACCGCTGGCAAGCATCACGAACATCAAGCCACCGACGAGCCCGAAATCCTTAAACAAGTCCCAGACATGGGGATAGCCCTCGCTGTCGGACGACCAGAAGCGCGGAGAGGCCCAGAAGTTATGGAACAATAACGCCGAAACGGCGCAGTAGCCGGCCAGAACGAATGCCGCCATGCCATCATAGAACCCGACAACGATCATCGGCGGCATTAGCAGCTCGACTGCCATGGCCGGATAAAGGAGCGCAGTACCACCCGGGAGCCAACTTGAGGACGCCTGCTTTACTGCCGCCTCATGATTGATGATCTTGTCGATGAAGCTAAACGGCGTCGCTTGCGAAGCCTCGTGCAAGAAGGGGGAGATCACAACCCTGCTAGAGGATTTGTTTGTTAGGAGCTTGCCTCCACTTCACCCGCGTCGGGGATCGGCACGCCCGCGCGCGCGAAGGCATCTTGCTGGCGCCTGGCAACAACGGCGACATCAACGCCGCCGAGAGCCTCGTCGAACAGGTTGTGGAAGTTTAGCTCCGCACCAAGATGCAAGAATACACCACCAAGCCCGATCGCCGCGCGGTCCATAAAGACGAACTCGCGTGGGATCGTGACAGGCCCCTTTTCGCGGAGGGCCTTATGGACCTGAAAGGCTTCTTTACGCCCATACATGCCGGGATCAATGTCATCTGCGATCGTGCGCACGCGATCATCGAGCATGGGACCGTAAATGAATCGCGCCCAGATGTTTAGAACATCGATCAGTTCGTCGGACAAACCTACAAAGCCCCACGTCTCGTAGGCATGAACAACCAGATCCCGGTCGTCGCGCAGAAGACCATTGTAGAGATCGATGACGCCTTGAATGAATTTGGGCGGGAAGGCGCGCATGCATCCATAGTCAAGCAGGTTGATGCCGGCGGCTTTCCCCGCATCGTCCTCAAACACCGTGTAGTTACCCAAATGCGGATCGCCATGGATGACCCCATAGTGACTGAAGGGATGCCACCAAGCCCGGAACATGGCGCGCGCAATCTCATTGCGCTCATTAAGTGGCCGCCCCTTGTACTCGAGGAGTTTTCGTCCATCGAGCCAGGTCATCGTAAGTACACGATCGGTCGAAAGCCCCGACAAGACATCGGGAACTCGCACATACGCATCGTCTGAGAAAATCTCACCGTAGAGGCGCGTCATGCCAGCCTCGCGCTGGTAATCAAGCTCCTCACGTAATCGCGCCGAGAGTTCTTTCAGCACCTCCGAGGTCTCGACTGCGGGTCGCATGCGCCGATGCACCGAGAACAGCATGCCGAGTTGCACCAGATCGGCTTCCACCGCAGAGCGCATATCCGGGTACTGCAACTTGACCGCAAGGTCTCTGCCGTCATGGGCAATCGCCCGATGGACCTGCCCCAGGGAGGCCGACGCTGCGGCTTCGTAGTCGAAACTCGCGAACTTGCTTTCCCAGTCTGGTCCTAGCTCCGCCGCCATACGGCGCCTGACAAAGCCACGGCCCATGGGCGGCGCGTGGGTCTGCAGTTTACCAAGCGCCTCGGCGTATTCGGGCGGCAGCGCGTCTGGGATTGTCGCGAGCAACTGGGCCACCTTCATAATCGGGCCCTTTAGGCCGCCCAGAGCCATCGCGAGCGCCGCGGCCTCTTTTTCGGTCTCGGAATCAAGTCCGAACAAGCGTCGCCCGGCTATGCGAGCTGCAACACCGCCAACATTGGCACTCACCTTGCTGTAGCGCATCGCACGAGCGCTGAAACGGTTTTTCTCGCGATCAGTCGTCTCGGAATGACCCTTTGGGGCAGCACTGGGCCCGTTGGACAAGTCGTTCATGGACTTCCTTGCTTTTCACGTGCAGGTAAGACATCTCACATATAGGACGCGAATCCGGGCGCGCGATAGCTGAACTTCAGAACTTCTCTTCCAGAGCGCGATTTTCATCGCTAGGCAAAAAACTGCTTCACGCCGCCACTATATTGGGCTGCCTGTTCGCATCCGCGGCACTTGTTGCTGGCGTTATGGCCGAGGAGCATCCGGCACTCGACATCGTAAACAATGGTCTCCCCCTCCTAGCGATAGGACTGAAAGTTCTCTTGTTGGTGAGCCTCGCGTTGCGCAACCGTATGCTGATCATTGCGACTGTAAGCCTTCTGGCGATAGGGCTGGCCGTCCTAATCCCAAACCTGGCTGGCGCCGCCTCAAGCGCCCCGGAGAATGCCGAGCGGTTCTTGCGCGTAGCGACATTCAATGTCTGGGATCAAGGCAATATCCGCGCTAAGGAGGTCGAATCGTTTTCGCGGAGATCAATGCCGATGTCATAGTCTCGGAAGAGGTCGGCTCTCGGCACGAGAAGCTCCTGGTGCATCTGCGTCGGGCGTATCCGCAACAGGCGGGCGAGGGAGGCCTCGGTATCCTGTCGAAACACCCGGTCGTGGACAAGGGATGGCTCGACGGTTCACACGAACTCTGCAGGTTATCACCGACCGGAAAATGGGCGCGGGTCGATGTAGACGGTCGGAAGATTGACATCGTCGGGGTCCATATGCGCCGTCCCTTTTTCCCGAACCTGCAGAAGTCAGGCTTCGACAAGCTCAGACGTTTCATGACAACCGTGACAGAGCCTGTGATTGTTGCGGGCGACTTTAATGCCGCCCCTTGGACGCAGAAGCTTCACGCACCCCTGTCCACCACCGGCGTGAAGAGGCTCAATACCGTCAAGCCAAGCTGGCCTGCACAATGGCGGAACCTGGAGCTCCTACCAATCCTGCCGATTGACAACATCCTGGTTTCAAAACACCTGTCGAAAATCGATCTTCGGGTTGGTCCGAGGCTGGGGTCCGATCATCTACCTGTGATCGCCGATATTGCGTTGGTCGAATAGCATACGGTTCGCCAGAAGGCGCATCCAAGCGCCGTGACTTGTGAAACGATGGCAGTACGGAGATCTGCGCGCGGCACCAAAGCGCTGAGCGTTTAGCCTTAGCCTTTGACGAACCGGTCCAGCGCTTCGCGATAGGAGCGCATAGCATCACGGGCAACTTCGATCTCGGCATCAAGCGCATCTGAGTCGGGGGATCTTGGCTGCGGTTTGGAACGCCGCGACGACGCAATCAACAGCGTCAGCACAACCACCGGCGTCAGAAAGTCAGTTAAGAGGATGGGACCTGCATTGCCGGGCGTAAGGTTGTCATAAGCCATCATGTCGTGGACATGACCGATACCTGCGCCAACCAAAAAACAAGAGGCTGCGATCGCCACCGCAACCCTCGCGTAGAATGTTGTAAAGGCCGCATAGAAACTCGCGAGGCCAATTCCGAGATTGGCGTAGCCCACTTCGAACTGAAACGGACTCGGGGGCCAGCCGATGGCTTCCGCCGCCCGAACGGGAAACAGCACATGGCCGAAAAAGGCCCAGAGTCCCAGCAGCCCCAGCGGAAAGATAAAGATGTAGCGCAAGGCCCGATCAAGAATGAACGCGCGTGGCAGGGGACGCGGACCGCGGGCAAGTGCGATTCCCCAACAGGTCAGCGCTGCAACCCATGCAACCAGTGGGATCAGCGCAACCTGACTCATACCTCCTAGGCCTCCGTATCTGCCGCCCGATCCATCTCTTCGAGCTCATCGATGAAGCCCTCGATCATCTTTAGGCCCATGGACCAGAAATGAGGCTCCGATGCATCAAGACCGAACGGCTTCAAAAGTTCCCCATGGTGCTTCGTTCCGCCTGCGGACAGCATCTCCAGATATCGCTCGGCGAAACCAGCATCGGCGTTTTCGTAGACAGCGTAGAGTGAATTGACGAGACAGTCACCGAACGCATACGCGTAAACGTAGAAGGGCGCGTGAATGAAGTGAGGGATGTAGGACCAGAAGGTCTCATATTCCGGCTTCAATTCGATGGCGGGGCCCAAGCTCTCGCGCTGAACGTCCATCCAAATTTCGCCAAGCCGATCACTCGTCAGTTCTCCATCACGCCGCTCGATATGGACTTGCCGCTCAAAGCAATAAAAGGCGATCTGTCGAACGACCGTGTTGAGCATATCCTCAACTTTGGCCGCCAGGAGTGCCTTGCGTTCACGTGGGCTCGGCGCCTGATCGAGTAGCTTCCGAAACGTCAGCATCTCCCCGAAAACGCTTGCCGTCTCCGCCAATGTGAGCGGCGTTGGTGCCATAAGCGCACCTTGTTTGCCTGCAAGCACTTGATGCACCCCATGGCCAAGCTCATGGGCAAGCGTCATCACGTCTCGCGGCTTGCCCTGATAGTTGAGAAGGACGTATGGGTGTGCACTCGGTACGGTGGGATGCGAAAAGGCGCCCTGCTGTTTGCCTTCACGCACCGGCGCGTCGATCCAGCCGTCCGTGAAGAAGCGTTCGGCGATTTTAGACATGCGAGGAGAAAAGTCGCCGTAGGCGGTGAGGACCGTGTCACGTGCCTCGTCCCAGTCGATAACCTGCTTTGGCTCGTCGGGCAGGGGCGCGTTCCGATCCCAGTACTTTAAGGCATCCATTCCGAGCCACCGCGCCTTCATCGCATAGTAGCGGTGCGACAGCTTGGGATAGGCATCGCGCACGGCGGCAACCAGCGCATCGACGACGTCCCGCTCGACGCGGTTAGCGAGATGCCGGCTGTCGGCTACGTCTTCAAAGCCACGCCAGCGATCCGAGATTTCCTTGTCTTTGGCCAGCGTGTTCGTAATCAGCGTGAAGAGACGGCTATTGTCTTTGAAGACTTTCGCGAGCGCTTTGGCTGCATGTTTCCGACGCTTCTCGCTCGGATCGAGGAGGAGGTTTAAGGTCGGCTCCAGGGTCAGCTCTTCACCATCCACGTTGAAACGCAGATTGGCCATCGTCTCATTGAAGAGACGATCCCAGGCCCCTCGTCCGGTAACGGCCTTTTCATGGAAGAGCTGCTCCAGCTTGTCCTCGAGTTGATAAGGTTTCTCTTTCCGAAGATCCTCGACCCAAGGGCGGTAGTGCCCGAACGCCGGCGTGGCAAATGCCGCCTCGATGGCAGCGTCGTCGAGCCGATTCAATTCGAGCGGGAAGAAGAGAAGCTTCGAGGAGATCGCCGTAATCGTCTCCTGAATGTCTCCGTAGAATTTCTGTCGGCGCGGGTCTGTGGTATTCGCCGCGTAGAGCAGGCTTGCATAAGAGGCGACACGCCCGAGCACGTCACTCAACGCCTCGAAGCTGCGCAACGCCTCGGCGAGAGCCTCGCCACCTGCGCCGCTATCTAACAGCTCCTCCAGCTTGCCAGCATACCGTTCATGCATCGCCTCCGCATCCTGCCTCGCCTTTTCCAGATCGGCCTTGAGAGCGGGCGCTTCGGGAGCGTCGTATAGATCGCCGAGATTCCATTCCGGAAGGTCGCCGAGCGCGGCGCCCTGTGCCGATTTGGCGCCGGCCTTTTCGAGCGCCGCGTTCGAATAGGCTGCTGGTGACAAAGAAAGCGGAGCGGGAGCAAAACGGTGGGGCAACATGAGACTCGATAGTCCTCCATGGTGGGGTGCGAATCGTCGCTGAATGGATCCGCCAACTCTCGAATTACGAGATTTCCTCTCGAATAGATTGGTTGGAGCAGGCCCTCCCCGCAAGGGCTGAAGATCGCTTTGTTGTGGCACGCAAAATTACTTATTCGCAACAGTTTCCCCAAAATCGAACTCCAATAAAGGACATGTTTACCCTTCGAGCGCACTGTTTTGGCACAGCAGGACTTGCGCCGGCTCAAAAGTATCGGCCTTCGCGACACCTGCTTCTGTGTTTGTTTGCGTAACCAGTGAGTTTTGCGTCATGCCCAAGTGCGTCTTGATCGTCGACGACGATCCTACTCATCGCCGAACTCTTGAAGAGACTACGCGCCGGTTCGGCTACGAGGTTCGGTCGGCCGACAGCGGCGACGCCGCGCTCGCAGCGCTGCAGGCCGGAAACGCCGGAGAGATTGCCCTCGTTCTTCTTGACCTCGTAATGCCCGGCACCGACGGCATGGCCGTTCTCGCCGCTATGCGCTCTCTCTCCAAGAGACCGCCGGTTATCGTGCAAACCGCCAACGGCAGCATTGACGCCGCCATTGGCGCCATGCGGGCGGGGGCCGTTGATTTCGTCGTCAAGCCGGTCAGCCCGGAACGACTGGAAGTCTCGATCAAGAACGCGCTTAGAATTGAAGCGCTTGCAGGTGAGATCAGCCGCATGAAGGCGACCGCTAAGGGCAAGCTTGGCTTCTCCGATCTGATCACCGCCAGCGATACGATGGAACGCGTCATCGAGATCGGTCAGCGCGCAGCCTCGTCGAATATCCCTGTCCTTATCGAAGGCGAGTCCGGAACCGGAAAAGAACTTATTGCTCGGGCCATCCAAGGAGAAAGTGCCCGAAAGGCCAAGCCGTTCGTGACGGTGAACTGCGGTGCTATCCCTGCGAATCTCGTGGAGAGCATACTTTTCGGCCACGAGTGCGGCTCATTCACCGGCGCAACTGAAAAGCGCGTCGGCAAATTTGTTGAAGCAGACGGTGGAACGTTGTTTCTCGACGAGATCGGTGAATTGCCGCTCGATGCACAGGTTAAACTGCTTCGTGCCTTGCAGGACGGCGAGATTGATCCTGTCGGTGGCAAACAACCGGTGAAGGTCGATATCCGGCTGATCTCCGCCACGAACCAAGATCTTATCAAGCTAGTGCAACAAGGCCGCTTTCGCGAAGATCTGTACTACCGCCTAAACGTCTTCCCGATTTGGGTTCCACCCTTACGCGAGCGGCTTGCCGATATTCCAGAGCTTGTCCGCTACTTCGCCGCGCGCTTCGCTGCGGAAGAAGGCAAACGCATCGATGGAGTTGAGGCGGATGCCGAAGCGATGCTCAAGCGCTATAGCTGGCCGGGCAATATCCGCCAGCTCGAGAACACCGTGTTCCGCGCCGTTGTGCTCGCCGACCGACAGACACTGACGGTCAGTGAATTCCCGCAGATCGCTGCGCATGTCGACGGATACGCGGTGACCGTGCCGCCCGCGCCGGCGCCGAAGGATCCCATGCCCCAAATCGATGGACCGGTCATGCTCGGCCAGTCCCCCGACACGCCCAAGACAATTAGCCTCGCGACACGTTCGGGCAAAGACTCCGTCGGCATCCCTGCCCTCAGTGCCAATGGCGATATTCGATCGCTAGAAGCTGTGGAGGCGGACATGATCAGGCTGGCGTTTGGACGCTATCGCGGCCGGATGACGGAGATTGCCAAGAGACTTGGCATCGGTCGGTCCACGCTCTACCGAAAAATGCGTGAGATTGGGCTCGAAGCGCGACCGAACTAGCTGAGCGCCCGGCGCAGCGAAAGCTCTTGCCGCCTCTACTGACGGCAAGGCGCACCTGAGCCGTGCCGCATCACAAGCACTCTGGGGTTAGCCCGCAGCGGACTGCGTGACCTCCAGCCGCCAAATAGTGCCGTCGTTCCCCTACGGTTAACGGAGCTCGTCGCATCTGCTTCGCGACGCCGTGCGCTCGCGAGCACGCAAGCCACTGAGAACACTCGCCTTTCGCTGGTTAGAAATGGTTAACTACGCTCCGAAGAGCGCGTGGGCGGTTAAGGGCTTTGCCTTGTTTTTCGCCCATTCTATCTCGATACTGTTGCTTATTGGTCGCACTGGGGAACCGCGACCGTGGCACAGAATGGCCGCAAAGGCTTGGTGTCATTGGGGAAAGTCGGCTGCAGCGCCGACGAGGGAAGACGGAAAGACGGGGATGCGCTTTCGGGGGAGTCACTTAGGCCGCACCATGCTGCGCGCTGCAATCGCGGCGATGGGCGCTACTGGCGTCATCGGTTTGGCAACTCTTGCCCACGCCGAAGACCGAACGCTCTCCATGTACATGATCCACACCAAGGAGACGATCAACGTCACCTACAAGCGTGATGGCGTGTGGGATGAAGAAGGGCTGGAGGAGATCAACCACTTTATGCGCGATTGGCGCGTCGACGAGTCCATTAAAATGGACCGGGAGCTGATCGATCTCATCTGGACATTGCACACTCGGCTCGGCTCACAGGAACCGATCCACCTGATTTCGGCCTATCGCAGCAAGAGAACGAACGATCGGCTCCGCCGCGCCGGTGGCGGCCAGGCACGGCGCAGCCAGCATACGCTAGGTAAGGCCGCCGACATTCATTTCCCGGACGTTCCGGTCAAGAAACTACGTGCCTCCGCCTTAATCCAAGAGATTGGCGGCGTGGGGTACTACCCGCGGTCGGGCATCCCGTTCGTGCATGTCGATGTCGGCAATGTGCGCACTTGGCCGCGCATGCCAAGGCTCGAACTCGCAGCACTATTCCCAGAAGGGAAGACAGCGTATGTGCCAAGCGACGGACGGCGCATCACCAAGAAAGACTATGAGCGCGCCGAAGCCAAAGGCATGGTTGACCATGTCCTGATCGCTCAGGCGCAAGGCATCGCACCGACTATGGTTGCTAGCCTGACACCACCGCCTACGCCAAACCCGGTTCGGGCGATTGCACAGCTTCCAGAACCGCCCGCCGTAATGCCGGTGGTCGCGTCCGCCGCTGATACTGAGTTCAAGCCAATGGCGCTCGCACCTGCCAATGCCGAAATACCGGAGCCGGAGAAGCCATCTGACCGCTTCGCGCTCGCTAGCCTCGGGGGGTCCCTCGCCTGGGCCCGTGAGACACTCCGGCCGACGCGGACTGCAGCGCCCAGCCAGCCTCAAGGTTCGCCGCAAGTCGAAGCCCTCGCCTCACCCGAAGCCCAGACGCCTGCTTACCAAAAAGCGAAGCCAGTCAATGCGCCCGCATTCGACGAGGAGCATCCCGACGAGTTGACCTACGTGCCTGTTGAGACCGCCAAGCTGATGTCGATTCCGTCGATCGCTCATGACCGTGAGATTGCGAGCTTGTCGGCACCTGAGCAGGGCAATGTCGACTATATGTTCCGTGACATGGATGGGCCGGCACACTTCACGCTTCGCCCGACGTCTGATTATCTCGGCCTAGCCAGCATTCAGACGTTGACAGGTCCTGCGGTGCCACGTGTCTATGCCAGCACGCGCAAGAAGGGGCCTGTGCAGCTGGCCAGCGCCAACTAGGGCATATCATCTCAGACATCTATTTGGCTGACAGCCGGTTGGTAGGCCGCAGACTCGATCAAGCGGCTTCCGACGCTTCTACATCCATACCAAGCGCGTGGAGATAGGTCGCGAGGACCATTTCTTCCTCCCGGCGCTTGTTGTCGTCCTGTTTTCTCAGGCTGATGAGCTTGCGAAGCGCCTTGACGTCGAATCCGTTGCCTTTGGCCTCTGCATAGACCTCTTTCAGATCCGCAGAGAGCGCTGCCTTCTCTTCCTCCAGCCGCTCGATACGCGATACGAAGGCACGAAGCTGATCTTTAGCGGATGTCTGAAGCTGCACGTTGATTTCCTCGAGGCGATTGTGATGGTTTAATGAAGACGCGAGCTTGGGGCCGAATCGGAACGAGCGGCAAGGCGCAAGACCCAGCTTTTCCCGCTTATCCAAAGCCCCAGGAAGGGTCTCATCATGGCCCGCCGATGAAGGCCCGCTCTTACAAGGGGAGATCTCCTCGTTTCTCAAGCGAGATAGGGCGAGCTCGGCTGGTGCGGCTACGAGCGATCGGTTTGGAACTTTGCTTTCCACTCGTCGTAGGGCATGCCGTAGACGATTCTTCGAGCCTCGTCCTTGCTGAGCGTGATGTTTCGCTCATCGGCCGCTTCTAAATACCAACGAGACAGACAGTTCCGGCAAAAGCCGGCAAGTTCCATGAGATCGATGTTTTGGACATCGGTCCGCTCTTGCAAATGCTCTACGAGGTGCCGGAACGCCGCAGCCTCGAGTTCTGTCTTTGTCTTTTCGTCCATCGCACACCTGCTTCTCAACTGCTCACATGGGATCCGTGATTCTCGATTCGATGCAATCCGTCCACCGACTGGAGCACGTCGGAAACGACGCGCGCAAGGTGCGCCGCCCATTCTGTTTGGCCTTCCTTCCCCAGGATCAAGTCCTGACGGACCTCGATCAACGCGTGTGCGAGACCGCGAGACGTGGCATGTCGGTAAAGCGTGTCACCCTTGAGCTGACCCGAATAGGGCACGTTGTCGCCAATGACCGCATCTGGGATCGTGGCGAGCTTCTCCAGTAGAGGCTTGGGAGCGCGAGGGTCTTTGTCCCAAAGAACAGACGCATGCCAGGGCCTCGGATGCCCTTTCCAAGCTTGAGTGAAACTGTGGATCGACAAGATCACCGGCGGCTTGCCCGCGTCGATTGCCGTGTCGATTGCCCTGCGAACGGCCGCGTCGTAAGGACGGTAGAAGCGATCGAGACGTTCCTCCCGCTGTTCGACGCTGAGCCTGACATTGCCGGGAATTACGAGCCCGTCGGCGACCTCCATAATGAGCGTCGGATCATCAAGGCCGCGATTTGGGTCGATGAGAAGTCGCGAGAACTGGCTGATGACTGCAGGTGCGCCCAACATTTCGGCAAGGGACTGGGTCACGCCCTCGGCGCCGAGATCGAATGCAATATGCCGGTGCAGATCCTCCGATCGCATGCCAAGTGTATGGAAATCCTCGGGAACCCGGTTCTGCGCATGATCGCAAAGGAGCAAAAGGCCGAGCTTTACATCCCCGTCAATGGTCCGGTATGGCTTGGTCAAATCTTCTTGTAACAAAGTATCCAGACTAAGCTCCTCAAGCGGTGGGGCCCGACAACACGACAATCGGACCGCGACACATTTACCTCAAAGTTGGGCGGTGTTTTATAGACATTTGCTCCGCTTTATAATCGAGCCCTGCCAGTCAGAGAAATGCAACCTATTCGACGCTACTGTTTGGAGTTGGCTATGGGCCACTTCAGACCCCGAGATTGTGATGTTTGCTTGTAACGCCTCCAGAAATGCCACGCATGTGCGGTCCACCCTACGCCGCTGGTCAACCGCCACGATAGCGGCGCTCGGCTTCACGGTACTCGGAATCCTATTGGGGCCCGGCATTTCACCTGCGAACGCCGATCTGAAGCTGTGCAACACGACCGCCAGCCGCGTTGGTGTCGCGATTGGCTATAAGGACACCGAGGGCTGGGCCAGCGAAGGCTGGTGGAACATTGCTTCCCACACCTGCGAAACACTTCTTAAGGGTGTACTGATAGGCCGCTACTACTATATCCACGCCGTGGATTATGACCGCGGCGGCGAATGGGCGGGCAATCTTTATATGTGTACGGACGACAAGTCGTTCACCATCCGCGGCACGGACGACTGCGAGAAGCGCGGGCACAAGCGTACGGGTTTCTTCGAAGTTGATACGGGTGAAGAGAGGGACTGGACCGTGCGCCTCACAGACCCAGAAGGCGAAGCAAAGAACCCATGAGGCGAACCCGCCGAGTCAAGATCGTTGCCACGCTCGGTCCTGCCTCCACCAGTGAAGAAACGATGCGGCGTCTGTTCGATGCAGGCGCTGATGTCTTTCGCGTAAACATGAGCCATGCGACCCACGACGGGTTGCGCGAAGTTCATGGGATTGTCCGCAAGCTTGAGTCCGAGTTTTCGCGGCCGATCGGAATCTTGGTCGATCTACAAGGACCGAAGCTGCGCATCGGTAAGATTGAGTCCGGGACGATACGCCTAACCAAGGGCGACATAGTGAGCTTCGTCCGGCGCGAAGACGTGGGCGGCTTGGGCCGCATTCATCTACCCCATCCGGAGATTTTCGAGTCCGTCGAAGCAGGACATACGATGCTGCTCGACGACGGGAAGCTCAAGCTCCATGTGGTCGAAGCGTCGGATGTGCGGATCGACGCTGAAGTGATGAATTCGGGCCTTCTCGGCAGCCGTAAGGGCATAAGCCTTCCCGATACGGTTCTGCCTTTCGGCGCTCTGACGGACAAGGACCGCGCAGACATCGAAGCCGCCAATGCCATTGGCATTCCGTGGCTCGCGCTGTCGTTTGTGCAACGTCCCGAGGATATTGAAGAAGCGCGCGAGCTGAGCCTCAATCGCACCGCCATTATGGCGAAGATCGAAAAGCCCACGGCTATTCACTACCTGAAGGACATCGTCGAGCTCGCTGACGGCATTATGGTCGCGCGCGGTGATCTCGGCGTGGAGATGCCCGTCGAAAAGGTCCCTGGGCTTCAGAAGCAAATCAGCAGGGCCGCGCGAAATGCGGGCAAGCCGGTCGTCGTCGCCACGCAGATGCTGGAGTCGATGATCTACGCGCCTGTTCCAACGCGCGCTGAAGTCTCGGATGTCGCCACCGCTGTGTTTGAAGGGGCCGACGCTGTAATGTTGTCGGCAGAGTCCGCTGTAGGCAAATACCCGATTGACGCTGTGGCGACCATGAATCGCATCGCCATCGAGGTCGAACAAGACCCCCTCCACGCTGCGATCATTCATGCACAGCGCATCGACCCCAAGGCAACCGTCTCTGACGCTATTTCAGCGGCTGCGCGTACCGTAGCGGAGACGCTCGATCTTGCCGCGATCGTCTGTTACACGGCCACGGGTTCGACGGCATTGAGGGCCGCACGCGAACGGCCGCAGCAACCGATCTTGGCTCTTACGCCGATACCAAGGACCGCTCGAAAGCTGACCATCGTTTGGGGGCAACACTGCGTGCTGGCCGACGACCCGTTCAGCCTGGACGACATGGTGGCTAAGGCCTGTCGCATCGCCTACCAGGAAGGATTCGCCAAAGCGGGAGAGCAAGTGATCGTGACTGCTGGCGTGCCGCTCGGAAAATCCGGTTCTACAAACCTGCTACGCATCGCCGAGGTCGATCCAAGCGAGGACGTCGACCTCCCTTAGGCATTGGCGGATCGCTTTAAATCGCGATTGGTCGGCTAGATGTCCTGGCCTTCGACTTCACGTGAGAGCGCATCGGCGCCGGCCTTGGCATCCTCCATGTAAGGATTGACCTCCAATGCTTGCCGGTAGGCTTTCAATGCCTCTTTCTTCGCGCCAAGCTGCTCAAGCACAAGACCGAGATCAGTGATCGCACGGTAGTGCTTGGCATCCACATTCAGTGCACGACGTAGGTCGATCAGCGCCCGCTCTGGTTTGCCGGCAAGTACATTGACTTTGGCCCGTAAGTACCAAACCTCAGCCTCGTCCGGCGCGATATCGACAACGGCATCGAGGACGGCAAGCGATAGATCGATATCGGCCTCGTTTGCGAATTGCGTCGCCCGGCTCATGAGTAGGTCAACCGTGTCGCTGCCCGACATCGCCCATAGCTGCTCGATCGCCTCAGTGATTGGCGCTGCCTCGTTGGGGCTTTTGGCTTGCGAAAGGCGATCGTAGAGCCCCTCGAGTAATTCGGCACGCTCTGCAGGATCGAATGAGGGCGGCATTTCACCGGCGAATTCCTCCTCGCCTGTCCCAGGCGCATCGCCGAAAGCCCAGCCGGGCCCGCGATCTGGCGTATCGCCAAGCTCGCCATTCTCAAGTCCGTCGAGATCGAGGCCTTCAAGCTCGGGATCCTGAGTCGGAGGAAGTTCTTCCCTCGGTGGAGCCGCGGGCTCTTCCCCGAGGTTCTCGAAGAATTGAGCGAGCACCGTTGGCATCCCGGCAAGAGCAGGCGCTGGCGCCATCAACGCCGCGCCCAACACTAACAAACCAATTCTGCGATGGAGTTTCATGCCCAAAACCGTACGAGGCCCAAGAGGGCCCCGTCAAAGCTTTTCCGCGACAATACGCACCCTCTTAAGAACAAGGGGCACGGACAAACGCCGCCAGGTCTTAGCCCTGGCGCGCCTTGAAGCGGCGATTGGTCTTGTTGATCACATAAAGCCGGCCACGGCGGCGAACGACCCGGTTATCCCGATGGCGTTTCACCAGCGCTTTCAGCGAGTTCTTGATTTTCATCTCACGCCATCCATTACGGCTCATAAATAACAAGGCGGCCCTTGTGCAAAGGCCGCCCGCGAAGTTGGCGGACCATAAAAAGCCGAAAACAGTCTGTCAACACGAGCCGCGGGCGAGAACTCCTCCTCGGACGGCTTGACGCCATGATGGCCAAGCCATACACTTAACCTAATGGTTAAGTGTTCTGAAGAAGACCTCGATCGCACGTTTGCGGCCCTCGCGGATCCGACGAGGCGTGCCTTGCTTGCCCGCCTCGAGACGGAAACCGAAGGCATGCCCGTAAGCGCATTGGCCAGTCCCTTCTCAATGTCGCTCCCGGGCATACTCAAGCATCTCAAAGTTCTTTCCGATGCTGGCCTCGTCAGCCGCTCCAAGCAGGGCCGCACGGTTACCTGCCGGCTCAATGCTGCGCCCATGGCGGAAGCCATGGACTGGCTCGATCGCTATCAACATTTCTGGACCGAACGGCTCGACAGTCTCGCAACCTTTGTGGAGGAAGACCAATGTCCGCCCACGCGACCCTCGCAACCAAACCAAGCCTCTCCCTCAAGCGGCGATTCAATGCCGCGCCGGAAAGGGTCTACGCCGCTTGGACGGACTCCACGCAGATAGCGCGGTGGTTTGGTCCACCGTCTATTGACTACGTCGAAGCCCACGCGGACCCGCGCGAAGGCGGACGCTATCGCATCTTTATGCGCGACAAGGACGGAGAAGAACATGACGTGAGCGGGGTGTATCGGAAGGTCGTCCCAAACCAGGAGCTCGTCTTTACGTGGGCATGGCGATCTACGCCCGAACGCGAGTCGCTCGTGACGATCCTGATCAAACCGGATGGCGACGGGACCTTGTTTACCCTGACTCACGAGCAGTTCTTTGACGAGACAGCGCGGGACAATCACAACAAGGGATGGACCGCCTGCCTGGACGCGCTCGCCGACCATGTTGCCGCGTAGAACACAGGAGCTCGCGATGAAGCTGAATCCCTATTTGAACTTCGACGGAACGTGCCAAGACGCGATGGAGACTTACGCCAAAATTCTCGGTGGCTAGATCCTCACGTTGATGCGCTTTGACGAAATGCCGGGCGACCAGGGTTTTCCGCCCGAAATGGCGAAGAAGATCGCGCATGCGCGGCTCAAGATCGGCGAGTCCATACTGATGGCGTCACATGCGCAGGGGCCCTACGCCCCCATGCAAGGCACCTCGATCACGCTCAACATTCCAGAGCCGGAGAAGGCGGAGGCCGCCTACAACGCGTTGCTCCAAGGCGGAAACTCATTGATGCCACTTGAGGAAACGTTCTGGGCGCACAAATTTGGCATGCTTACCGATCGCTTCGGCACACGTTGGATGGTCAATTGCGAGAAACCCGGCGACTGGTCGTAGCGCTTGCACCCAACGGGTGCTGACAGCGGCGCGCCCATTCGGCATAGTGGGTGGTCCCACTCTTAGCGCGGATCGAGGCCATGACCGCGGCGGCAGCACCCGAAAAAGAGCCTGACGATGCGAACGCGAAACCCGAACCTCAGATGGACCATGACTGGCTGCATCGGCTGATCGGCGACTGGAGCTTCGAAGGCGAGTGCATCATGGACACGAGTGAGCCCCCGACGAAGAGCACAGGCGACGCGAAGGTTCGGTCGCTTAACGGTTTGTGGATTCTCTGCGAGGGCACGGGCGATGCGCCGGACGGCGTACCGGTGAACAGCGTAATCACGCTGGGCTACGATCCTCAGAAGGCACCGTTTGTCGGCAGCTTCGTCGCCAGCTGCATGACAAACCATTGGATTTATGAGGGTACGCTGTACGAGGTTGGGAAAGTATTGACGCTCGATACGGAAGGGCCAGGCTTTTCGGACGAGGGATCCTTGGCCCCGTACCAGGATCTGATCGAAATCGAGAGCGACGAACACTGGACGCTAAAGTCGCGTATGCGTGGCGAGGACGGTCAGTAGTTTCAGTTCGTGACGGCTCATTACCGTCGCAAAGCTTAATTCTAACGCCGGCGTTCGCGCGCCCGGTCCGGTTCGCCTCCAAGGATACCGAGGCCAAGCGGTCCGCGGGACCGGCGTTCCGTCTCGCGCCCTCTCACGCCACGTTGTTCACTCGCGCGTGTGTGGATTACGTGGCACGGCCGGTGGCGGACTTCGCCCATCTTCGGCTGAATAATATGATCAAGCGCGTTAAATGGAAACGCAATCGAGCCGGCGAGCGCGTTCAGCACGGGCGCGCCTTCTAGATGCAATTTAGGATGATCGAGGTTGCCCTGAATCGCGAAAGGCTGCGTGACCTTAATTAGTTCCCGCCGCAAAGGCTGAGGCTTGAAGCGCATATCGATCGTCTGCCGCCGCAGATTCACATACCCTACGCCTACGATCTGCACCTCGCGTGTCTCGAAGACGAGGCCGTGGGTGGTTCCCCGCCCCTCTCGGAACGCAAACGGCGCAACCACGCACACCAACTCGGCACCACCGCCCTGCCCGCGCGACAGAAGCCAAGCTGGCAGGCTCATGCCCGTTAAATTGATGAGATCCGTTCCGACCCAACCATCGCGTAACGATGACGTCACAGAACCGTTCAACGTGCGCGGAATCTCCGCCACGCTATCGCCCGATCCCGACAAGTCATAGTCCACATTAAGCGTTCCGCGGACGGGCAAGCTCTCCTTCATCTCCCTAAGGATCGTGCCGATCCGGAGTCGATCGACGCGTCCCTTAAGCGCGAAGCTGGTCGGCTTCTTACGCGTGTCGATCTTCCCCGACGCGGTGGCACGCCCACCGAGATAGGTGAGTGATAGTGGTTCGAGCCCGATCAAACCCGCCAGATAGGTTACACGCCCCTTGATGTGGCTGGCGTCCGTCCCTCCCCCGGCGATTCTTGCAACATCGATCTCCAAGTCGACGGGGAGGTCGTCCCACATGTCTCTGTAATCGACGACATCCAGATCTTTCTCGTTGACGTTCTTCAAATAAGTCGTGGCGACCGCATGCAGCTTCTTCATATCGGACAAGTGCAACAACGGAGACGAGAGGCTCCCCGACAAAGACGGTTTTCCGTCCGAAACCGCACCGCTGAGAGCGCCCTTGATTGTTGTCTCGCCAGCCAAGGCGGTCCCCGCCAAGTCAATTCTGTTCGTGCCGCCCGATACGGTGCCGTCAAACTTAAGCTGTCCGACATCGCTCACATTCGAGCCGAGCGCCTTGGCCAGCGCCTCGAATTCCGGAACGTCGAGCTTAGTGGAGAGCTTGAAGTCGTCTCCGGTTTTCACATCGTCAAAGGAGAGATCAAGTGAGAGCGCCAATAGCTTGCTATCCGTCACTTTCGCCGAGAGCATTTCCAAGCCGAGCGAGCCATCGGTATCGGATACGGCAAAGTCTCCTGTGAAGCGGCCGAGTCCCTGGACTTCCTTCTTGACTGTGAGATCGAGAAACTCCGTCGTCGGAATATCGACGACGCCCTTCAAGTCGATACCCTTGAAGTCGATAATGTCCTTAATGTCTCCGGTAATGCGGAGCCCTGGACGCGACGAGTCGCCTGCCAAGATCAATACGTCGTAAATCCCGAGCCGGCCCTCCTTGTCCTTGAATAAGCGCTCTGCCGTGATCGGACCCAAGGTACTCAATGTCGTGTCGAGCGCAGTCGTATCGATGGTGAAGTCACGCACCAAGACGCCGTCGCTAGAGCCCCTCAGCTTTCCGGAAAACCCTGTGATCGCGATCCGCAGGAAAGGCCAAACTTCGCTGTCGGGATTCTCCTGCGGCTTGAGCTTGCCGTCGAACGCCAGCTCGAGGCCCGTCAGTGCGGAAAGATCGTCGATGCCGCCAGACACGGTGTAGACATCGCCGGACTCGAACGAGAGCTTAAGCATAAGATCGGATAGCTTGAGTGCCTCGAGTGGACCGGAGACCCGCGCGGAAAGATCGCCGGTGCCATCCAGCTGGCCCTTGATCTCATAGATCTTGAGGATGTTCTCCAGTGTTGGCGACTTCGCTTTCGCGGTGAAGTCGACCACATCACCCACCGATCCAAACGTGTAGTCGCCAGCAAATTCGGCCATTATGCCCGGATGGTCGATCGAAAAATCGAACGTCCGTTTCTTGCCAGCCACTAGTGGCTTTACGTCCCCGGCAACCTTCCAAGGTTCGTCGTTCAGGTGCCCGTTCGCATCGACTCGGATCGATCCGTCATCCTTAGCCTTGCTTACGATCGCGTCGAAGCCATACCGGAGCGTGAAGCCGCTTTCCTGATCCGTGAGGTCCAAAATCGTATCGTGGAGCTCGAAATTACTCGACACGGCCGAGTGCACGATATTCTTGACGAAGGCCGCTATCGCCTCCACGCCCTAGAGTTCCGTGTTCCGACCCGGAGGAATATCAATGGCTACCTTGAGGGTGTCGACGTTTAGGCCGCTCAGGTCCACATGTCCCATCAGCATGGGCAATAGCGGAACCTCCACGTCGATGGCCTTGATCGAAAAGTCGGTCATATCCGTCGGCAAACGGCTCTCGACGGCAACGATGTCTTGCACCGTAACTTTGGGCTCTAAGGCGAAGCCGATTTCGACAGGCCCTTTGACCTCGACCGGCACGTCGAGGGCTGCGCTAAGGAAATGCTCAGCTGCGTTGCGCCGCACCTCTTCGAACGGTCCGGCCGAGATCAGCAAGAGACCCGCCACAGGAATAGCGAGGGCAACGACGCAGATGAAGAGGATGCGGAGAATCAATCGACTAAGCGATTTGTGACGCATGACGGGGGAAATTGCCTTCGTTTAACGGCGCCGAGCGTAACCCAATGCCGTAAGTCCGGAAAGCCGGTTTGCAGACTGGCTTTCGTCAGACATCGCCGGAAGAGCGCAGTATGAAACCTTGGGACGGACGGTCCGCGTTAACACCTCGTTAACAACTGCGGGTCTAGCGTCGTAGGGCTCAAAACCGAACGGGAAGTTAACAAAAATAGGCGTTTCGGCCCGGACAGGAATGGGCTCCTGGCCGGGCCACTTTGAGCCTCAACGCCTAAATAAACCGCGCGGCGGCCGTTATGGCCACCGCGATGATGGCGGCTCCCAACACGTTCAACAGAATACCAGCGCGCATCATTTGCGGCAGGGTCACATACCCCGTCCCGAACACGAGCGTGTTGGGCGGTGTCGCGACGGGCAGCATAAAGGCTGCGGAGGCCGCGAGCGCAATCGGCATGACAAACAGAAACGGCGCGACATCTGTTCCCAGCGCGAGGCTACCGGCTATGGGTAAAAAGGCGGCGACGGTTGCCGTATTGCTCATGAGTTCGGTCAGCAGAACCACAAGCAGTGTTAGGCCAAAGATCAGCACCAGGAGCGGCATCGCCTCCAAGAAAGACAGGCTGTCGCCAATCCAGACCGCAAGCCCCGTTGTGTCGATGGCCTTGGCAAGGCTGAGCCCCCCACCGAACAGAATCAAGACCTCCCAAGGCACCCGGCGCACAGCAGTGCTGTCCAACAAAAAGGTCCGTTCAGACCAATTTGCAGGAATGGCAAATAGTGCAATAGCGCCGATCAGAGCGATGCCAGTATCGGAGATGTCAAAGTCAAGCCAGTCCTCCACCAAGGGCGAGAATATCCAGCAAAGAGCCACGGTCACGAACACGGCGCAGACGCGTTTTTCAGGAACCGACATTGGCCCCATCTCCCGCAGCATCCCTTGAACGAGGCTTGGGTCTACCGCACCCAGTCTGTTGGTCACGGGGAATGCAATCCGGGTCAGGACGAGATACGCGCATCCCAAAAGAAGTGCAGAGATCGGCAGCGCGAACAGCATCCACTCGGCGAACGTGATTTCGATCTGAAACACTTCCTCCAGATAGCTCGCGGCCAGCAGATTGGTGGGCGAGCCCACAAGAGACGCCATCCCGCCGATGGAAGCCGAATACGCGATGGCAAGCATCATGGCTGTGCCGAAATTTGCGGCCTCGCCATGACTCACTTTTCCGTTCGGGGTAATGACGGCGATGAGTGACATGGCGATTGGCAAGACCATGATCGTCGTAGCCGTGTTCGTGATCCACATACTCAAAAACGCGGTCGCGAGCATCTTGCCCGCGATGAGATTTAGGGGCTGATTACCGACCGCCAGGATGATGTGGAAGGCGATCCGCCGATGCAGATGCCACTTCTCAAGAGCGAGCCCGATAAGAAAGCCGCCAAGCAGCAGGAACACCACGGGGTGGGCGAACGGCGCAGCCGCGCCCCGAATGCTATCAACGCCGAGAAGCGGCAATACTGCGAGCGGCAGAAGCGCTGTTACAAAAAGCGGGACCGCCTCCGTTGACCACCAAACAGCCATCCACAACGCCAACGCGGCGACGGACCAGGCCAATGGCGACATGCCGTCTGGCGCGGGGCTGAGCAAACAGGCAACAAACACCAAGGGGCCGATGCCAAGGCCAATCAGTTGATGCGTTTTGCGGCCCGCCCCGCTTTCATCCGGCTCAAGCATGCTTCGCGACCGCCTCTTGCTTCGAAGCCGCGAATGTATTTCCGGCCTTGGCTGAAGTCGTTAGCGCCCGCTTTGGACACGGATCAT
>JARFRF010000167.1 GCA_029287395.1 Methyloceanibacter sp. | reverse complement strand
CGCTCGCCAAAGCCGGCGTTCAGGTCACCATCTTGAGCGAGGCACAAATGAAGCGGCTCGGTATGGGCGCGCTTTTGGCGATCGGGCAGGGCAGCGACAATCCCAGCCACATCGCCGTGATGCAGTGGAAGGGTGGCGGTCAGAAGGGTGGCGAGCCCATCGCCATTGTCGGCAAGGGTGTCACGTTCGACACAGGCGGCATCTCCCTAAAGCCTGCCGGCGGTATGGAAGACATGAAGGGCGACATGGGCGGAGCGGCTTGCGTCGCTGGTCTCATGTTGGCCCTCGCCGAACGCAAGGCCAAGGTTAACGCAGTCGGCGTCATTGGTTTGGTGGAGAATATGCCAAGCGGAAAGGCGACGCGTCCGGGCGATGTCGTTGAGGCCATGTCCGGCACGACGATTGAGGTCATCAACACGGACGCGGAAGGGCGCATGGTTCTGGCCGACTGCCTCTGGTACGTCCAGGAGAAGTACAAGCCGAAAGCGGTCATCAATCTCGCGACGCTGACCGGCGCCGTCATGGTTGCCCTCGGCAAAGTGCATGCTGGCCTGTTCTCCAACAACGACGAGCTGTCGGAGGAGTTGATCGCCGCGGGTCTGGAGACTGGCGAGAAATTGTGGCGGCTGCCACTCGGGCCCAAATACGACAAGCTCATCGACTCCAAGGTCGCTGATATTAAGAACACGGGCGGCCGCTGGGGGGGCTCAATCTCGGCAGCCCAATTCCTCCAGCGATTCATCAAGCCGGATACGCCTTGGGCGCATTTGGATATTGCCGGCACCGCCATGGGCTCTGAGGCCAGCGACATCAATCGAAGTTGGGGGTCTGGCTTTGGCGTAAGGCTGCTCAACCGACTTATCAGGGATAACTACGAACGCCGCTAAGGTGTAGGTATCGTGTCAAGCCGGCGCCTTGCAGACGGCGCCGCGCTTGTATGTCCCACATCCAGTGTTTTCCATAATATACCTTATGCGAATCCAGGATGTGGCCTTGAGGCGGTTTAGGTTTGGTGCGTAAGGCAATGTTCTATCTATTAAAAACATGACTCCGAGGGTCTGCCCTTTGGGATGGCTGTAATGACCAAACCGCGCATAAAGTCCGACGACGAGACGTATACACTTGCGGATCTACTCGCTGTTATGGCGCGGCTAAGGGACCCTGAGGCTGGATGCCCGTGGGACGTGAAGCAGGACTTTGAGAGCATTGCGCCCCACACCATCGAGGAAGCTTACGAAGTGGCCGACGCCATTCAACGCGGCGACAAGATTGGCCTCAAGGACGAGCTCGGTGACCTGTTACTTCAAGTCGTATACCACGCGCAGATGGCCAATGAGGAAGGGTCGTTTTCGTTCGATGATGTCGCTGACGGGATCACGCGGAAGATGATCCGGCGGCATCCGCATGTGTTTGAGGATCCGGCACGGCGCGATGAGTTCTTGAACTCCGGTCTCTGGGAACGGATCAAGGCCGAGGAAAAAACTGAGCGCGGTGAAGCTACCGATACGATCAGCATTCTGAGCGATATCCCGGTAGGCCTGCCAGGGTTAACGCGCGCCTCGAAGCTGCAAAAGTGTGCCGCGGACGTGGGCTTCGATTGGTCTTATGTCGGACTGATAATCGACAAGGTCGAGGAAGAGCTTGCCGAGCTCAAGGATGCCATTGCAAACGGTGAATCGAAAGACCGGATCGCTGACGAGTTTGGAGATGTGGCGTTCGTGCTGGCTAATGTCGGCCGTCGCCTTGGCGTCGACCCGGAGTCGGCCTTGCGCGGAACGTGCGCAAAATTCATCCGGCGTTTCCGGCATATCGAGGCGGCGCTGGCGGATCAGGGACGCAGGCCAAAGGATGCCGATATCGACGAGATGGAAGCGCTCTGGAATGCGGCGAAACGCGCAGAGATAGACGCCACTTAGCAAGACTAGCCGCTAGAGCGTTGAGAGCAGGGAGTGCCCTACTCTGCAGCGGCCTGGAGACGTGAAGCGCCAGCGACGCGTGCAAGCTTGTCGCGCTTCTCAGGCGCTACTCGGATCCTTAGAGAGACAACGCCTTCACCGAGTTCGGCGCGTGAGATCACTTCGCAGTTCTCATAGATCCAATTGGACAGCGCCCCTTCCTGCGGTTGCACAACGATTTCAAGCATTTGGCGGCGCCGATTAAGCCGGCTTTCAATTTCTGTGAGCAGTGTGTCGAGTCCTGTCTCGCTCACAGCCGACACAAGAATCGCACCATGGCGTGCGGCTTCGTTCTCCGCATGCTCACACGCGGTCGCATCGAGAAGGTCCGCTTTGTTCCAAACCTCCAGCACCCGATCCGGTTCTTCGTCTGCGTTGATCCCGAGATCTGCAAGAACGGCGTTTACATCAGCGCGTTGGCTGTCGGACGCACCATCCGCGATATCGCGGACGTGGAGTATGAGGTCGGCCTCTTGAACCTCTTCGAGCGTCGCACGGAACGCGGCTACAAGGGTCGTCGGAAGGTCTGAGATAAAGCCAACCGTATCGGAGAGAACGGACTTCGACCCGTTGGGCAGACTAAGCGCGCGAATTGTTGGGTCGAGCGTGGCGAACAGAATGTCCTGGGCCAAGACCTCAGCGCCCGTCAGTGTGTTGAAGAGCGTCGATTTGCCCGCGTTGGTGTACCCGACCAGCGCCACCGCTGGATAGGGCACGCGCTGGCGCGATTTCCTGTGCAGCGCCCGCGTCTGGCGAACGTGTTCCAGCTCTTTCTGAATCTTCGTGATGCGCTCTGACAGCAAGCGTCGGTCGGTCTCGATTTGGGTCTCGCCAGGACCGCCCATAAATCCGAAACCACCTCTTTGCCGCTCCAAGTGCGTCCAAGACCGAACCAGTCGACTCTTCTGATAGACGAGATGGGCCAGTTCGACCTGAAGGCGCCCTTCCCGCGTCCGCGCGCGCTCACCGAAGATCTCCAGAATGAGACCGGTTCGGTCCAGCACCTTCGCTTGCCAGGCCTTTTCGAGATTTCGCTGCTGGACTGGCGAAAGCGGGTGATCGACGATGACGACCTCGGCCTCCTCCATGCGGATCACGCCCGCGAGTTCTTCGACTTTGCCTGAGCCGAACAGCGTCGCCGGCTTCGGCTGAGGCACCGGCACCACGCCGCTCGCTTGAATGTTGAGGTCGATCGCGGCCGCGAGACCCACAGCCTCCTCAAGCCGGGCCTGAGGTGTACGCATCGGCGCCGATCTCGTTGCCTGCCGCAGATCCCCTGCCCGGGACTTTCTGGATTTCGACTCTAGGATCGGCACAAAGACAACGGCGCGCACGCGATGCTGTGAGCGCGGCTCTTTGCGTTCTCTCGGTCCCTTTTTACTTGCGAGCTGTTTAGGGTCGGTTTGACGCAATTATTCCGCGGTACCTTCCGCATCGGTGATGTCAGTGAGCTGTATGGGCTGGCCAGGCATGATAGTCGAAATGGCATGCTTGTAGACGAGCTGCGAATGGCCGTCGCGGCGAAGCAGAACACAAAAATTGTCAAACCAAGTCACGACGCCCTGCAGTTTAACGCCGTTGACGAGGAAAATTGTGAGCGGAATCTTGGCTTTGCGAACGTGATTGAGAAAAGTGTCTTGTAAGCTTTGCGTGCGCTCTGTCGGCATGGGCTTATTGTCCCTTTGGTTCACGCTTGATCTCAAATAGGGCTCCGGATTGAGACGAACCGGCGTATGAGGGTCTTAAGACGTAAACACAATTCACATCTCTAAGGTATTAGACTAAGGAGGAATTCCCTTCGTGCACCTCCTCTCGAAGGCGAGTCACCAATATATCTTAACGCATTGCAGCGTTTCTTTCATTTGCTTTATCCACGGCCAATGAAAAGGGCGAGGTCGCGGTTCCCAGCGCCTTTGACGGCATCGGGTTCCGCTAAGGGGCCGGCCTGAAGCGGGTCTTCCCATGAATTAGCCGGGGCTCAGCCTGTGACCAGTGCGTTACTGCGCCCGCTCAGTTCCGGGAACCTCGGGGCTGGTTGAGAATGTCGGCATTTTGATCTCGAGGAGAGAAAAAACACGCGGTTGCAGTGATCTTGCCCGCTCGTGCAAACGCTGGTGGATACCCGTTAGGACTAGCCTGCGCTTGCGTCGCCACGGGAAGGCGCGACGAGGCGCTAGCGTGGCCGCGCCCGTTTCGCCGCTAGTGCGTATACTGACGACGGCTCAAGGAGAACGAGCGGTACTCACGCCGGCTCAACTAGGCGATCAAGAGAAACCCAAGGCTGCGCGGACTATGTTCGCTGCCGAAGCGCTCGCGACTGCAGCTTGAGTAAAGATCAGGCTCTTCCGACGGCGGCGTTTCTTTCGTTGGAATTGACGCCCAGTGCGCGAAGTTTCCGATGGAGCGCGGAACGCTCCATGCCGACAAACTCGGCAGTGCGCGAGATGTTCCCACCGAAACGATTGACTTGGGCCAGCAGGTACTCCCGCTCAAAAATCTCGCGGGCGTCTCTCAAGGGCAGCGACATAAGATGCTCGCCGCCCGCCCCGTTTGGCGTGAGCGGCACAGGAGAGACGATCTCGTCTGGCAGCATATCCGCGGTTACGATCGTGTCCGCATCGCCACCTACCAGGATCATAAGCCGTTCGACGTTGTTGCGTAACTGACGGACGTTGCCCGGCCATTCGTGCGATTGCAAGACGGCCATGGCGTCCTCGCCAATCCGGCGCGGCGGCAGGCCCGAGGCCACCGAGATGGTCTGCACAAAATAGCGAACAAGGTCCGGAACATCCTCTCGACGTTCCGAGAGCCCGGGAATTCGGATCGGGACAACATTGAGCCGGTGATACAGGTCCTCGCGCAGGCGTCCTGCCGAAATCTCCATTTGAAGGTCGTGGCTAGTCGATGACACGACCCGCACGTCGACATGCACCTTCGGGCCACCGCCGAGCCGTTGGAACCGCTGTTCGACGAGCACCCGAAGGATCTTTGCCTGGGTCTCTAGCGGCATGTCGGCAATCTCGTCGATGTAGAGCGTGCCGCCGTGAGCCTCCTCGAGCGCGCCGACTTTTCGCGGCCCCGTGCCTGTGCCCTCCTCCGTTCCGAAGAGTTCCAACTCCATCCGATCTGGCACCATCGCAGCGGCGTTCAGAACGACGAATGGACCGTCGGCACGTTGCGATTTGGCGTGCATCACCCGCGCGGCAAGCTCCTTGCCGCATCCGGAGGGGCCACTGATCAGAACCCGGCTATTTGTAGGAGCCACCTTCCCAAGGGCGTGCTGAAGTTGAGCAATTGCCGGCGACGTGCCGACCATTTCGAAGGAGTAGGAGCTGCGTTCGCGCAGTTCCCGGTTCTCGCGCTTCAGCTTTGATGTTTCGAGCGCACGCGCTGTGATGAGCACGAGCCGGTCGGCCTTGAAAGGCTTCTCGATATAGTCGTACGCACCGCGCTGTATCGCCGAAACGGCGGTTTCGATATTGCCGTGACCGCTGATGATAATGACTGGCAAGTCCGGGTGTGCCTTCTTGATTTCCTCCAACAACTCGAGGCCGTCTAGCCGCGAGCCCTGAAGCCAAATATCGAGAATTACGAGAGAAGGCCTCCTCTCCTCGATTGCTTGCAGCGTTTCGTCACTGTCCTTTGCGACGCGGGTGCCGTGACCTTCGTCCTCGAGGATGCCGGAGATGAGCTCCCTGATATCGGCCTCATCGTCGACGATCAGAATGTCAGACGCCATGGGTTACTTCCTCTTCTTCGACCGGCGCTTCGCGCGTTTCGGGCTTCGCGTCGGGTTTTGCGGCAACACTACTGTCCGCCTCTTTGTTGTGCACGACCGGCAGATCAAGCCGTACGGAGGCGCCCTGCACCTTGCCATCGCGCTTCGGTGCATCGGCCAACTTCAGGCGGCCGCCGTGTTGCTCTGTTATGCGCTGTACAATCGCTAATCCGAGCCCAGTGCCTTTGACGCGCGTTGTCATGTAAGGCTCGATCAAGCGGTCGCGATCTTCCTTCGGTAGACCGCATCCATTGTCGATAACTGTGATGTGGATGCGGTCTCCCTTTTCGTCGACCTTCGCGGTGATCGTACCCGTGCCTCCGCGCTCCGGGTCGTTCTCGATAGCTGTGTCGATACCTTCGCTCGCGTTCTTGACCAGATTGGTGACTGCCTGCGTGAGAAGGCGCTGATCGGACATGGTCGTGACAGGCTTGTCAGGTAGGTCCAATGAAAAATCGATATCGGGGCGGCTGACCTGAAATAGGAATACGGCCTCTCGCACGATCTCACGCACATCATGCATTTCCATGACCGGTTTCGGCATACGAGCAAACGCGGAGAACTCATCCACCATGCGCCCGATATCGGACACCTGCCGCACGATTGTATCCGTGCACTGTTCGAAGACCTCACGGTCCTCTGTAATGACCTTCCCGTATTTCCGGCGAATGCGTTCCGCCGACAGCTGGATTGGTGTAAGCGGGTTCTTGATCTCGTGTGCTATGCGACGGGCAACATCAGCCCAGGCGGTCGAACGCTGCGCGATGACCAGCTCCGTGATGTCGTCGAAGGTGACAACATAGCCCTGGCCTTCGCCTTCACTCGTCACACGAACCGCGAAGTTCCGCTCAGAGCCGCGCCTTCTAAGGGAGACTTGGTCGGTCGCCGAACGCCTTCCGTGTTTACGCGTGCGTTTCAGTTGCGGTCCGAATTCGGGCACCGCATCGGCGAGTTGTTTGCCGATAAGGTCTGAGCCCTTGAGGCCCAGGAGTTCCTCAGCCGAAGGGTTTACGAGATTCACAGTGCCATCTGCATCAACACCAACAACGCCCGCCGTTACGCCCGATAGCACAGCGGACATGAAGCGGTTGTGCTCGTCGAGCGTCGCGTTGGCGCCGACGAGTTCATCGCGCTGATTCTTGAGTTCGGATGCCATGGTGTTGAATGTTGAGCCCAGCACCGCAAGGTCGCCATCAGCTGGATTGACGCCGACCTTCACACCGAGATTACCATGGCTAATTTCTTCCGCCGCGCCCATCAACTGGCCAATTGGGGCGACGAGCCGGTTCGCAAACCACATGCCGATCCAGATCGCAGACAGGAGCAGCGTCAGCGCAATGGCCACGTACATCAAGCCGAAAGCCACCTGAACACCTGCGCGCCGTTGCTCGAGTAATTGATACTCAGCAACATTGGCTCGCGTTGCCCTCAGTTGTTGAAGCACGCGGGCGTTCACCGGCCGGATGACGTATAGGTACGTATCGTCGAAGTTATCGAGGCTCTTTATCGCCCCAACCAAACTGGTCTCGCCTGGGGCAATGACGATTACCTGCCCGTCTTTCGCGAGGTCCATCGCCTCGGGTGGCGGCGCGCGATAGGGAATGTTCGCAATAGAGGCTGCCGTCGCCAGCATCTTCCCTTCGCTGTCGATCAGGTAGGCAGCGGGAATAGCGCGGACGGTGGCCTGAGCGCGCAGGAAGTTTCCGAAGCCTTGAGGCCGCGCACGGACCAGTTCCACGGCTTCGTCTATGTCCTTGGCCATGCCAACCGTATCGGCGCGGATGACTTGGCCGTGCTCCTGCAGATAAGCGGTTGCCACATCGATCGAATTTTGAATGATGTCTTTCGTGCGCTGCGAGAACCAGTGATCCAGGCCGCGGTCGAGCGAGATGCTGGCAAAGATCGCAAGCGCGATGGCTGGAACCACTGCGATGACGCTGAAGAGGCTGACAATCCGGACATGCAACTGCGCGCCGGCTTCATGTCGACGCTTGGCGAGCCATAGCCCCGTAACCTGCCAGGCGATTAGTGCGATCATCGCGACGACAAGCACCGCGTTGATCAGCAACGTGGTGACGACCACGTCCTGCGTAGGAACGATGGGCGTCAGACCAGTTAAAACAAGATAAGTGGCAAGCCCCGCGCAGAGGGACAGCACCATGATGATGAGGCCGAGCATAAACTGGAGGCGTCGGCGTTTGGCCGGAACGGTGGCTTGTCCATCTGTGTCGCGCTCAGACGAACTTTGAGGCGGCCCGTCTACATTGCTGACCGACTTAGATATTTTGTTTTCAGGTGCGGGGTCGCGCAAGGTCTGCTGCTCTCCCTCCCAAGCATCTTGTTCGGTTCAGGCCGACTCTCTTGAGTGCGATCAAATGATCACAGTCATGATGCAATAAGATCACATTGTGGCGCTTTGGCGACAGCTCAAGCGGTCAAGCCTACTCACCGGAACGGACGTTCCGGTCGTGATATGGCATGCGTGGCGGGACCTGGCTAGGGCTATGCTGCAGGCGTGCGAATGACTTTGATGCCCAGGTCGCGGATCTTTTTGCGCAACGTGTTCCGGTTGACGCCAAGTAGATCGGCAGCACGGATTTGGTTGCCGCGAGTTGCGGCTAAGGCTGCTGTGATCAACGGCGACTCGACCTTGCGAAGAACCCGTGTGTAGAGCCCCGCCGGCGGCAGTTCTTGGCCAAAGCTCATGAAGTAGTCCCCGAGGTACCGTTCAACAGCCTCAGACAAATCCGCGGTGGCTTCCGAGGCATCGTTAAACTGCGCCGGCCGCGCGGCGGGAGCGAACTCGCTTTCGACCATGTCCACTGTCACGATGTCCTGGGTGTAGATAGCGGAGAGTCTCCGGACAAGGTTCTCAAGTTCCCGCACGTTGCCTGGCCAATTGTGCCGCTTAAGACGTTCGATCGCGCCGGTTTCAAAGCTCTTCGGTGGCAGTCCTTCCTTCTCTGCCATTGCGAGAAAGTGGCGGATGAGATCCGGAATGTCCTCAAGACGCTCGCGCAAAGGTGGAAGGCGCAAGGGTACAACATTAAGCCTGTAGTAAAGGTCTTCGCGGAAAAGCCCCTGGTCGATCTGCTGCTGCAGGTCGCGGTTGGTTGCGGCGATAATCCGCACATTCGTCCGAATGGGGGTTCGCCCACCAACTGTCGTGTATTCGCCTTCTTGCAGCACGCGTAAGAGCCGCGTCTGTGCCTCCATGGGCATGTCGCCAATCTCGTCAAGAAAGAGCGTTCCGCCCTCTGCCTGTTCGAAGCGGCCGACATGACGTGCTTGCGCACCCGTGAAGGCTCCTTTCTCGTGTCCGAATAGTTCCGACTCGATGAGCTCCTTTGGAATGGCCGCCATGTTGATGGCGACAAAGGGCCCGTTCCGCCGCTTCCCGTATTCGTGCAAGGCACGCGATACGAGCTCTTTGCCGGTCCCGGACTCACCGCTGATCATGACGGTCAGATCTGTTTGGGTCAGCCGTGCCAGAACTCGATAGATGTCCTGCATCGCCGGGCAGCGCCCGATCAGCGGCATCCCATCGGAGGATTCGGCAGAAAGTGGCTGCACGTTCTTGCGCGGTTCGGCGAGTGCCCTGCTTACGACTGCGATGAGCTCGTTCAAGTCAAACGGCTTCGGAAGATACTCATACGCGCCGCGCTCAGCCGCGGTCACGGCCGTCATGAAAGTGTTCTGAGCGCTCATCACGACAATTGGAAGGTCCGGCCGAAGCTTCTTGATCCGCGGGATCAGATCGAATGCGCTTTCGTCAGGCATCACCACGTCGGTGATGATGAGGTCCCCGTCGCCCTGGCTAACCCAGCGCCACAGCGTTGCGGCATTACCAGTCGCCCGAGGCGCGTACCCTGCCCTGGCAAGTGCCTGGTTCAAGACTGTTCGAATGGCCGCATCGTCGTCGGCGATTAGGATGTTGCCTTTGCCCATTTATTGTTTTTTCTCTTAGCTCTGCGCTTCGCTTTGTTCTGTGATTTGATTTGTCCGTGTCGTCCCATCAGAAGTCGCCATTGGCATCAGCGCGCGAAACACTGTGTAGCGCGACTTAGAATCGCATTCGATGATGCCCCCATGGTCCCCGATGATCTTGGCGACCAGGGCAAGGCCGAGGCCGGTTCCGGATTGTTTTGTGGTAACAAACGGATCGAACAGGTGCTGGAGCAGGTCGGCGGGCACGCCGCTGCCATTGTCTTCGACGGCGATCTCAAGTGGCAGGCTGACGCGGGCTTGACTGCCTGGGACGGACAGCCTGACACCCGGACGAAAAGCCGTCGAGAGAGTTATCTGGCCGTCTTTTCTTGAATCGCCGATTGCTTCGGCTGCGTTCTTAATCAAGTTCAGAAAAACCTGAACTAGTTTGTCGCGGCTCCCGGGTACAGGTGGGAGCGAGGGATCATAGTTTTCGACGATCTTGATGCTGCTGGCGAAACCAGTTGAGGCAACCTGCTTCACATGGTCGAGCACGTCGTGAATGTTCAAGGGCTCGCGCTGGAGCGGCCGCTCGTCTCCGAAGATCTCCATGCGGTCGACGAGATTGCAGATGCGGTCCGATTCCGAGCAGATCAGTTGCGTCAGTGTGCGGTCGGACTCGTCGCGATCCCCTTCCAGGAGTTGCGCCGCGCCGCGGATGCCCGAGAGCGGATTCTTGATCTCATGAGCAAGAACCGCGGCAAGGCCAGAGACCGACCGCGCGGCGCCGCGATGGGTCAGTTGGCGCTCGATCATCTGCGCCATGCTGCGCTGTTGGATCATGACCATCACGGCGTTGCTGCCGACTTGCACGGGTCCGCCATACAGATCGACTAGTTTCGTGGATTCGAAACGGAACGAGCTGAGTTCGACGCCGTATTCGTTGACCGTCGTGCCGTTGCGCTGGACTTGCTCAACAAGTGCAATCAGCGGACAACCGAATGCCACAACGTCCGGCAGGCTGTGCCGGCAAAGGACGCCTGCGCTCATCTGAAAGAAGTCTTCCGCCGCCGCGTTTACGTAGTCGATCGCGAGGCCCTTGCCGATGACAAGCAGTGGGTGCGGCAGCGCCTCCACAAGCGCCTCGCACGCCATACCCTTGATATCCTGACCCGCCCCTGACGTTTTGGTTGAGAGCGTCAATGCCTATATCCTCGCCCCCGAATTCCGGTTGCCCAAGAGCCCGT
>JARFRF010000162.1 GCA_029287395.1 Methyloceanibacter sp. | reverse complement strand
CCCCCCCCCCCCGCGACTCGATTCGTCGGCAGCGTCAGATGTGTATAAGAGACAGGGCACACCCTGCGGCGGTGATGAGCAGGGCCACCAGGGTCATTCGCACCATCATCATCAGGGCATATCCGGTCAGCCGGCCCGCCTCATGGGCGATGCGGCGGTTTCTTCCTCGAACAGCGAGGCCAGTTGCTCGGTCATCGCTCCGGCCAGCTCTTCCGCATCGACGATGGTAACGGCCCGGCGATAGTAGCGGGTCACGTCATGGCCTATGCCAATGGCCAACAGTTCGATCGGTGAACGCGTTTCGATCTCGTGGATCACCTGGCGAAGATGCTTCTCCAGATATGCGCCAGAGTTAACGGACAGCGTGGAGTCGTCGACCGGCGCACCGTCCGAGATCATCATCAGAATGCGCCGCTGTTCGGGGCGTGCCAAGAGGCGCTTATGGGCCCAGGCCAGGGCTTCGCCGTCGATATTCTCTTTGAGCAGACCTTCTCTCATCATCAAGCCGAGATTGCGCCGCGCTCGTCGCCACGGCATGTCCGCCGCCTTGTAAATGATGTGGCGCAAATCGTTGAGGCGTCCAGGCAGGGGAGGCTTCATCGCGTTCAGCCAGGCTTCGCGCGCATGGCCACCCTTCCAAGCTCGCGTGGTGAACCCCAAGATCTCTACCTTCACCCCACACCGTTCCAGCGTGCGCGCTAGGATATCCGCGCAGCAGGCAGCGACCATGATCGGTCGGCCGCGCATGGATCCGGAATTGTCGAGCAGCAGCGTGACCACCGTGTCGCGAAACTCGGTGTCGCGCTCTTGCTTGAACGTTAAGGGGTGCATCGGGTCAATGATGACACGTGTGAGGCGCGCAGCATCCAGCGTTCCTTCGTCCAGGTCGAAGTCCCAGCCGCGGTCCTGCTGGGCCAACAGTCGCCGCTGCAGCCGGTTGGCAAGCCGTGCCACAGCGCCTTGCAGAGACACGAGCTGCTTGTCGAGGAAGGAGCGGAGACGATCGAGCTCATCCGGGTCGCAAAGGTCCTCTGCCGTAACGATCTCGTCAAACTCGTCCGTGAAGATCTTGTAGCCGAAAGCCGAGGGGTCATCGAGGACCGAAAAGTTCGGACGCCAGGGGTCGGAGCGGCGCGGCAGATCCGCCGAGTCCGCGTCATCGTCCAGCCGATCGGTTGAACCGTCGTCCTGATCCTCCAAAGTGTCTTCAGCGGTATCGTCGGGTTCGGCGTCTGACTCTTGGGCGAGTTCGGAGCCATCTTGCGCCTGCGCCTCGTCCCCCTGGTCATCAGTCGAGTCCGGCTCCGATTCACCGTCCTCTGATGTCTCGTCGCTCTCTTCACCCTGGTCCAGCTGCTCAGCCATGTTCAATGCGGTTAGGAGGTCACGTGAAAGCTGGCCAAACGCTTCCTGATCGAACAGCGCCTCCTGCATTTGATCGAGCTGTGTTTGAGCGCGCTCCTCGACCCAGTTACGCCAAAGATTGACGAGCGGCCGCGCCCGCGCCGGAGGTGCCTCACCCGTTAGGCGCTCGCGGGCCATGAGGGCGAGCGCGTCGGGGAGCGGCGCTTCAGAACGCTCTGTCTCTTCAGTAATCCGGCTGCGCGCGTAGCGCTGCTCCGTGCGAGCAGCAAGATTCTGTGCGACGCCATCCATACGCGTCGCGCCGATCGCCTCGACACGCGCTTGTTCGAGGGCTTCGAAAACTGCCCGGGCCTCTCCGCCAGAGGGAGCTAGGCGCTGATGCAGGGTTTCGTCACGGCAAGAGACTGTCAGAGCGGCTGCGTCCGCGTGTCCGCGAATTGTCGCGAGCTCTTCCTGGGTGGGCACGCGCGAGGGTTCGGGAACCCGCGCCGTCTTGCCAGCAAGGCCAGGGGGTTCGTTCGAGAAGACGACCTCAACGCCGCTATCGGCAGCGATCGCGCGCGTTGCCAAAGTTACCGCGCGCTTGAACGGATCGAGAGGCGCCTCTTTCCGTTTCGGTCCAGCCATAACGATATCCTGAGAAGTCCTGCAGTCGTGCGCTAACTCAGCGCAACATTGGCGGTCGAGTCCGGCAAGTCCTCACCGAAGCAGCGCTGATAGAACTCGGCGATCAGCCCACGTTCCAACTCGTCGCACTTATTGAGGAAGGACAGTGCGAAAGCTGTGCCCGTATCGCCAAATATCTCAGCGTTCTCCGCCCACGTAATCACTGTGCGTGGGCTCATGACTGTCGACAGGTCACCGTTCATGAAGGCGTTGCGGGTTAGCTCGGCGACGCGGACCATATTCGATATTGTTTTGCGCCCTTCCTCCGTGTTGAAGGTCTTGACCTTCGCCATGATGATTTCAACCTCATCGTCGTGAGGGAGGTAGTTGAGCGTGGCAACAATCGACCAACGGTCCATCTGACCCTGGTTGATTTGCTGTGTACCGTGGTACAGGCCGCTCGTGTCGCCGAGACCAATCGTGTTTGTGGTCGCGAAAAGACGAAATGCGGGATGAGGCCGAATGACCTTCGACTGATCGAGCAGGGTTAGCTTACCCGATACCTCGAGCACGCGCTGAATGACAAACATCACGTCTGGACGGCCCGCGTCGTATTCATCGAAACAGAGCGCGGTATTGGTCTGGAGCGCGTAAGGCAGAATGCCCTCGCGAAACTCCGTAACCTGCTGCCCGTCCTTGATGACGATCGCATCCTTGCCCACGAGATCGATACGGCTCACATGGCTGTCAAGGTTCACACGGATACAGGGCCAGTTGAGTCGGGCAGCCACTTGCTCGATATGCGTCGATTTGCCCGTGCCGTGATAGCCCTGGATCATAACTCGGCGGTTGTGTTTGAAGCCTGCGAGGATCGCGAGGGTCACGTCCCGGTTGAAGAGATAATCCGGGTCAACGTCAGGCACGTGCGCATCGGCCTGGGAGTAAGCCGGTACTTCAAGGTCGGTATCGATGCCGAAGACCTGGCGCACGGAAACGGACATATCCGGGAGTCCAGCATCGTTCGTCGCTGTTTCAAGTGTCATAATCGCTGATGAACCTTTGTCGGTGATGGGCGCCCATCGCGTCCTAAGGACGGCACCGGCCCCTCGCAAAACGCCCATTTTGCAAGAGTTTAGCGGCGCAGGCTATGCGAGCCCCGCTTGCCTTAGATAGTTATAGGCTTGGATGACTTCGCGCAACTTGTCCTCAGAGGATCGGTCGCCGTTATTGTGGTCCGGATGAAGCCTTTTCACGAGCTCCTTAAAGCGCGCTTTGATGTCTTGCTTCGTCGCGTCGTCTTCCAAATTTAGTTGCCGGAGAGCCTTGCGTTCGAGTCGCTTCAGCGGCCGGCGGACCCGTCCCGGTGCTTCACCCGCGGGACCTTGCTCGCCAAACAGACCGTATGGGTCTTGAGTTTCGAAACGGTGCCCGTAGCCGCCGCTTCGGCTTCGGCCTCGGCCGCGTCCCTTACCCTTGCCGTATGCGTTCACGCCGACGAACCATGTGGGCCTGTCGCCGACTTGATCGGCCTTTTGCTGGGCCACGACTTCGTCGTCGGGTACGCCGGAGAAATAGTTATAGCCCTTGTTGTATTCGCGCACGTGGTCGATGCAGAAGCGGTAGTGCTGCCCCTCGAGTCCTCGTCCCTTCGGCGCTGGATATAGCCCAGGCTTGTTGCAACCCTCCCATTCGCATTCGGGCGCGGAATCGCGCAGCGAGCGGTCCTCGTCTGGTTTGACCCTTAGTTGGTCGAAGATTTTTGAATCAAGCTTCATGAGACCGGCATTATGGGAATCGGGATTGGGCACAACAAGGATGGCTCGACGATGACAATGACGATAAACTGGAGGGTTAAGTGCGTGACAAAGCGCCATAGCGTAGAGAACTGCCACTCCATGCTAGCAACTGCGTTGTTCGGCTATTCCGAGGGCTTATGGGCCGTATGAGTGTCGAAGAAACAATCCGAGAAAAACTGACCGCCGCCTTCTCGCCCGAGGCGCTGCAAGTCGTCAACGAATCTCATCATCACGCGGGGCATGCTAGCTCGCCCGGAACTGGAGAAAGTCACTTTGCAGTTCGCGTGGTGTCGCTGGCTTTTGAGGGGAAGTCCCGACTAGAGCGTCATCGAATGGTCAACGCGGTGTTGGCAGACGAATTGGCTGGCAAAGTACACGCGCTGGCTGTCACCGCAATGACGCCGGAGGATGCAGCGCAGTAACGGCTGTCATGGAAGTTAGGAGGCTGAGCTCGCCGGCGGATTCGCAGATCCATTTGCTGGCGCTTCGGCTGGAGTCCGTGGGCCTCGCAGAGGCACCACCCGCAGCCGCGTAATGCGGTTGCGATGGCGCCGAATAATTTCGAAGCGGAACCCATGGAAGTTGAAGGTCTGACCGGCGTTCGGAATGGTCTGGGCTTCGTGGATGACAAGGCCAGCGACTGTTGTGGCTTCTTCGTCCGGGAGATCCCAATCCATAAGCCGGTTCACGTCGCGGATTGGCACCAGCCCCTCAACGATGAGCGAGCCATCGGCCTGCGGCTGCGCGTCCGTAGCCGCCACATCCGTCTCATCGGTAATGTCGCCGACGATCTCTTCAATGATATCTTCGAGCGTGAGCAGACCTTCCACCTCGCCGTACTCATCGACGACGATCGCGAAATGCGCCTTACGCTTCAGGAATGCGGCGAGTTGCGCTTTCAGTGTCGTGGTATCAGGCACAAACCACGGCGGGGCCGCGAGAGTCATTACATCGATCTTGCTGACGTCGCCCTGTGCATCGCGAAGAGCCTGCAATAACGTTCTGGCGTGAAGCACGCCGACGATTTCCTCGCGCTCTCCCTTCCATAGGGGTAGCCGCGTGTGCGAACTCTGAAGCGCTTGGTCGATGATCTGCTCCGGCGGCAAGTCTGCATCAATGGCCACCATCTTGGTCCGGTGAACCATAATGTCGGATACGTCGAGGTCGCGAAGGTCCAGCACGCCGCCCAACATATCGCGGTCTCCCTTCACCACGCCGCCCTCTTTGTGGTGCAGCTCGATAGCGCCACGGATTTCCTCATGGGCCGACAGAACGTCCGTGTCGGCATCGATCTTCGAGCCAAACAGGCTGAATGTGTGGCGAACGACGAACTGGAGCGCGGCCGTCACAGGTGCAAGGACGGCGACCAGAACTTTCAGGGCGGGCGCCACGGCGAGCGCCATCTTGTCTGCGTTCAGAATGGCGTAGGTTTTCGGCATTACCTCGGCGAAGACGACAACCAGCGCGGTCATAACAAACGTGGCGTAAGCCACGCCGGCCTCACCGAAGACTGATAGGAACAGGCTCGTGGCCAACGCCGAGGCAGCGATATTGACGAGATTGTTTCCGAGCAGCAGTGCGCCGATCAGGCGCTCGCGGGAGGCCAGAAGGCGGTTGACGAGTTTTGCCCGAGCGTTCCCGTCTTCCTCTAGCGCGTGCATGCGCGCCCTGCTTGCTGCCGTAAGCGCCGTCTCGGAACCGGAGAAACAGGCAGAGATAATGAGAAGGCCAAAGATTGAGCCAAGTGTCAGTCCCAAGGCCAGGGTCATTGGGTTGCGCACTCCCGCTGCAGAAAATCCGTCAGTTGCGACATTAAAACATCGTTCTCGACAAAGGCGTCGCCGATACCGTTTACCAGTACGAGAACCATCTTGCCGCCTTTGACCTTTTTGTCTTGGGCCATCAGGCGCAGCATTTCGCCCGGCGTCGGCTTGTCGCCAGGAATTTCGGAGACCCGTGTCGGAAGGCCGACGGCTTTGAAATGTGCTTCCGCACGCGCGGCGTCGTCGGCGGAGCATAGGCCCCGCTCGACCGAATAGGCGAAGGCCTGCCGCATGCCAATGGAAATTGCCTCGCCATGCAGCAATCGGTCCGAATAGCCCGCGAAGGCCTCAAGGGCATGGCCGAAGGTGTGCCCCAGATTGAGTAGAGCGCGTTTGCCGCTCACCTCAAGTTCGTCCTCAATAACGATGGCCGCCTTCGCTCGGGCGCTCGTCTCTACCGCATAGCGACGCTTGTCTGTCTCGCCGGAAAAGATGTCGGCCCAATGCTCCTCCAACCAGCTGAAGAAGCCGGCATCGCCAAGCAGTCCGTACTTTGCGACTTCGGCGTAGCCTGCTCGGAACTCGCGTTCACTCAAGGTCGAGAGGACAGAGATGTCCGACAGGACAAGGCTCGGTTGGTGAAACGTGCCGATGAGGTTCTTGCCCTGTCGTGTGTCGATTCCTGTCTTTCCGCCGATTGCCGAGTCGACTTGAGCGAGAAGTGTGGTCGGCATCTGCACAACGCGGACGCCGCGCCTGAGAATAGACGCAGCGAACCCTGCCAAGTCTCCCACCACACCGCCACCGAATGCGATAACGCAATCGCCGCGTTCGACACCGAGTTCAAGAAGCGTTTCGCTCAATTTGGCAAGCACGGGAAAACTCTTGCTGGATTCGCCGGGCGCGACGACGGCCGAGCCCAGAAACAGGTTCTCCCTCTCTAGGCTAGCCTTCAGCGGGTCAAGATGAAGCGCAGCTACGTTCGCGTCGCTGACAACAGCAAAGCGTGCGCCGGGAAGGAGCTCCTTCAAGCGCGGCCCTGCGTCAGCCGTGAGGTCCTCGCCAATGATGATTGGGTAACCGCGTGACGCCAGAGTCACCAAGATCTCCGTTTCCGCGCTGCGTCCCTGCACCGATTCAACCTGTTCCACAGTCAGTCCGTTTCCGGTTGTTGTTCTAACCGATCCTCGATCCCGCGCGGCGTCTCTTGCGCGAGCTGGGACGCAAGGGCGTCGAGGATGTTCCCGACCATTACTTCGTGCGGCGCCTCGCGACTCTCAATCGTAATGTCTGCGCCTGCGTAGATGGGGTGCCGTTCTGCCATCAGCTTTTTCATCACGGCCTCAGGGTTGTCTACTTGCAGCAAAGGTCTGTTGTCGCGGCGTCCCACACGTTTCATCAGGACGCGTAGATTGGCTTTGAGCCAAATCGAGGTCCCGTGCGTCTTGATGGCATCCCGGGTTTCCGGATCCATGTACGCGCCGCCGCCAGTTGCTAGGACCTGAGGTCCGTTTTCAAGCAACCGCGCGATGACCTTTCTCTCGCCCGTCCGAAAGTAAGCCTCGCCGTGCTCGGCGAATATCTCGCCGATGCTCTGACCAGCAGCGGCCTCGATTTCGCTATCGGCATCCGTGAAGGGCAGGTCGAGCGAAGCCGCCAAGCGGCGGCCGACCGCCGACTTTCCTGCTCCCATGAGCCCGATCAATACAAGCGAGTTTTGCCCCAAAGATTGGCGGATTTCGGCCAGCTGCTGGCGTCGATTGCTGAGTTGCGCGGTATTACGTTGAGTCATGGGACATTAAGTCGTAGGCCAAAGCCGTTAGAAAGAGGCCATGCTGACAGGGCATCGCCGAATCGTCCATGATGGGATTCGCGACGGGTTAAGTTGCTGCAGCGTCTTGGGTCATAATGCAGCCCTGTCCGAAGTTGGACGAATAATAGGAACACGAGCGCCCTGATGCCAACAGTGTTTCGTTTCCTCGCGGTTTTAGGGACGATTGTCGGCGTTGTCGCTGGAAGTCTCTATGTGCTTGCTGAATATTTTCAGCCAGAACCAAAAGAAATCACGAAAGCCTTGCGCAACCTCAAGGCCGAGCCGCGGGCCGTGTCGCCGACGGCGGCCACAGCGCAGGAACCTTCTATCGCGCCGCCCCCAAGCCACCGGGCCCAATAGCCCCGCCTGGCCCAAAGCCCCACTGCGGTGAAGGGGGCAAGCATGGCTCGCACGACCCCATCGCTGACACGCGCTTCCTCTTCGGAATTGTCGCTTTTCATCGAAATGCTGATGGCGGAACGGGGCGCCGCCTCCCACACGATAGACGCTTACACCCGCGACCTTGCCGACTTTCTGGCTTTTCTTGCCGGCAAAAAGACCGAGGCTGCGATGGCGACTGCCGACCATGTGCGGGCCTACCTTGAGGTCTTGGCTGCGGACGGACTTGCGCCAACATCGCGTTCCCGCAAGCTCTCGGCCATCCGACAATTCTTCAGGTTCTTGTTGGCCGAGGGCGTTCGAAAGGACGATCCGACGTCAGCCATTGACAGTCCGCGGCGTGGAAGGCCCCTGCCGAAGGTCCTGTCCTTGGCCGAAGTCGATGCCTTGATTCAAGCGGCGAAGAAGGCTTGCGCCGCCAATTTGGAAGGCGCCGCACGCTTGCGAGCCTATCGCCTCAACGCGCTTCTAGAGACGCTATACGCCTCCGGCTTGCGAGTCTCGGAGCTTGTGGGTTTGCCACGTAACGTGCTGGCGGTAGACGATAGGGTCCTCACGATCACGGGCAAAGGTGGCCGCGAGCGTCTTGTGCCGCTCAACCGGGCGGCCCGTGAGGCTCTATCTGCGTATCTCGCGCTCTTGGCACAGGAAGAGGCCCTCAAGGCGTCCGCATTCCTGTTCCCCTCGGGCGATGGCGCGCAGCACATCACCCGTCAACGCTTTGGCCAGGAACTTAAGGCGGCGGCCCTGGCTGCGGGGCTCGATCCCGCGACGGTCTCCCCGCACGTCTTACGTCACGCATTTGCCAGCCACCTCTTGGAGCGAGGGGCCGATCTGCGGACCGTTCAGCAACTCCTGGGGCATGCCGATATTTCGACAACGCAAATCTACACGCATGTGATCGAGGAGCGTTTGCGTCGCCTTGTGGAGGAGCACCATCCGCTAGCCAAGGTAAGATTGACGAAGCAGCGCTAAACCTTAGCGGCTGGAGGGCAATGCGGCCCGGTTGACACGACACGGCCTCGAGGCCACTAAAAACAACTTCCGGATTGCTTTGTTTGTCTTAAGAATGCCCTGAAATTGGGCTGTTTGGGGGTCCTAAGGGTTTAGTCAGGCTGCATGCGCACATATCTCGATTTTGAAAAACCCATTGCGGAACTTGAGAGCAAGGTCGCCGAGCTGAAGGCCCTTGCAGCGGACGACGATTCCGTACCAATCAGCGATGAGTTGTCGCGGCTCGAAACCAAGGCGCGCGAAGCCCTTGAGGAAACGTACGCCGCGCTGACGCCTTGGCAGAAGACGCAGGTCGCGCGCCATCCGGAGCGGCCACACTTCACCCACTATGTCCAGGATCTGGTGCGCGATTTCACCCCCATGGCCGGAGATCGCTACTTCGCCGAGGACGAGGCAATCATAGGCGGCATCGGCCGCCTGGCGGGCCGGTCCGTCATGGTCATAGGCCACGAGAAGGGGTCCGATACAGAGGGCCGTATCAAGCACAACTTTGGCATGGCGCGTCCCGAAGGCTACCGTAAAGCGGTGCGGCTTATGGAAATGGCTGATCGGTTCTCGCTGCCTGTGGTGAGCTTCGTCGATACAGCTGGAGCCTACCCAGGCATCGGGGCCGAGGAGCGTGGTCAGGCGGAGGCGATCGCTCGGAGCACGGAGTGCTGTATGAGGCTTGGTGTCCCCATTGTTTCTTTGATAATTGGGGAAGGCGGGTCGGGTGGCGCCGTAGCTTTGGCCACTGCGAACCGCCTCTTCATGCTTGAGCATTCGATCTACACAGTGGCGTCGCCAGAGGCAGCCGCATCGATACTTTGGCGGGACTCAGCTCGGGCTCAGGATGCGGCCACCAATATGAAGATCACGGCCCAGGACCTGCAGGACTTCGGTATTGTCGACGGGATTATCCCGGAACCCGTGGGCGGGGCGCACAGGGATCCACAAAGCGTGTTGCAAACGGCAGGTGATGTCGTTGTGAATGCCATTGCGTCGTTTGACGACTACACTCCAGACCAGATCCGAAAAGAACGCCGTGAAAAGTTCTTGGCAATGGGGCGCGAGGCGTAACGGAAACCAGCGGAAGGCACCTCGCGCCTAGGGGAATTGACATGCCAGGCAAGGGTCCGACGCATGTTGATCATCGCCGCAAAGACTCTTTTTTGTCCAACTGCTGTTCGAATATCTTGTAGTGTCAATTTGTTCGGGTGGAGGGGACAGCCGGACTTGGCGCTGGAGAGCTCCTCGCTTTTCGTTGCGAATTGAGCTCGCCAGGGGGGTGCAGGAGGGTTCGCCGAATGCGTCGTGATTGCGTCTTCAAGGCCACGCTCTGGGCCTGTGCGGCCGTTTCAGCGGCGGTTCTTTCCGGCTGCACAGATTATTACCCACCACATATGCGGCCGCTATCGGGGACGACGCGCGCCCTGTTAGCTGACAAAGGCATGACCCCCTCTCAGCCGATCCTCATCCGAGTCTTCAAGTCTGAGGCCGAACTTGAGGTCTGGAAGCAGAAGGATGACGGTCACTACTACCACCTTAAGACCTACCCAATCTGCAAGTTCTCGGGGGAGCTTGGGCCAAAAGAGAAGCAGGGAGACCTGCAGGCCCCGGAGGGTTTCTATGTTGTCGACAAGAGTCGGCTTAACCCAAAGAGCCGCTATCATCTGGCATTCAATATCGGCTACCCCAACGCATTCGACAGGTCGCTAAAACGGACCGGCGCCAATCTCATGGTGCACGGAGAGTGCAAGTCGCGGGGCTGCTACGCCATGACGGACGCCGTTATGGAAGAGATCTACGCCCTCGTTCTCGAAGCCTTTGCAGGCGGACAGGAGAAGTTCCAAGTCCACGCCTTTCCGTTTCGCATGACGAATGCCAACCTTGCCGAGCAAACAAGTAGCGAGTGGTTCGATTTCTGGATCAACTTGAAAGAAGGCTTCGACTATTTCGAGCTGACGCGGCTTGAGCCTAAAGTCGCCGTGTGCGGGAAGCGCTATGTGTTCAATGCAGCGTTCCCCGGCGGGAAGTATCCGGACCCGAGGAGAGCATGTCCGCGATATGAGAAGTTGCCAGCCATTGCCTTCAAACCCAAGCGGGAACGGCCCAAAACGGTACAGGCGACACTCGCGAAGCCACTTGGAAGCGACATCAATCTGCGCGCCGGTGGAAGCTCGCAAGTCTACAGGGTGATGACGCTGGGACCGGCAACGCCCGATCTTAATGCGCCAGCTGGGTCTGGGGCTGATGATAAGGAAAAGATCGCCCGGACGGGATCGTATCAGCGGTAGATGTGACGGTTGCAAGCTCGGAGACTTTGCTCCGACCAATGACCATGCTGTGGCCGTTTTTTTCGATCTAGCTGGCGCTCGTCGCTTTTGGTTGGCGGCTTGATCCCCTGCGAGAGGGCTGACGGTGTTTCGCTTCCTTTTCGGTTCGATCCTTCTTGCTGCGCTTGTCGGTGGAACGTACTACCTGTTCACCACCGAGGGGCGGCAGCTCGTCGATCGCATAACGATCAACTGGGATCGCAAGGAGTATCGAGGACATTTCCGTGCCGGCCGGCCCATCCCTGGAACGCCCGACCTGACGCGGTTCGCCGCCCGAATGGAAGAGGCAGGCGTTGAGCCCGGCATGCCCGTGCATATTCGTATCTACAAGCTCGAGTCTGAGATCGAACTATGGGTGCAAAAGGGCGCGCGCTTCGAACGCTTTGCCACCTACCCGATATGCATGTGGTCGGGCCGTCTTGGACCAAAGCTGAAGGAGGGCGATCGGCAGGCGCCGGAGGGTTTCTACACGGTCGCGAAGGATGCGCTAAATCCCAACAGCATCGAACATCTTTCGTTCAATCTGGGCTTTCCGAACGTGTACGACCGTAGCAAGGATCGTACAGGTTCGTTTCTCATGGTGCATGGCGGCTGTGCATCGATCGGTTGCTATGCGGTTACCGACCGCGTGGTGGACGAAATCTGGGCGTTCGTCGCAGGCGCGCTCGACAATGGTCAAGCTCGCATTCCCGTTCATGCTTTTCCATTTCGTATGACCGAGCGGAACATGCGGCTTCGCTCAGGCGATAAGTGGGCGCCCTTTTGGGACAATCTGAAAACGGGCCACGATCTCTTTGCTCAAGAGGGCGTACCACCCAAGGTAAGTGTCTGCGAAGGGCGTTACGTCTTCGAGCCGGGCGAAGCTTCTACGGTAGACAGTGCCGTCGAGGAGCGTTGCCCCAAGGAAGTCGCGGGTCGAACGCCGCTTTAGCTCTCAGCGGCCCATCCGGAAGCCGATCGCCCGCTTAAAGCAACGGCGCAAGGTTCTCTAAAAGGACCCGTGACAGTGCTTGTATTTCTTCCCAGATCCACAAGGGCAGGGCGCATTGCGCTGAACCTTGCCCCAGGTCGAAGGATCTGACGGGTCAAGGGCAACGGCCGCCGGCTTGCGGGTCCGCAAGGGCGCGGTACCGCCCGGCGCCGGCGCTACCTCTGCGCCTTCTAGTGCGAATTCGTCTTCTCCCGTTGTCGGGTCGATATGGTGTGCTTCCATCGGCGGAAGTTCGGTAACTTCCAAGGACGGCGTCTCGTCTTGCTGGGCGATGTCAGCGTGCATGATTTGCCCGGTAACCGCTTCACGCAGGCGCGCAAGCATTTGCTCGAACAGCGTAAAGCTCTCACTCTTGAACTCGTTCAACGGATCACGCTGGCCATAGCCCCGTAGGCCGATAACCTGGCGCAAATGTTCGAGTGTCACGAGGTGTTCGCGCCACAAGCCATCAAGAGTCTGGAGTAGCACTGCGCGCTCAAGTTGACGCATCGTATCGGCGCCGAACATCGCTGCCTTTCTGGCAGCGGCCTCGTCGGTCTCCTTGATCAGCCTCTCATGGATCTCGACCTCGGCAATGCCTTCCTCATCCGCCCACTCGTCAACGGGCACGTCTAGGCCAAAGACATCACTAACCTTTTGCTTCAGTCCATCGATATCCCACTGCTCCGGATAAGACTTCTCCGGCATCGCTGCGCCAACCATATCGTCGACGACTTGGCGGCGCATCTCGGCGACGGTCTCGGCGAGATCCTCGTCTGCCAGGAGTTCGCGGCGCTGCTCGAAGATTGCCTTCCGCTGATCGTTCATCACATTGTCGAATTTCACGACATTCTTGCGGATGTCGAAATTGCGCGCCTCGACCTTGCCTTGCGCTTTCTCCAGGGCTTTGTTGATCCAGGAATGAACAATAGCCTCGCCCTCTTTCAGTCCGAGCGCTTGCAACATCCCGTCCATACGATCGGAGCCGAAGATGCGCATTAGATCGTCTTCAAGGGACAAAAAGAAACGTGAAGCACCCGGGTCGCCCTGTCGGCCCGACCGGCCGCGGAGCTGATTGTCGATGCGGCGGCTCTCGTGGCGCTCAGTCCCAACAACGTACAAACCGCCGGCCTCGAGAGCCTTCTGTTTCTTCTCATGAATATCTGCGTCGATCTCAGAGCGCTTTGCCTCTACTTCCTCCGGCGTCGGCTCCCTGCCTTTTTTGGTTTGATCGGCCAACCAATCTTCAAGCCGCATGTCCAAGTTGCCGCCGAGCTGAATGTCGGTTCCGCGCCCGGCCATATTCGTCGCGATCGTGACCGCGCCTGGCACTCCTGCTTGCGCGACGATGTGGGCTTCCTGCTCATGATAGCGGGCGTTGAGCACATTGTGAGCAACCTTGCGCTTCTTCAGCAGGTCCGAGAGGATTTCAGACTTCTCAATCGAAGTCGTACCGACGAGCATGGGTTGACCGCGTTGCTGAGCGTCCCGGATCAGCTCGATAATGGCGTTATATTTCTCATTGGCCGTTCGGTAGACCTCGTCGTCCTCGTCCTTTCGCGCCATGGGTCGATTGGTCGGAACCTCGACTACGTCGAGACCGTAGATGTCCATGAACTCATCAGCTTCCGTTAGGGCCGTTCCGGTCATCCCGGCGAGTTTTTCGTAGAGGCGGAAATAGTTCTGGAACGTAATCGTCGCGAAGGTCTGGTTCTCCGGCTGGATCTCTACGTGTTCCTTAGCCTCCAGCGCCTGGTGCAAACCCTCAGAGAAGCGGCGCCCTGACATCATGCGTCCTGTGAACTCATCGATCAGAACGACTTCGCCATTCTTGACGATGTAGTCGCGGTCGCGCTGGAACACTTTGTGGGCGCGCAGCGCCTGTTGGACGTGGTGCACCACGCTGACATTCTCGACGTCGTAGAGAGAGTCGCCTTTCAAGAGGTCGGCTTCGATAAGCAGCTGCTCTATGTGCTCGTTGCCTTCCTCTGTGAGCGACACTTGTCGGCTCTTTTCATCGAGCTCGTAGTCTTCGTCCTTGAGCTTCGGAATGAAGACATCGATGGTGTTATAAAAGTCGGACCGGTCGTCGAGCGGGCCTGAGATGATCAAAGGGGTCCGCGCCTCGTCGATCAAAATGGAGTCCACTTCGTCAACGATGGCGAAGACGTGTCCGCGCTGAACCATCTCGGATTCGAGATACTTCATATTGTCGCGCAGATAGTCGAAGCCGTACTCGTTGTTTGTGCCGTATGTGACGTCACAGGCGTATTGTGCTTTGCGCTGCTCGTCATCCAGTTCGTGCTCGATCGTGCCGACGGTAAGACCAAGGAAAGTGTAGACTTGGCCCATCCAGGATGCGTCGCGCTTTGCCAAATAGTCGTTCACCGTGACGACATGCACCCCGTTTCCTGTCAACGCATTCAGATAAACGGGCAGGGTCGCAACAAGGGTCTTGCCTTCGCCGGTCTTCATTTCCGCGATACGGCCCTCGTGAAGGACCATGCCGCCGATGAGCTGAACGTCAAAATGCCGCTGACCCAATGTCCGTTTGGCAGCCTCCCGGACCGTCGCGAAGGCTTCCGGCAGGATATCATCGAGCGTTTCTCCATCGACAAGGCGTTGGCGGAATTCATCGGTGCGCGCACGTAGAGCCTCGTCGGAGAGGGCGGAGACCTCAGGCTCAAGTGCATTAATCTTCGCTACGACCGGGTCATATTTCTTCAGCTTGCGATCGTTTGATGAGCCGAAGACTTTGTTAGCGATGGCGCCGAGGGAAAGCATCGAACCGTTAGCCTCTCGATGGCGTGAGCCGGGCCGCACGGGGCTTATTTCAAGCCCTGGAGGTCCTTGGCGGATGAGGTGCAAGACCTCCGGCCTCTAGTCGCCGGTCCTTGCGGAGAAAGGCAAAACATGCCGGAAGTCAACGTCCGACACATAAGTTGCGGCCCAAGCCTTGTCAACGCGAGGTGAGGGGGCCAAGGGCCGAGCTAGGCGGGCTCCTTCGACGCGGCAGCGCCGTGCTTGCCGATCCGATCGAGGTGTTCCTGCAAGGAGAGTTTGCTGATGCTGTCGAATGGCAGGTTCACGAAGATCGAAATACGCTGAAACAGCATCCGATAAGTCTCATCGAACGCAAATGCTTTCTCTGCGTCAGTCCCCCCGGCCGCAGCTGGGTCCGGCACGCCCCAATGGGCGGACATAGGCTGGCCAGGCCAGATCGGGCACACTTCATTTGCTGCATTGTCGCAAACGGTAAAGACGAAATCGAGCTTCGGCGCATCGGGTCCGCTGAACTCCTCCCAGGACTTCGACCAAAGGTCCGTCGTCACGTGATTGAGCTTGTGAAGCAGGTTAAGGGCGTAAGGGTTCACTTTCCCCGTCGGCATGCTGCCCGCGCTGTAAGCACTGAATTTGCTCTTTCCTTCGCGGTTCATGATGCACTCGGCGATGATTGAACGGGCTGAATTCCCTGTGCACAGGAAAAGTACGTTCAGGGGGCGGTTAGCGTCGGCGCTTGTCATGTCCCGTTTCCTCCGTTCACTCCGAACAACACGTCGCAAGGGTCGTTTCGATCAACGGGCCGCAAATCGAGGGGTCACCCTGACAACAGTCTTCCACTAGAAAAGACAGCAGAGATCGCGTTCCCTCCAAGTTCACGGCGTAGATCATGGACCGGCCTTCTTTTCGGGCCTGGATAAGATTGGCGCGCGCGAGGATAGCGAGATGAGATGACATTGTGTTTTTGGGAATGCCGATCGCCCTCGCAATGTCACCTGCCGCCATTCCATTGATGCCTGCCTGAATTAGCAACCGGAAAACCCTAAGACGACTCTGTTGGGCCAGCCCCCCTAGCGCGTCGACAGCCTCATTAATATCCATAATTCTGGAATTATAGAACAAACAAAATTCTGTCAATTCCTGCGGCTTGGCAAGTAGTCACCCCGACGCTAAGAAAGCCGTCGGGGAAGCACCCAAACCCGCTCCGCCCTCTGGGGTTGGTTGGCCGGAGCCGAAGACGAGGAAAAATCCAGTGAAACTTTGCTTAGCTCTGCTGCTTCTCGCAGCGTCGATGTTCATTGTGCCGCCTGTGCTCGCCGCCGACTCCGTCGTTGCGCGCGTGAACGGCGTGGACATCAAGCAATCCGATCTAGACTTTGCAGCTTCCGAGGTCGGTCCACGTCTTGGGAGCGTCCGCCCGGAAGATCGCAAACGGATTCTTTTGCAGTTCATGATTGAGAACGAGCTGATGGCCGGCGCGGGCGAGCAGGAAAAGCTGGACGAGGCCGAGACCTTCGAGCAGCGGGCGGCTTACCACCGGCGGCGTGCGTTACGCGACGCATATTTCGACAAGAACGTGACAGGCGGAGTTGATGAAGCAGACGCCGAGAAGGTCTTCGAAGAGAATATTGCGAAGGTGAAGCCGGAGCAGGAGATCAAAGCTCGGCACATTCTGGTCGAAACGGAAGACGAGGCCAAAGACATCAAGGCAGAGCTCGATGGGGGCGCGGATTTTGCCAAGCTCGCCACGGAGAAGTCCAAGGACAAGAACGCGGAGGGCGGCAATCTCGGCTTCTTTACGCGCGGCCAGATGCTGAAGCCGTTTGAGGATGCAGCCTTCGCGCTCGATGTGGGCCAGATCTCGGATCCCGTTAAGACGAGCTTTGGCTGGCATGTGATTGAGGTCCAGGAAAAGCGCGACCAGGAACTGCCGACCTTTGACGACGTCAAAGACCCGATAATTGGCCAGCTGGTTGTCCGAAAAGCGCAATCCGTCATCAACGATCTTCGTTCCAATGCAGAAATCGAGATCCTCGACCCGGAGTTGAAACGGTCGATGGACGATGCGGTCATGCGCGGCGAGACTCCGCCGTTGCCGGAAGTGGACGACGGAGCGGAAAACTAGATCCTCGGCAACCCGGCCATGGACACCGTCTCACCGTTCGCGCCAGCTCAATTGCCGAGCTTGCCGCCTATCGAGGGAGTTCGCCTTGCGGCGTGCGAGGCTGGCATTCGCTATGCCGGGCGGACGGACTTGCTGCTGGCGCTATTCGAGCCGTCGACTGCAGTAGCGGGCGTTTTCACGCGATCCAAAACGGCATCCGCCGCGGTTGAGTGGTGTCGAGCGCATGTGCGGCACGGCGTGGCTCGGGCGCTTGTAGTCAATTCGGGGAACGCGAACGCGTTCACAGGCATGCGCGGACGTGACGCGGTTGCCGAAACCGTAAGGGCGGCAGCGCGCATCGCGGACTGTCTCGATGCAGATGTGTACGTCGCTTCGACGGGCGTCATTGGCGAACCGCTGGATCCATCCAAGTTCATCGGTTTTCTGGCGGACCTGGCCGACGAGGTGCGCGGCGATGGCTACGAAGAGGCGGCCAAGGCCATCATGACGACGGACACGTTTCCGAAGCTCGCTACGCGCAGTTGCGAGATTGAAGGCGTGCCCGTCACGCTCAACGGCATTGCCAAGGGTGCTGGCATGATTGCCCCCAACATGGCGACGATGCTGTCTTTCCTGTTCACGGATGCGCCTATTGAGCCCGCAGCGCTTCAGTCCATTTTGTCGTCATGTGTTGAAGACAGCTTCAACGCCATCACAATCGATAGTGATACGTCGACGAGCGATACGGTCCTTCTCTTCGCGACAGGTACAGCGGCGCAGCGCTCATGCCCGCGCCTTGCGAGCGGCGACGATCCGCGGCTTGCCGAGTTTCGCGAGACCTTGTTCGACCTAATGCGAGATCTCGCGCAGCAGATCGTCAAGGATGGTGAAGGGCTCACGAAGTTTGCAACCGTGACTGTTAAGGGAGCGGAGTCCAAGATCGCGGCGCGCGCAATAGCCAAGGCGATTTGTAATTCTCCTTTGGTGAAGACGGCGTTGGCTGGCGAGGATCCAAACTGGGGGCGGATTGTAATGGCAGTCGGCAAGGCCGGTGAGGCCGCGGACCGCGACCGTTTGGCTATTTGGTTCGGTGATATCGAAGTAGCGAAAGACGGCGAGGTTGCGCCTGGGTACGTTGAAGCTGACGCCGCGGCGTATATGAAACGCGCCGAAGTCGAGATCACCGTCGATGTGGGTGTCGGCGAGGGCAGGGACACGATGTGGACCTGCGATCTGACAAAGGATTACATCGCCATCAACGCCGACTACCGCTCGTAATGGCGCCGGCGGGCTCAAAACCGCTGGTGCTCGTTGCTGCCTGCGCCCTTATCGATGCACAAGGTCGCGTGCTTATTTCTCAGCGGCCAGAAGGAAAGACCCTGGCGGGGCTATGGGAGCTCCCTGGCGGCAAGCTTGAGGATGGCGAGACTCCTGAACATGCACTTGTTCGTGAGCTCGAAGAGGAGCTCGGTGTGTCGATCGCGAGCGCCGACCTTAAGCCCCTAACGTTCTCAAGCTTTTCGTATCCCGACTTCAACTTGTTGATGCCCGTATTCGCCTGTTGGCGCTGGCGCAACGAAGCTCGCGCAAAAGAGGGCCAGGCTTTGGCTTGGGTCAGCCCGGCGGCGCTGAGCGACTACGCGATGCCGCCCGCCGATGAGCCGCTAAAGTGCCTTCTGCCTACGCTGATAGAGTCTGTGGGAGAGAACCAAGACCGCATCTAGGCATCGTCCAGGTCGCCGGACGGCGATTTTGGGAATGAGGCCTTGGCGCCGCTCGGCTGCTCCGTCGTGTTGAGCGCATCGGCGAGGCGACTGCGCGCCGATCCAGGCTTTAGCGGTTGCTGCTGGCTCGGGTCCGGGCTCCAGCCACTCATGAAGACAAACTGAAAGGTTGCGGTCACCTTGCCGTCCGCGGTGCCATAGCGGACGCGATAGAGTTCTTCGGCTCGGGCAAGCGTGCGCCGCGACAAAGGCGCCTTGCTTCGGGCTAGGAGGACGTTGCCACCACCAAGCGCCCGGATCTCTCGCATTAGGGCCCTTGGCGAGGGGTAGACAAGTTCGATGTCTTCGCAGTCCGTCACAGGCAGCGCGAAGCCGGCCCGCTGCAAAAGCGACCCATAGGTCCGAACGTCCGCAAATGGAGCGATGCGCGGCGAAGCGCCACCTTCGGTCTCAGATTCGGCTTCCAGCAAACACTCCCGCAACTCTGCCAATGCACCGGACCCAAGCGCGGCCGCCATGAACAATCCGTCGGGCGCCAACGCTCTTCGGATCTGCACGAGGCTCCCAGGAAGGTCGTTGACGCGATGAAGCGCCAGCCCTGATACAGCGAGGTTGAAAGCGTCGTCCTTGAACGGCAGCGCATCCTCGTCGCAGACAACGGCCGGCGACGGGCAACGCTCTGCGTAGGCAAAGACGCTCTCCGCATAGACAACCGTCTCGACGGACGGCAGCTCGGCGACCATACGACCGAGAAGGCCGTGATAGGCACCAAGGTCGAGCGCCCACGGAAACGGCCGCAACATGATTGAGACTCGTTCCGTGATTTCGTTGGCAACATGGCGGATCAACACGTCGCGATTTTCGATTTCAGCCACGAACCGAGTTCTACGATCGCGCAAAAGTCGCCGATCAAAGATTATTGGCGCATCGCTCATCAAGGCTCCTCAGTGTTGATCAGAAATTCTATGGTGACTCCAATGTGGACTGGCGCAACAGAAATCATGGGCGTCTCCCCCTGACGCACAATACTGTAAGCAACGGCGGATTTGGTGTTGCCGCCAGTTTGCGTCGTTTGCCGTGCGCCGGCGGACTCTCATGGCCTGGTCTGCGGTTCATGTTTTGCCGAGATAGATTTCATCTCCGCTCCCGTCTGTACGCGTCTTGGCGTGCCACTTCCTTACGACACGGGGGAGCCATACTTGTCGGCGGCCGCAATCGCCGCACCGTATGCCTATGATCGCGCGCGCTGTAGCGCGCTATACCGGGACCATGCGGGACCTCATCCATAGTCTAAAATATCGCGATCGGCAGGACAGCTTGCGCCTATTCTCTCGATGGCTGGCGCGGGCGGGGAAGGACATCCTGGCAGATGCAGATCTACTCGTACCCGTTCCGCTGTATCGGTCTCGGCTGTGGTCGCGACGATTCAATCAGTCCGCCCTGCTTGCGCGCGCTTGAGTGAGACATTCAGGTACGGGCCGACTGCTTTGTCCTCTGGCGAACGCGCCGGACGGCAAGCCAAGTGGGCTTGTCGGCGGCTCAGCGAAAGCGCAATGTTGCGGGGGCGTTTCAGGTGCCGTCGACCCACCGTCACGAGGTTTGTGGTAAGTCCATTGTCTTGGTGGACGACGTGACAGGGACAGGCGCAACCGTCGAGGCATGGGCTCGGGTACTGAAACGAGCGCGCGCAGCCCGCGTCGACGTGCTGGCATTGGCCCGGGCCGTTGACCCAGCCGCGATGGTGCTCTAGGCGCCGCGCACTGCTTCTCGAAGCCCGAGCACCGAGCTAATTTCGAGCAAGCCTATTTTTGATGAGACCAACGATTGAGAGTTTAGAATGGGGTCTGAGAAATCCAATCGGTTTCGCGCCGCGCTTGTGCAGTTGCGGGCAGGGCGCGTGGTCGAAGAAAACCTCATCTCTGCCGAAGCTATGATCCGCGAGGCGGCGAAAGGTGGCGCGGACTATATTCAGACGCCTGAGAATACTGCGCTGATGGAGCTCGAGCCGGAACTTGTCCGGCGGCAAGTGCAACCCGAGCCAGAGAGCCGGCCGCTGTCCTTGTTTCGCGCGCTTGCCAAAGAGCTGCGCGTTTGGCTGCATATCGGTTCTCTCGGTGTTCAGCAGCAGGATGGGCGGATCGCCAACCGCTCCTATCTCTTGGCGCCCGATGGCTCCGTCGTTGCGCGCTATGACAAGCTACACATGTTCGACGTCGATCTTCCTGACGATGAAACGTACCGCGAGTCCGACAACTTCAGCCCAGGGAACAAGGCAGTCTTGGCAGACTTGAGCCCGGCTGGCGTACCCGCCAAGCTTGGGATGACGATCTGTTACGATCTACGTTTCGCCGCGCTCTACCGGGCACTGGCGATGGCGGGGGCGAATATGGTTGCCATTCCCGCAGCGTTCACAAAGCAGACCGGAGAGGCACATTGGCATGTTCTCCTGCGCGCGAGAGCGATCGAGACAGGCACCTTCGTCTTTGCGGCGACGCAAGGCGGGCTCCATGAGAATGGCCGCTGGACCTACGGGCATTCGTTGATCGTCTCACCCTGGGGCGAGATCCTGGCCGAGGCGGGAGCTGATCCATGCGTGATTTTCGCCGAAATCGATCTTGCCCATGTGACTGAGGCACGCGCACGGATTCCCGCCCTTACGCATGGACGCGCATTCGACATAGAGTTCGCCCCCTTGGCCGACGCCGCTGCAGAGCGGCAAGCCTCATGATTCGCTACGCCCTCAAATGTTCTGCTGGGCACGCCTTCGACGCATGGTTCGCCTCGAGCGCGTCCTATGAAGAGCAACAGGAAGCCGGAGCGATTCGCTGCCCCAACTGCGGAAGCGCCGGCGTGTGCAAAGCGCCCATGGCCCCGGCTGTGTTGCGCGGTCGGCGCCAAGGGGCGAAGCGCGAACGGGGCACGGACGCCGCGACAACGCTGAACTCCGAGGAACCCGGCACCGCGGGCAGTCAGACCTACGCGTTTTTGAAAGGCCTACGGGAACACCTCAAGGCCAATGCCGACGATGTTGGCGACCGATTCGCCGAAGAAGCCCGAAAAATGCACGAGGGCGACGCCGACGAGCGGATCATTTATGGCGAGGCAACGGCGGATGAGGCTAAGTCATTGTATGAAGACGGAATTCTGGTTCTACCCCTTCCCAAACTACCCGAAGACCACAACTAATAAGCGTAGCGTGTCGCGTTGCATTGCCCGCTGGGTAACCACTTATTTGCGCCTATTGCGTAAACCCGAACAATAATTCGCGACGTGCCGTGGAAATGTCGGGAAGGCTCTGTAATGATGGAGCCTGCCGGACGGATGGATCGCGCATTACCAGGGAACGAATCATGCGCTTCATATCTCCCCCGCAGTTTCGGCTTAGGACCCTTTTCACGGCGTTCCGGCTGACGCTAGCTGCGTGTCTCGCGGTTGTCTTGTTCGCCCAACCGGCGGCAGCCCAATCCGACGCCGACGCGAATCCAGCAGATCTCAATCTCGACATGCCCACGGGGCTCGATGCCCAGCCGCAGCCCATTTATCCGGCTGGCCCGCTTGAAGCGAGCGAGGCCGCAGGAGAGCGCGAAGACCAGGCCGAGGCGGAAGCCCCGATCGAGCCAAAGACTCCCATCATCGTTGCGAATATCGATAAGACTTCCCAGGAGATGACGGTCTTTGTCGATGGTGTCGAGGAGCATCGCTGGCCGGTGTCGACAGGCCTACCAGGCTACGCGACGCCATCGGGGACATTTACCACCAGTTCGATGAACGAGATTTGGCACAGCAGGCAATGGAATAATACGCCGATGCCACATGCGGTGTTCTTCACAAAGAAAGGGCACGCGGTGCATGCCACAGACCAGGTCAATAAGCTCGGCCGGCCGGCTTCCAAGGGATGTGTTCGTCTGTCGCCGAAGAATGCGAAGACATTCTACAACTTGGTCAAAGAGCACGGTCTAGACCGCACGGAAGTCGTCCTTTCAGGATCGACGCCGGGTGGCGACTACAAGATGGCCCATCCCGATAGCGACTACGATCCCTATTTCGACTATGGCCGTACCGCATACCCGCGCTATGCGCCTTACCGCGACTATCGCCGCTATGGTTATAACGAGATCCGGCCGCGGGCAGAGCGCCGCCGCCGCGCCTATCAGCCTCGGAACCAGCAGCGCCGATATCGCCGCGCTCCGCGCCGGGGCAATTGGTTCCGCGCACCGGGCTACTAAGCCCGCTCGTTATAATGAGCCCTAGCGGCTACGTGAAAGGGCGAACGCAAAGTCGCGCCTAGTTGAACAACTAGGTCAGGCGACGCGTTCGGAGGGCCATTCGGCGCGGGTTAGTACTTTTTGGAGGTGCGCTCTAGCCGCGTGGCCGGGCCGCCGTCACGAAGTAGTTCACGCCGGTGTCGCGCGAGAGCCGCCAACTGTCCGTAAGCGGATCGTAGACCATACCGGTGAGGTCAATCGCCTTCAGTCCTGCTTCGTTGAGACTGGTTCTGAGTTCGTCGGGCGTGACAAACCGGTCCCATTGATGCGTTCCGGTGGGGATCCAGCGCAGCACATACTCCGCGCCGACTATCGCGAGCGCATAGGACTTCAGCGTTCTGTTTAGCGTCGACAGAATCATGACGCCGTCTTCGGCCACGAGTGGCGCCAGCCGCGCAAGAAAGGCTGGGACGTCCGGCACATGCTCGATGACTTCGAGGAGAAGCACGGCGTCGAACCGGCGCCCTTGCCCCACAACGGCCTCTGCGCTGGTGGCCTCATAGGCGATGAAGAGGCCCGCACCTTCCGCGTGTGCCCTGGCCGCGGCAATCGTCTCGGCGCTGGGGTCGATGCCTGTTACGGTGGCTCCCAATCGGGTGAGGGGCTCGGAGACGAGGCCGCCTCCGCAGCCAATGTCGAGGATCGTGAGACGGTCTAGGCAGGGTGGCTCCTTTGGATCCCGTCCGAACTGGGCGCAAAGCCGGTCGCGAATATAGGTGAGCCGGGTCGGATTGAGCTGGTGGAGCGGCTTGAACGGCCCATTCTCGTCCCACCACTCGTCGGCAAGCGCGGCGAATTGTTTGACTTCGCTCGTGTCGAGTGTCGTAGAGGCTTCCAGCGCACCGTTTGTCTCTGAGGCGGTCATGGGCGCATTGGCGGTGCGAGGCGACTTTCTGTCAAGGTCGCAGCTCTATATGCCTGCGCCCTGTTGCAGGCTACAACCCATGACAGTAGAAAGACGCGGAAAGTTCCGGCCGGTTCCGATTCAGGGGACCGGCCCTCTTGTTGTGAGCAGCTATGTCTTTGCTTGTGTTGAAATTTGGTGGCACGTCCGTGGCGGATCTCGACCGTATCCGTCGCGTCGCGGCGCACGTGAAGCGCGAAAGCGACGCGGGGAACGCCTGCGCCGTCGTGGTCTCCGCTATGGCCGGCCAGACGAACAAGCTGATTGGCTGGGTTGAGGAGGCTTGGGGCTTTAAACCCGAGGACGAGGGCGCTTCGGATCAGTCCTCGCTCTACGACTGCCGGGAGTACGACGCAGTCGTTTCCTCGGGCGAACAGGTCACTTCCGGACTCTTGGCGTTGGTGTTGCAGTCCATGGGCGTGAGCGCTCGCTCATGGCAGGGCTGGCAGATCCCTGTGCGGACGGACGAAGCCCATCAAAAAGCGCGGATCACCGGCATCGACGTGGACGAGATCAAGGCGGCGATGCTCGGCGGCGAAGTAGCAGTCTGTGCGGGCTTCCAGGGCATTGCGCCGAACAACCGCATCGCCACGCTTGGCCGGGGCGGGTCCGACACAAGCGCCGTAGCCCTTGCCGCGGCCCTTGGGGCCGATCGCTGCGATATCTATACAGACGTGGACGGGGTTTATACGACCGATCCGCGCATGGTGAGCAAAGCGCACCGGCTCGACCGTATTTCCTATGAAGAGATGCTAGAAATGGCGTCACAGGGGGCCAAGGTTCTGCAGACGCGTTCGGTGGAAATGGCCATGCAATGGGGCGTACCCGTGCTTGTGCGCTCGAGCTTCGATAGTCCCGACATGCCCGGCAATGCCGACACGGGCGAAGGGATTGGTACACTCGTTTGCCCTGAGGATGAGATCATGGAGCAGAATGTCGTCAGTGGAATTGCTTACGCGCGCGACGAAGCCAAGGTCACGTTGTTGAAGGTTGCCGACAAGCCGGGCGTTGCAGCCCGCGTCTTCGGTCCTCTGTCCGATGCCAACATCAACGTCGACATGATCGTGCAAAACGTCTCCGAGGACGGACGTTCGACGGATTTGACCTTCACCGTGCAGAGCTCGGATCTCGATCGCGCGCTTGAAGTTCTGAAGTCGGCCAAGGATGAGATCGACTATCTCGATTTGCGTGGGGCGACCGACATTGCCAAGGTCTCCGCCATTGGCGTTGGCATGCGAAGTCATGCGGGCGTTGCCGCCCAAATGTTCAGCGCTCTTGCCGAAAAGGGCATCAATATCGAGGCAATATCAACGTCCGAAATCAAAATAAGCGTGTTGATCGACGCTGCTTACGCCGAGCTCGCGGTGCGAACCTTGCACAGCCTTTTTGGTTTGGACGGCGCCTGACGGCATAATAGGGCTACTCTAGCCGTCTATATTGAGGAATCTCGAGATCCGCCGGAAGGCGGACGGTCCGGGACTTATTGTTATGGCTGCATCCGTTGGCGCTCCAAGGCAGATGCTCCGCCGCCTCCGCGAGGTGATGGCGGAGCATGAGAGCGCGCAGGCACGCCTGGACAAGGTGGTCGTCCTGATCGCCTCCAATATCGTTGCTGAGGTGTGCTCGCTATATTTGCGGCGGCGCGACGGCTCGCTCGAACTTGTCGCGACCGAGGGGCTTAATGCCAGTGCAGTGCACAATACGCATTTGAAGCCCGGAGAGGGCCTCGTTGGCCTTGTTGCCGAGCAGGGCGAACCCAAGCAATACGCGGACGCACAACACCATCCGGCCTTCTCCTTCCGCCCCGAGACCGGAGAGGAGATCTACCACTCGTTTGTCGGCGTTCCGATCTTGCGCGGTGGGCATACGATCGGTGTTCTGACGGTCCAGAATAAGACCATGCGCCAATACAGCGACGAAGAAGTCGAGGCGCTGCAGACGACGGCGATGGTCATCGCCGACACGCTAGCTTCGGGCGGCATCATCTCCGAGGAAGTGACCGCCGAGAAGGGACGAGATTCGAGCATCCGCTTCGTCGGTCAGCCGATTTCCGAGGATGTAGCTCTGGGGCACATCGTTCTTCACGAACCCCGGATCGTGGTGACAAAACTCATTGCCGAAGATGTGGAGCATGAGCGGAGCCGGCTGCGGCAGGCCATCGAGGAGCTAACCGGACAGATCGACGATATGATGGAGCGCGGCGATCTCGCGCGCGCCGGCGAACACCACGAAGTGCTGGAAGCTTTCCGCATGTTTGCCCACGATCACGGCTGGCGTCGCCGTCTCGACGAGGCTTTGGCGACCGGGCTCACCGCAGAAGCGGCCGTCCAGCGTGTCCGCAACGATACGCGCGCGCGCATGATGCGCTTAGCCGACCCTCGCTTCGGTGACAGGCTGCACGATATTGAGGACCTTTCAAATCGGCTCTTGCGGTTTCTATCGGGCGAGACGGCTACGGCGTCGACTGGTGCGCTTCCAGACGACGCGATCGTCGTTGCACGGACAATGGGGCCGGCCGAACTCTTGGATTACGACCGCCAGCGGTTGCGCGGCCTCGTTCTAGAGGAGGGGGGCGTCAACAGCCATGTGGCTATCGTTGCCCGTGCCCTCGGCATCGCGGCGATCACCCAATGTCGGGGCGTGGTCGAACTGGTTGAGCCGGGCGATGCAGCGATCCTCGACGGTCAGGGCGGGGAGCTCCATGTGCGTCCGACCCACGAAGTGGTGCATGCCTATTCGGACAAGGTTCGTTTCCAAGCACGCAAGCAGGCCCGGTACGCCGCCTTGCGAGAGGTGCCTGCGGTAACGCTCGACGATCAGCGTATTGAGCTGCAGATCAATGCGGGGCTCCTGTTTGACTTGCCTCATCTCAACCAATCCGGCGCGGATGGAATTGGGCTGTTCCGGACTGAGCTTCAATTCATGATCTCGGAGACATTCCCCCGGCTGGAGCAGCAGACGAAGCTCTACAAGTCGATCCTCGACCAAGCAGGAGGGCGGCCTGTCGTGTTCCGTTCCTTGGATGTAGGGGGCGACAAGGTTATCCCTTATTTTCGCGGAGGCGCAGAAGAGAACCCGGCACTTGGCTGGCGGGCAATCCGTATGGCACTCGATCGGCCGGCGTTGTTCCGCACACAGATTCGCGCTCTGTTGCGTGCGGCAAACGGGCGTGAGTTGCGCATTATTCTTCCGATGATCTCGGATGTTTCGGAGTTTGAGACCGCGCGCGGGTTGATCGATCACGAATTGACGCTTTTGAAGACCCATGGGCGGCCCGAGCCCTCCGAACTGAGTGTTGGGGCAATGGTCGAAGTGCCGGCGCTCCTATGGCAATTTGACCACCTCCTACCCATGGCCGACTTCATTTCCGTGGGCTCGAACGATCTCTTGCAGTTCCTGTTCGCGGCCGATCGCAGCAACGAGCGCGTGTCGGCCCGGTTTGACTCCCTGAACCCAGCGTCGCTCCGAGCATTGCGATACATCGTTCAGGCGGCGGAGCGGTTCGAGACGCCGCTTACGCTCTGCGGCGAGATGGCCGGTAAGACATTGGAGGCTATGACGCTGATCGGTCTGGGATTCCGCTCTATCTCGATGGCCCCGGCCTCCGTCGGGCCCATCAAAGCCATGGTATTGTCTCTAGATGCCACCAGCCTTTCCTCAAGGCTGGACAACCTATTGAACCTTAGAACAACGTCTTTGCGCGAGGAACTAAAGCAATTTGCTGCAGAAACGGGCGTTCAGATCTAGATCAGCCCTCATATAAGCCCGCGCCGTAACAGTGTGAGATTCCTCGCAGCATACGGCAAGGGCTTGCAAACTCACGGCCATTGGGTTTGTGTTACCCTGCGATTGGGGGATTTACCGGTCTTGGGGGCTGTGCGGCCGGACTGGATGCTAATAGATAAGCACGTCGGCTCATGGCCGGCGGATTTGCGGCTTTGCACTCACGGGATTGGAAGTAATGTCTGCCGGCTATGACGCGGAAGTCGCCGATCTGTTTCGGGACCTCAGAGCCGCGAGTAATCTAACAGAGGCGGATTTGGCTGCGCGTATCGCGACGCCTGTCGAGGTCGTACAGGCCTTGGAACAGGGCGCCATCTACGCATTACCGCCGTGGCCGGAAACGTGCCGTGTCGTGAGCGCTTATGGCACGCTTCTCAATCTTGATACGCGCCCTCTGCTGCGCCGGATATATGCGCAACTTGAGGCTGGTGTCGTGGAGTTGGGACCGAAGCCGGTGCAGGATGTTCCGGTAATGGTGCCACCTGTCGCCGCAGATCCGACAGCCCCGCAGGCGGGGCAGCCTACAGCAGAAGTGGTGAATGGAACGCCACAGCCTCAGCCGGCGCCGCAAGAGCCGGGTCAAGGCGTTGTGCAGCAGGCTTCGCCGGAGCCTACCGCTCAAGCGTTGCAACAGGCGCCGGCTTGGCCCGAGTCCCCATTGGGCGCTCCTCAGCCAGTGCAGCCTGAGGCCCTTCATCCCCAAGCCGCGCAGCCTCAGGCGCCGCAGCCTCAACCTGTTTCTTCGCAACCGCTTCAGCCGCAACCGCTTCAGCTGCAACCGCTTCAGCCGCAACCGCTTGAGCCGCAGCCTGCTGCGGCGCCTCCCGAGGGCGCGCTGCATCCTCAGACTGCGCAGCCAGCCCAAGGTGCGGTTCAGCCCCGGGGTACACTTCAGGCCCAAGGCGCACCACAGGCCGCAGGCGTGCCCCAGGCCCAAGCTTCGGTTCAGCCTCAAGGCGTGCCTCAGCCCCAAGGCGTGCCTCAGCCCCAAGCAACACCCCAGGCCGCCGGCGCGCCGCAGGTCCAAGGCTCACCTCAGGCCCAAGGCGTACCTCAGGCCCAAGGCGTGCCTCAGCCTCAATGGCCAGGAACGGCGCATCCGGCGCAGCTAGGGCCGCAGCCCCAGCCAACGGCTGCGCAGGCGGATGCGGGCTTTCCTGGTGAGCCACCGATGTACCCGCAGCACCCGGGCTATGCGCCCGACCCAGGCGCTTCAGTCGATCCCGCATTATCAGCGGCGCACGCGCAACCCAGCGACGCGAGCTTTCCGGGTGAGCCCGAACTCGAATTGGTCGAAGAAGAAGTAGAGACTGAAAAACCGAAAAAGTCGCCGCTTCTGAAATGGGGCATCGTTGGCGTACTTGCCGTCGTATCGCTGGTTGGCCTATGGATGGTGTTCGCCAGCACTTCGGAAGACGGGGGCCTTTCGTCAGGGTTCGATACGTCGGACCCGGTGCTTGACCCCGACGACCCGCGTAACCGCAAGTCCGACCGGCTGCCGAACAATTTCTAAGACCTCGTTCATCGATCGCTATGACTACGATTCCTGCTGAGAAGCTCGACAAGCTCGTCGCCCGTTGGGAAGCCATTCAAGGCGAACTTGCCTCCGGCGCTGACGCGGAGAGCTATGCGCAACTTTCCAAGGAGTACTCCGATCTCGACCCGATTGTTGGGACGATAAACGCCCTGCGGCAAGCGCAAACCGAGCACGAGGGCCTGCAGGAAATATTGGGAGATAGCGACGCCGACGCGGAGATGAAACTATTGGCGGAAGAGGAGGTCAGTGGTGTCGAGAGCACCATTGAGGACCTCGAGCAGCAGCTCAAGATTCAGCTTCTGCCTAAGGACGACGCAGACGACAAGAGTGCTATCCTAGAATTACGTGCGGGCACTGGCGGGGACGAAGCGGCGCTGTTCGCTGGCGATCTTTACCGGATGTACCAGCGTTTCGCTGACCGCCATGGTTGGAAGGTCAATGTCATTTCGGCAAACGAGGGGGCGACCGGGGGCTACAAGGAAATCATTGCCAATGTCTCGGGCAAAGGGGTGTTCGCTCGGATGAAGTACGAATCCGGCGTTCACCGCGTTCAGCGCGTTCCGCAAACCGAGGCCCAGGGACGGATCCATACGTCCGCCGCAACGGTTGCCGTCCTGCCGGAAGCCGAGGATGTAGACGTCCAAATCGACGATAAGGATTTACGAGTCGATGTGTTTCGAGCAAGCGGACCCGGCGGACAATCCGTAAACACCACCGATAGCGCTGTACGTATTACCCATTTGCCCACAGGCCTCGTCGTCATCCAGCAAGACGAGAAGTCTCAGCACAAGAACCGAGCCAAGGCCATGAAGGTGCTGAGCGCTCGGCTCTACGATCTGGAGCGGCAGAAGCGCGACGCTGAGCGGGCACAGGACCGGCGTAGCCAGATCGGATCCGGTGACCGGTCGCAGCGCATCCGCACTTACAATTTTCCTCAGGGTCGAGTGACTGACCATCGCATTGGTCTGACTTCGCACCAGCTGCAACTAATTTTGGAAGGCGAGCAAGCGCTGGATGAAATTGTTGATGCTCTGACTACGGAGGATCAGGCTAGTCAGCTTGCGGCCATGGAGGAGGGCAACGCGTGAGCTTGAGCTTCCAGTCAGCCCAGACCCGCGCCGCGCGGATTTTGCGTCAAGGTGGGATAGCCTCCCCGGAACTTGATGCGCGGGTGCTACTGGGAACGGCCACGGGGCTCACTCTGGAATCGATTATTGCAAACGGGTGCGAGCCGTTGAGCGCATCATGCGAAATCCGACTTGACGCTTACGTTTCCCGCCGCTTGGCGGGTGAGCCAGTCGCCCGCATTCGTGGCGTTCGCGAGTTCTATGGGCGAGATTTCAGAATTGACCCGAGTACGTTAGACCCCCGGCCCGATACTGAGACAGTGGTGTCTGCGGTGTTGGGAATTTTAAGAGACGATGAGGTTGCCAATCGCAATCTGCGCGTTTTGGATTTAGGGACCGGATCCGGCTGTATCCTGATCTCGCTGCTCGCCGAGTTGCCCCAAGCAACGGGGGTCGGAACCGACATCAGCCCCGGCGCCTTGGCGCTCGCCCAGGGGAACGCAGTGAGTCTCGGCGTTTCTGATCGTGCAAAATTTGTGGCAGCGAACTGGTTTGATGGGCTGACCGGCAACTACGACCTCGTCGTCTCCAACCCACCCTATATCCCAAGCTCCGAGATCGAAGAACTTGCGCCAGAGGTTGCCCGGCACGACCCGAGAACAGCCCTAGACGGCGGTATCGATGGCCTGGATGCATATCGGCGCATGGCTGCCGCAGCAGCGCGTTTCCTAAGGCCTGGTGGCGCGCTGGTGGTTGAGATTGGATGTCACCAAGCCCAAGAAGTATCAGACATTTTTCGTGCGGAAGGGCTTGTCGTCAGCACCGATGCCGTTCATGAAGATCTTGCGGGTCTGCCCCGCTGTGTCAGCGCAAAGTTACCAGAAAATGTGGAAGTTTCGCCTGCGGAGCGAGCCAAAAATATGCTTGGAAAATCGTGATGTTCAGGCTAGGTTCGAAGAAAGAAATCAGACTATATGGCGAGATGCAGCAGGGATTTGGCCTCGCCGGTTGCGTAGCAACGCTGCGGATATCCATTCAGAACCTCGATTGACAGGCGCAAGCGCCTCTCGAGCCGTTCGTGGTCCGTCGTATCGCAAAACAAATTTGCCGACACAGTGTTAGCTCTGAAAGCATTTCACTTCGTGCCGAGAACCGACTGAGGCAAGGCAGCAAGAAAACGAACCGCCGAGAATTTGAGTAAGGCCAAGCTGGCTTCATGGGCGCCCCGCGTGTCCGGGCTGGTTTTGACCGATGACTATTGACTAGGGAGTGATGAGTGCGGCGCATATGCCGCCAATCAGGTGAATAAGGCTTATGAGGCAAGGACAGCAGAATCGCAGGGGGCGTGGCCGCAGCCGTAAGCCCCAGAATCCACTGGCGCGGAACTATGAGTCCAACGGACCGGACGTGAAAATTCGCGGCACCGCATCCCACGTCGCCGAGAAGTATATGTCGCTTGCTCGGGACGCGTTGGCCTCAGGCGACTCGGTTACGGCAGAGAGCTATCTCCAGTACGCCGAGCACTACAATCGCATCATCATGGCGGCTCACACGCAGGCCGCCGCCGCGCCACAGGCCGGTGAACAGTCTCAGGGGCAACAGGCCAATGGCAGCACTGGCCGTGGGCGGCAGGATCCCAGTGACAGCGCTGAGGGTGATGCCACAGAGGCGTCCGGGTCAGCGTCCAACGACGCTGGTGGCGCGCCGTCCGCAGCGCGTGGCCGCGGTCGTGGCCGGCAGCGACGTAATGGAGCTCATGCGGCCAACGACGCGCAAGCTTCACCAGACGCGAATGGCGGTTCTGAACCAACTGCCGCAGCAGAGAACAATGGTGCGGAGCAGCCTGTCGATGCAGGGGCAGCAGACGAGAGCGAGAGCGCCTCGAGCGCTGTAAGCTAGCTTAGGATCGTCATTCTCGTGTCTCGACCGGCCGTGACTGTTCAGGAAACCTTCTGCATGACCTGAGCAAGGCGGGAAAAACGAGCGAACGTCGCGCCAAGCACCACTTCGAGATCCCAACGAGCGCCGATCCCGGAACGCGATATATTCCCTTATCGCGTGCCAAATTTTGTGGCAGCGGATCGTGTAGGCCTCTTCTTTTCTTAGAAAACCATCGCTATATGCACGGGTATACATCACTGGTTTTGCGCATGCTCAGTGGTGCCCACCCCGATTTATCAATTCAGGCCCACCCTCGCTCTTGGCCGCCTAAAGAGGGATAGACATGGATTTCGAGAAACTCTCCGACCGCTTGAAGGGATTCTTGCAGGCCGCGCAGACGATTGCGCTGCGAGACGGCAACCCGCAAGTCACGCCCGAGCACTTTCTGAAGGCGTTGCTGGACGACGAACAGGGATTGGCCGCTGGGCTTATCGCCCGTGCCGGTGGTGACCCAAAATCAGCGCTTGCTCGCACCGATGCCGCGCTAGCCAAGTTGCCAAAGGTTTCGGGATCAGGCGCCCAGGCGCCCCAGATGACGCCAGCGTTGGGACGGGTCCTCGACCAAGCTGAGCAGATGGCGACCAAAGCCGGCGATAGTTTCGTGACCGTTGAGCGCGCGCTGCAAGCGCTGAGCCTCGCGGGTGAAGGCGAAACGGCGGCCATACTCAAAGAGGCTGGCATCACGCCCCAGAGCCTCAACGAAGCAATCAACGATTTGCGCAAGGGCAGAACCGCCGACAGTGCGGGCGCGGAACAGCAATATGACGCACTGAAGAAGTACACGCGGGATTTCACCGAAGCCGCCGAGAAGGGCGAGATGGACCCGGTCATCGGGCGCGATGAGGAAATCCGACGTACGATCCAGGTTCTTTCTCGCCGCACCAAGAACAACCCAGTGCTGATCGGCGAGCCAGGCGTTGGCAAGACTGCGATTGTGGAGGGCCTGGCCCAGCGCATCGTCAAAGGCGACGTGCCGGAGAGCCTGAAAGACAAGAAGGTTCTATCGCTCGACATGGGTGCCCTGATCGCGGGCGCCAAGTATCGTGGCGAGTTTGAGGAGCGGCTGAAAGCCGTCCTGTCGGAGATCGAGGCCGCGGAAGGCCAGATTGTACTCTTCATCGACGAGATGCACACGCTTGTTGGTGCCGGCAAGACAGACGGCGCGATGGATGCATCGAACCTCCTCAAGCCCGCGCTCGCGCGCGGTGAGCTTCATTGCGTCGGCGCCACTACGCTCGAAGAGTATCGTAAGCATGTGGAAAAGGATGCAGCGCTTGCGCGGCGCTTCCAGCCGGTGTTTGTGGGCGAGCCCACGGTCGAGGATACGATCTCGATCCTCCGTGGTCTGAAGGAAAAGTACGAATTACATCACGGCGTCCGCATTTCCGATGCGGCGCTCGTAACGGCGGCAACGCTCTCCAACCGCTACATCACCGACCGCTTCCTGCCAGATAAGGCGATCGACTTGGTCGATGAAGCTTCTTCGCGGTTGCGGATGCAGGTGGACTCTAAGCCCGAGGAGCTGGACGAGATGGATCGGCGCCTCATGCAGCTCAAGATCGAGCGCGAGGCCTTGAAGAAGGAAACAGACACCGCCTCCAAGGATCGCCTCGAGAAACTTGAGAAGGAGATCGTCAATCTTGAGGAGAGCGCCAATGCGCTGAGCCAGCGCTGGCAAGAAGAGAAGGACAAGCTCGCAGGCGAGCAGAAGATCAAGGAAGACCTCGATGCGGCACGCATCCAGCTCGAGAAGGCTCAGCGCGAAGGCGACCTCGCTAAGGCCGGCGAGTTGGCCTACGGCGTCATTCCCGATCTTGAAGCCAAGCTGAAAAGCCAGGAAGAGAGCGAGTCCGCCACGGGCGCTCTGGCCCAAGAGGTTGTCGAGCCCGATATGATCGCGGCCGTGGTCTCGCGCTGGACAGGCATCCCTGTCGACAAGATGCTGGAAGGTGAGCGCGAGAAGCTGCTCGCTATGGAAAACGAGATTGCCAAGCGCGTGGTTGGCCAGGAGGAGGCCGTGAAGGCCGTGTCCACTGCCGTTCGCCGCAGCCGCGCCGGCCTTCAAGACCCGAATCGACCGCTGGGCTCTTTCATGTTCTTAGGGCCGACGGGTGTCGGCAAGACGGAGCTCTCACGCGCGCTCGCCGAGTTTCTGTTCGATGACGAAAGCGCGATCTTGCGCATTGATATGTCGGAGTACTTGGAGAAGCACGCGGTAGCGCGGCTAATCGGTGCGCCTCCAGGCTATGTGGGTTACGAGGAAGGTGGCGCGCTGACCGAGGCCGTCCGTCGACGCCCTTATCAAGTGATCCTCTTCGACGAGATCGAAAAGGCGCACCCGGACGTTTTCAATGTTCTCCTGCAAGTGCTGGACGATGGACGGCTCACGGACGGGCAGGGGCGCACAGTCGATTTTCGCAACACGCTGATCATCATGACGTCGAACCTCGGCTCCGAATATCTGGTCAATCAGGCGGAAGGCGAAGACTCCGACGCCGTCGAAGAACAAGTCATGGAAGTGGTGAGGTCCCATTTCCGGCCCGAGTTCTTGAACCGGGTGGACGAGATCATCCTGTTCCATCGCCTGCGCCGCGAGCATATGTCGAACATCGTCGACATACAGATGCAACGTCTGCAAAAACTGCTGGCCGATCGCAAGATCACGCTAAATCTCGACGACACGGCGAAGACCTGGCTCGGCAATAAGGGTTACGACCCCGCATACGGTGCACGGCCCCTAAAGCGCGTGATCCAGAAATACGTTCAAGACCCTATGGCCGAGATGATCTTGGAAGGCAAGGTCCGCGACGGCGAAACAGTCAATGTCTCCGTCCGCGACGGTGAACTGACCTTCAATGGTGAGACCGCGAAAGAGGCGGCTTAGGAGCAAGGCGGTTATTGCCATGCGCCGCTCCGGTCCGAGCGCGACAAGGGGGCGCTCTGTGCGTTCTCTGATCAGCGACACATGCTAAACTCTTCTCTCGCGATCTAGGTCCTGATTGGAGGGCGGGGATGATGAAGCGCGGAATCGATGGCTCAGATCTCGGGCCGGCGACCATGGCGCAAGACGGCGTGCGCGGCGAGGCTTCGGACGAATCGCGAAGCGACTGACGAAGCGAGAGCACCCAAACGCTAGTCTTCATCCGGCGTGGTGAGAAGCCGGCGCAGGGTCTTGGGCTCTTGAGCTGCCGTGGGCTCAATCGAGCACTCAAACTGCCGGATTATTTCGCCGCACATTTTCTGCCCCCGGACTATATTTTTGCGCCCAATCCATCGGTGAAGGTGACGGAGTTCCACGGCGATGGGCAGCGCTATGATTGCGTGCGGCCGCTCCTCACGATCGCACCGACGGGCGGTGCGCTTTGGCGTGCCGGTCGACACGCAGCTGCCCTGCAATGACCCTGAACTGCTGGCGGACACGCTACTGGCCCCGCTTTATCGCGCAGCCACGATATATCTCGGCTGGGAGCACATCGATCTGGTTGAATTCACGCGGGTCATGTTCGACCGCTTCGGCATTAACGATGTCGTGCCGCATCGGCCTAACAGCGACTTCGAGACAGTGTTCGTATTCACGATCCGCTGGGGTGCAGTGCCCCGCTTGGAGTTCGACGTGCAGAAGGAGAAGCTTGGGCCGATCTCCGATGCCTGGCCGCTGGTTTAGTGGCTGGACGATAAGGCCACTCTCGAGCACTCAATCAGCGAAGCGGTAGGGCAAACAAGCAAGCCGACAATGCAGTAGAGAGACGCTACTGAATGTTGGCTTGGGCGATGCGGTTGGTGACGGGGTCGAGTTCCATCAGAGAATCGATCCGGCGGCGTTCCTTATGGAAGGCTGCGAGTGTGCGCCCTTCAAGCTCGAGGCCGCGCGGCACGGCGATGGTCATGGGATTCACGAACTTATTGTTGACCAAGACTTCGTAGTGAAGGTGGGGGCCGGTGGAACGGCCAGTCGATCCCACATAGCCGATAATCTGACCCTGCTTCACGCGGGCGCCAGGCTTCGAGCCCGGTGCAAAGCGCACCATATGGCCGTAGGCGGTAGCAAAACCGTTGGCATGTCGGATGCGAATGTAGTTGCCATATCCGCCATGCCGCTCGGCCATTTCGATCGTGCCGTCGCCGGCGGCCAGGATCGGCGTGCCGGTGGGAGCGGCCCAATCGACGCCTGTGTGCATGCGAATGCGGCGCAGCAAGGGATGGCGGCGGTTGCCGAACCCAGAAGTGAAGCGGCCACCCTTAACCGGGTTGCGCATCAGAAACTTCTTCGCGCTGGATCCGTGCTCGTCATAGAAGTCGATCGTATTGTCCGGGGTGCGGAAGCGGTAGAACTTACGTGTCTCGCCACCCACCGTCATGGACGTGTAGAGCATCTCGCCGGCTTCGTCGCTGCTGGGGCCATCGCCCTCGAAGAACACCTCGAATGTGTCGCCGGAGCGAACCTTCTGCTTGAAGTCCACGTCGTAAGAATGGACACGCAGCAGCTTCATGATCACGTCGGCCGGAAGTTTGTGCTCCAGCGCCGATTCGTAAAAGCTCTCGTAGAGCGAAGCCCGGTTCGAGGCCGTAATGACGACTTCGTTGAGAGGCGCAACTGTTGAGGCCAAATAGTCTCCGTCGCGGTTGCGCGACGTCGTTACAATATGCTCGCCGGCTTTGTCGAAGATGCTGATGCGGACCGGCTCCTTGACCTCGGAGTCTGCTTCGGACTCGACGAGACGGACATCAATCTTTTGGCCGGGCTTCAAGTCTTCAGGTCCGAACAAGGCGTCGAGACTATCGACGAGTTCGTTCGCCAGCTCTTTGGTTGTCCCGACGTTCAGCATGACGCCTAGCAGCGTGTCACGTTTGCCGACACTTATGAGCTTCGTCTCGGCATTGGCGACCTGTGTCTCGCGGAAGGCTTCGTCTTCGTCGGTCAGTTTGTGGATGACGGTTGTATTTGGGACAAAGCGCGGGCGGTCTAATTCGTCAGGACGGTAGGAGGCCAACTGCAAGGTTGCTTCGCCTGCGCCACCCGCGAAAGCCTCAGGACGCTCGGCGTATGCGAAATTCTCTGCGGCGCGCGAGACCAGCGAGGTCACCTGCTCTGGATCGAGCTCAATATCGTCGGTTGGGGGCAACAACCCGCCTGGGACCTCAACAACATCCACCTGCAAGGACAGCGAGGGGTCCACGGCATCTCCGCCGCCGCCTATAGGTGTTGAGTCGGAATAAAGCTTGAAGGGATTAAAGCGAGGGAGGCGGCTGGCGTCTTCGGACTTTTCGGTGCCAAGCCCGGCGATGATGCGAAGGTAAGGCTTGATAGTGATGAATTCGCGATCGCCCTGCTCTTCCACGACTGTGTCGTGGATGACCTGACGTTTCGCGAAACCCTCTGAGGTGGCTTGAATGCGGTCTTCCTTCTGCCCGCCCGCGCTCTGCGCGTCCTGGGCAAGCCGGGCGCCGCGGATCGGCTGAAGCGCTGCGAGTGACGCGCGCTTGATGGAATTCACCATCCCTGAGCCATCCGACATGTTCATCGAGGCGTAAATCGAAACGCCGATGAGACAGACGCCCACCATGCCGGCAAGACATGTGCTGGCCATCCACTTAAGGCGGTGAGCGGGTCCTTCGTGACCGGACTCACAGAGGTAAACGGCTGGAAGCTCTCGCTTCGTCTTGGCTGGCGATACTTCGCCAAGGAAAATAGTAGGAAGTCCTCTGGGTGCGGACGGCACAAGTGCCTGACCCAGCTTTCGGCGCGCGAATCCGCCACGGCGCTTAAACAATGCGCAATCCCCCCGTTTCTTGGCTGTCGCCCTGCGCTTCTAACCGAAGCGCATTTCCCGATTTCCCTCAGGCGACCAACAGCCGAAGCGGTCTATGATTCCTCTCAGCGAGGTCAGAATTCTGTGCCGAGTGGCTTTCCCACGATCCCCGGCGTTCCTGATCTCACACGACCGCACAAAACGGCCAACTACATCGATTATTGACGGTGAGATGGAAGCTGTCTAGATCCTGGTCAATCCCCCTCGGCGCTTCATCCCCACCATACTTGTTAAGTATGGTTACCACGCCGTTAACGAATGAAAATATCTCCTCTTATTCGGGCAGGAATGTGGCCTCGGGGTCCCAGTTTGAGGCGGTCGTTGCGAAACGCTGCTTGATGGCGATTTTCTTGAGCAAATCGGTTTTTTCGGCATTGACACCCAGGTAGTCAGACCCTAAGTAATGATCAGCGCGGGTCGCTCCCACCTCCTGCGGGACGATGCGCGACCGCGCTACCCACTGACAGTTGCGGGGTATCCTCCGGGTCTTCTTGCTCCGGTTCTGACCCTTGCTGTCGTTGACTCCCAACGGAGCTTTTGGTTCCATTGGGGTTCGGAAGTGCGGCACCTGTCACACCTCCGACGGCTCTTTGACATTGTAATATGAAGAAAGGGAAACGCGGACGGCGGAGTCCTAGCG
>JARFRF010000132.1 GCA_029287395.1 Methyloceanibacter sp. | reverse complement strand
GCCGGAATCCAGTGCAGCCAACGACGAGAACTCCAGTCGTGAGGTCGCCAATTCCATCGGAGCACAAGTTCGGGTTGCGCGAAGTCGGCACGGCCTCACAGTCGCCAAGGTCGCCGAGCTAACGGGGCTTTCGCCGGGGATGCTCTCGAAGGTCGAGAACGGCAATGCGTTCCCGTCTCTCACAACGCTTCATGCGTTATCGCGGGTCTTCAAGGTTCCGATGACGTTCTTTTTTGAGACCCACCAAGAGACGCAAGGCTGCTGCTACGTCAAAAAGGACGGTGGCCTCTTTATAGAGAGCAGGGGCTCGAAGGTCGGCCATCAGTATCAGCTCCTCGGACACGGTGTTGGCCAGGCGCATTCGGTATCCCCGTACATGATTGAGCTGAACGACACGTCCGAGGTCTTCCCGCTGTTCCAGCATCCCGGGGTGGAGTTCATTCACATGCTGGACGGAGAGATGATGTACGAGCACGGAGGCAAGCCGTATCGCTTGTGTCCGGGCGATTCGCTCTTCTTCGAGGGCACCACGGCGCATGGGCCAGTCGAGCTCGTGGAGCTGCCAATCCGATTTCTGTCAATCATCGTGGAATCGGGGGGTGGCGAGGGCGCGCGCCGCTGAGGACCCACTTCATCGCGTTACGGAAGAACGCGATCGCGCATTCGGCGCCGGGCGCGGCTACCCTCAATTAGGTATGGAACTGCACGGAGCTAAATGGGAAAGTTGAACCAGGTTCAACAAGCAAGACTGACACGAAACACGTCGTTTCTTCATGAAGGTCAGTAGCTTAGGCGCGAAGATACGTTGATGGAACAATCAGCCAGTTCAAAATACGTCATCATCGGAGCCGGAATTCACGGCCTGAGTACCGCGTACCACCTTGCCCTTCAGTTGAAAGCGACAGGCAACGGGTCGGGCGAGGATATTCTTGTCATCGACAAGACGTCAATCGGTGGCGGCGCGTCTGGGATTGCCTGCGGCGTTGTCCGCAACAACTACTATCAGCCGGCCATGCGTGAGCTGATGGCCCACTCTGTCGAGGTGTGGGAGAGCGACCCGAAGGCCTATAGCTATCACCCCGTTGGCTACATGCAGATCAGTGCCGAATGCATGCACGAGGACGTTGCGACGATATACGAGCAGCAACAGGCGATCGGCTACGAGTCCACGTTCGTCGAAGGAGCCGACGACTGCCAGAGTTACATGCTCGGATTTTTCGACGACTGGCAGGCCAAGGGCATTACGTCTGTTCTCCACGAGAAGCGTGGTGGCTACGCCAACAACACAGCCTCTCTTTACGGCCTCGCCGGTAAGGCCGAGGCACAAGGTGTGCGGATCGCGACAGGGGTCGAGGTCCTTGGTTTCGAATACGGTTCTAATTCGGGTGCTGTCACAGGTGTTGTGACCAACCGCGGGACGATTGCATGCGATGCGGTTGTCGTCGGAGCTGGCCCCTGGGTCCTGAAGTTCTGGGAAATGCTGGAGCTTCCAAAATCGATCTCCATCAAAGGACCGGACGGCACTGTGCATGACGACGTGCCGATGTGGAAGTTCTGGTGCCTGGAGGAGGGCACCCTCGGCGTCGACCCCGACATGCACAAGACCAATGACGGCAGCATGCCGCCCGTCATCCATGTCGATACCGATGCGCCGCTTTACTCAGACGTCGATGGCTCGCTGATCACCGATAAACTCTGGGGACTCTACTATAAGCCCGACTTCAACTTCGGCGGCATCCAGGGCGGCGCGTCCCCCTACAAGGTGGACGAAGATCCCGACAAGGTCGCGATAGACCCCTACGGACCGGACTCGCCGGACTTCATTGTCGGCGACGACTTCATCCATATGTGGTGCTCGATGCTGGCGCATTGCCAAAAGCGCTTCGAAGGCAAGATTCCTCTGTACAAGAACAAAGAAGCTTCCGGCGGCCTAGGCTGCTTCACGCCGGACAACTTTCCCGTCTTTGATCGATTCCGAGAGAACGTATACGTCATTGCCGACTCAAACCACGGTTACAAAATGATCGGAGTGGGTAAGCTAGTCGCGCAAGAATTGGTTGGGGAGACGAGCGAGCTTCTGGAGCCGTTTCGCTTTGGGCGCTTTGCAAAGGGTGAACTGCATCCTGTCTCCCACAGCCCATTTCCATGGAGTTGATGTTAGGGAGACGTCAATGGACATCGAAGGCTATGTAGAAGACCCGCACCGGCAGGAGCTGGTCAAAGAAGTTCGTAAGAAGATCGACGAACTCGGAGTTGAGTATCTGTACTTGCAGTTCGTATCGATTACGGGCCGCATCATGGGCAAGGGCATCCCTGCTGATCACTGGGAGAGTGTCGCAAAGAAGGGCTTCCAGCTTGTCTATGGCGCCACGGTCAACCTCTTCCTCAATCGCCACGGCGAGTACTTCGGGTACGGCCCCGAGGCAGCCGAGCTTGTCGGCATTCCCGATCCCGAGACATTCATGCAGTTGCCGTGGGACAAGCGCGTGGGGCGCATGTACTGCACACTGTTCCGTAATCGCGAGGAACGAGAGGACCCCGGAGCATTCCTAACGGCCGATTGCCGGGGCAACCTTCGTCGTCTCCACAGCGCGTTTCAGGACAAACACAACGGTCTTCAGCTGCGCATGGGCACGGAGCCCGAGATGATGTGGCTCAAGAAGGATGAGAATGGCAAACCCGCGGGCGGCTATTCCAATCCCTTCTGCTATCACATCGATCAGTTTGAAAGCCTGCGGCCCGTCTATATGAAGGTCATCGAGTATGCGAGGAAGATGGGCCTCGATGTCATTCAAGGCGACCATGAGGATGCCCCCGGTCAGCTCGAACTCAACTGGATGTTCGACGATGTTCTGCGCAACGCCGACCGGCTGACGACCTATCGCCAAATCTGCGCCCAAGTCGCCCGCGAGTTCGACATCATCGCCTGCTTCATGACGAAGCCATTTATGGGCGTGTCGGCGAGCGGCTGCCATCACAACATGTCTCTCTGGCGGGGTGGTGAGGATGTGCTGCGGCCGACCGGAAACGACCCGAACAATTTACCGGGCATGGCGCAGAACTACATGTACATCACGGGTGGGGACAACACGTTCATGCCCGACGGCGACGATCCTCAAATGCCGCAAAAGGCAGGTCTCGAAGCCATTGGCGGTATCGTTCATCACCTGCGTGCTCTGACGTGTATCGGCTCATCGACGGTGAATTCGTATCGCCGTCTTTGGGACACGGGTTTCTGGGCACCGATCTTTGCCGATTGGGGCTTCCAAAACCGCACAACGGGCTTGCGCGTTTCCGCACCCGGCCGATTCGAGTTCCGCTCCGTGGACTCCATGGTCAATCCGTATCTCATGGGCTCGACCATCCTTGCGGCGGCAGACGACGGTATCGAGAACAAGCTTGATCCGGGCGAACCCGAAGAGCGCAACATTTACGAAGCCATTAAGGCCGGCAAAGACGTCAAGCGCTTGCCTATGAATCTCGGCGAAGCGCTCCAGGCGTTGGAGGATGACAAGGTCGTCCAGCGCGGGATGCCTGGTGAAATGTATCGTCTGTACAGCGAGTACAAGCGCGATGAATGGGAGCGCTTCAACCACACCGTAACGGAGTGGGATTTGGAGACGTATCTCGACTGCCTGCCATAATAGCGTCCGAGAAAGTTTGGACGCGCCGCGCACCTCGCGCGGCGCGCATGTTGAAACGGAGGATCAATAACAATGTGCGGTATTGCTGGAGTCATTCATCGCGGCAAAGCGGTGGGCGTCGGCCAAGAAATGACCGCAATGCTTCAAAGCCTGAAGCATCGCGGACCGGACTCAACCGGTTTTGCCGTTTATGGGGTGAGCAAGCCGGACGAGTACGTGATGCGACTAAAGCTCGCCGAGGCAGAAGATTTCGATACGGACTACAACATCTTGGACAAGATCCGAGACCGGCAAGCCTTAGTTGACAATCGCCTTGCTGAACTCGGCGCTAAGACAATCGAGGTCGAACAGCCCACGCCTTACGCCTTTCGGTATCGGCTGCAGTTCTCCGGCGACACCAAGCAACTCGCGACCGATCTCGAACATATCGACGGCGGCGAGGTCTTGTCCTTCGGTCATTCGCTGGAGCTCATCAAAGATCTCGGCGATGCCACAGTCGTGTCGGAGCAGTATGGCCTCGACGACTTCAAAGGAACGCATGGCATTGGCCATACGCGGATGGCGACGGAGTCTGACGTCGATATCCGTTCCGCGCATCCATACTGGGCTTATCCATATAACGATATCAGCGTCGTCCATAATGGTCAGATTACGAATTATTGGATCATGCGCCGCGAGATGGAGCGTCTTGGCCATCGCTTCATGTCGGACTGCGACTCGGAACTTCTGGCTGTCTATACGGCCAACAATCTGGAGCAGGGCGCGACCCTTGAGGACTCCTTGAAGTCGTCGATCAAAGAGATCGATGGCGTGTTCACCTACATCGTGGCGACGAACAAGGAGCTGGGTATGGCGAAGGACACCATGGCTGCTAAGCCGATGGTTCTTTACGAGAGTGACGACCTCGTTGCACTCGCTTCCGAGGAGGTTGCCATTCGCGCCATTGTTCCCCGGGAAATCGATACATCGGATCCCTATGATGAGGAGGTGCGGGTATGGCAACGCTAACGCAGTCGGCGCCCACCGATCAGGAGCGCAGAGCCCATGAAATGGGCATGCACCAAGAACAGCTCACCGGTCGCACACAGCAGGTTTTTTTCGATATCGATCTGAACGAACCCCACCACGGGTTCAGCCTGCCCGACTCGTTCGATGTCGACTTCAACAAGCGAGGCGAGATCGATGCGTCCAACATGGAGGCAACGCAAGTCAATTCCCGAATTCGAGAGATGATGAGCGAAGGGTACGGATCGATCGTCCTAAAGAATCCAGCCGCTAAACATTCCATGGCCGTCGGTATCTTGAACCGGCTCAATCTCATCGTCGAAGGATCTCTTGGCTATTTCGGCTGTGGACTGATTGATGGGCCGAATATCCGCATCAATGGCCGCGTCGGTTGGTCCTGCGGGGAGAACATGATGAGCGGTACCATCCTAATCGAGAAAAATGCCGGTTCACAGTTTGGTGCAGCGATCCGTGGCGGCGATCTCGTCTGCAAGGGTGACGTCGGCTCACGGACTGGCATCGACATGAAGGGCGGCAACATCATTGTCGGCGGCGACACAGGTTCATTCACCGGTTTCATGATGCAGCGCGGGCGCATGGTGATTTGCGGAAATGCTGGCAAGAATCTGGGCGACTCTATGTACGACGGAACGATTTACCTGGGCGGCGAGCCCAAAAGCCTTGGCGTCGATGCCGTGTGGGCCGACATGACCGACCTCGATCGAGAGTGGCTTGGGAAAAAGCTGACAAAGTACGACGTCATGCCGAAGGGCGGGATCGACTCATTCCGAAAGATCGTCGCGGGCAAGCAGCTCTGGAATTACGACAACCTAGAGCCGACTGAGAAAAAACTGGTTCTGTAAAGGGAGCTTCCGAGAGATGGGAAAGAAGAAGAAGCAAAAGGCGAACGGCGCACACGAGCCCGCTGAACAACGCCGCTTCCTGCTGGGCAAAAGTCAAATCTTCACGCCCGAGGTTATGAACGACATCCATGTGAAGGCGGAGCTCGGCCGCTACCGCATGCGCGGCTTCTCATTGTTCAAGAAGATTCCGCATTGGGATGATTTGACCTTTCTGCCAGGCACGCTCACGCGCTTCGTCATCGAGGGCTATCGAGAGAAATGCGATACGAAGACGCTGATCGGGCCGCAGGCCAAGCGTCCGTTGGAATTGGATATCCCAGTTTACGTGACCGGGATGAGCTTCGGCGCCTTGTCTTACGAGGCGAAGATCGCCTTGGCACGCGGGGCTACCATGGCGGGCACCGCAACGTGCTCGGGCGAGGGCGGTATGATCCCCGACGAGCGCCGCTACTCCTCGAAATGGCTCTACCAATGCATTCAGTCGCGTTACGGCTTCAATCCGCATCATCTGCGGCTCGCCGATGCATGCGAATTCTTTATCGGGCAGGGCTGTAAGGTTGGCCTCGGCGGCCACTTGATGGGCCAAAAGGTGACGGATCAGGTCGCCGAGATGCGCTCTTTGCCAGCGGGTATCGACCAGCGTTCGCCGGCACGCCATCCCGATTGGCTGGGTCCGGACGATCTTGCCCTGAAGATCGAGGAAATTCGCGAAGCGACTAACTGGGAAATTCCCATCCAGCTAAAGCTGGGCGCCGCGCGCGTATATGATGACGTCAGGATGGCTGTGAAGTGCGGTCCAGACTCCATCTATATCGACGGTATGGAGGGGTCGACAGGCGCCGGTCCGCATATCGCGACGGAGGATACGGGTGTTCCGGG
>JARFRF010000197.1 GCA_029287395.1 Methyloceanibacter sp. | reverse complement strand
ACAACTCTCCAGCGCTCGTTGAGTCGGGCTATGAGCCGATTTGAGGGGTGCGCTAAGCCAGAAAGGCATCCGCCTGATACTCGACAGCCCGGCTCGACTTCACGAGACCCGCGCACCGCTGTTCGGGCGCGCGTAGCTCCTTCGCTTGAACGAGGCGAGAACAGATTACGCGGACATTCCGCGGACACGCGGCTTGCATCGCGCTCTGGGGAAGCCGTGAACTTGTTGGTGGGGTTGGCGCACCCGAGAGGATTCGAACCTCTGACCTCTGCCTTCGGAGGGCAGCGCTCGATCCAGCTGAGCTACGGGTGCTATGGCAGAATCTGAGCGCAAACCTAGCTAAACCACCCCGCTGAGGCAACGGCGTAGAAACCCTGAATAACCGGGGCATGCGCCATTTGGGTATGGCCGAGACGCGGCACATCGGCCTTGCGCGGGGGTCCGACCCGCCCTTGACGGGTGCCGCGCAAGGCTTCACCTATGCGGCTGGGCGCGAAAGAATGGCTGGGGCAGCTGGGGATAAGCAAAAAGATGGCAGACAAGAAAAAGGTCATCGTGATCGGTGGCGGTTTTGGCGGAGTTTTCGCGGCAAAATCTTTGGAGAAGCTCGGACGCGGCTTGGTCGATGTCGAGCTAATCAACAACAACAACTACTTCGTCTTTCAGCCGCTCCTGCCTGAGGTTGCGTCCTCGAATCTAAATTCCTCGGACGCGGTAGTCCCGCTACGACAGCTCCTGACACGCGTCCAGGTGAGACAGGCCCGCGTCATGGGCATCGATTTCGAGCGGAAGATCGTGATCGTCATGCAAGGCGCCCGCATGACACCTGTGGAATTGCCCTATGACGAGCTCGTCATCGCGCTGGGAACGGGCGTCGATCTAGCCCGTATTCCTGGTATGGCCGATCATTCGCTAACGATGAAGGATCTGACGGATGCACACTTGTTGCGCACGCACGTTATTGGCTGCCTCGAAACCGCGGACGTTACCACCGATACAGTGGTCAAGGACCAGCTGCTGACCTTTGTCGTCGTGGGCGCCGGCTTTTCCGGCGTCGAAACGGCCGCGGAAACGAACGAGCTGATCAGCCGCGCGCTCCGCTACTATCACAACATCAAGTCTGAAGAGATCCGTATGTATCTCATCGAGTATGCGCCGCGGATCCTTCCCACTTTTCCGGCGGACCTCGCCGACTATGCAACAAAGAACCTGCGAGCCAACGGTGTGGAGGTCCTCACGGGCATCGGCACGAAGTCTGCAACATCCACTGGCGTCGAACTCACCAATGGACGGGTCATCAACTCATCGACCGTTGTAGCAACAATTGGCAACGGCCCGCACCCGCTCGTGGATGCGCTCGGCCTCGATATGCATTGGGGCCGCATCAGAACAGACCGCTTTATGCGGGTGCCTGGGCACAAGCATGTTTGGGCTCTTGGAGATGCGGCACTCATCCCGCTGAACGACGATCCAAAAGAAGACCCGGCGGACTACGCCACGCAAACCGCTCAGTTCGCCGTGCGGGAGGGCTATCAGCTCGCCCAGAATATGGTGGCTAAACTCAAGGGCGAGCCCCTTGAGCCCTTCGCTTACAAGTCAAAGGGGTCTCTCGCGTCGCTCGGTATGAGCAAGGCTGTTGCTGATGTCTACGGCGTCAAGATGCATGGAATCATCGCCTGGCTTCTGTGGCGCGGCTTCTATCTCTCCTTCTTGCCCGGCCTCGTCGCAAAGTTTCGCGTGGGACTCAACTGGATGATCAATGCGGTGATGCCGCCCAATATCGTGCAGCTCCGAATGCCGGCGCCGGCAACGCGGTATATCCACTTCTGGAAGGGCGACAAGGTCTTCGAGCCGGGCATGCTGATCGACGGCTTCTATACGGTGATCAAAGGCCGCTTCAAGCTGACGATCGACAACCCAGAGACGGGCGAGCATTTCGAGAAACAGTTCGGCCCAGGCGAGCATTTCGGCGAGCGCGTCTTGCTCAAATCGCACCTGCGAACGGGCCTGGTTCAAGCGCTTGAGGATGGCTTGCTGCTGTTCACCGCTCAGAAGGATTTTCGGCGGTTTGCGCGCGCCTTCCCGCCTTTGGATAAGTACTTCAAGAGCTACATCGACGAGACGTTTGGCGGCCCCGACAAGGCGCTGGCGCCAGGGAACGTCGAGGAGGACAATGTCGACGGGCACAAGCCACAGACTTAGGCGCGCCCCTTCGGTGGACGGAGCGGCATTGCCCCTCCCGCCCGCGCCACACAGTCCTTATAGTCGCTCGGATCATGACCAAGAAGAGTACCGCGAAGGCCGGCGCCAATGTGCCGGCAGCCCCTAGCAAGCCCGCCGGGCCCGGCGATCATGTCTATCTAATCGACGGCTCGGGCTATATTTTTCGCGCCTACCACGCGCTGCCCCCGCTAACCCGCCCCTCCGATGGACTGCCGGTTGGAGCCGTTCACGGCTTTTGCGGTATGTTGTGGAAGCTCCTGCGCGAATCGAACGAGCTCGCCCCGCCGAGCCATATGGCCGTGATCTTCGACTACTCGTCCAAGAACTTCCGTTCGGATCTCTATAGCGGCTACAAGGCAAACCGGCCCGAGCCTCCGGAAGATCTCATTCCTCAGTTCCCTTTGGTGAGAGATGCTGTGCGTGCTTTCAATGTGGCGTGCATTGAAAAGGAGGGCTTCGAGGCGGACGACCTCATCGCGACCTACGCGCTTCAGGCCAAGGACGCCGGTGCGGACGTCACCGTGATCTCATCAGACAAGGACCTCATGCAGATCGTCCAACCTGGCGTTGTCATGTACGACACCATGAAGAACAAGGTGATCGGCGAAGAGGGCGTGATCGAGAAATTCGGCGTACCGCCCAACAAAGTCATCGAGGTGCAGGCGCTCATCGGAGATACGTCCGACAACGTGCCCGGCGTGCCGGGCATTGGCGTCAAAACAGCGGCGCTGTTGATCAACGACTTTGGCGATCTGGATACGCTTCTTTCGCGCGCCGGGGAGATCAAACAGCAAAAGCGCCGCGAGAACCTGATCGAGTTTGCGGACCAAGCACGGCTATCGCGCACGCTTGTCACGCTGGATACAGAGACGCCACTGGACATTCCGCTTTCCGATACGGCTGTACGGGCGCCGCTCGCGGACACTCTTCTCGGCTTCATGCGCGACATGGAATTTACCACGCTCACGAAGCGCGTGGCTGAGGGGCTCGGCGCACCTCTCCCCGAAGGCGTCGGCAAGACAAAGAAAGCAGCCGCCAGGAAAAAGGACGACTACGACCATCCTTTGCGGCAAAGCGCGCGCGGCGCCACAGGACCGGCCCGCGATATCGTCGTTCAGGGCGGCTCGCCCCGCGAGCTGGCCGCGGAGCGTCAGGATCGTATCGAGTACATCCCATTCGACCGCAGCGCCTACAAGACCGTCACGGACACGGCGCGGCTGACCGAATTGGTACACGCGGCGACTGATCAAGGCTTCGCAGCGCTATCAGTCAAACGCGATAGCGCCGATCCTATGGTGGGCGACATTGCCGGGATTGCGATTTCTCTCGCACCTGGCCAAGCCGCCTATGTTCCCATGACGCATCGCGCCAGCGACGGGCTCGACCTCGGGGGCGACACTCAGATCGCGCAAATCGCGCCAGGAGAGGCTCTCCCACTGCTGAAACCGCTGCTCGAAGACGACGCTGTCCTCAAGATCATTGCGGAAGCCAAGCCAGCCATGGTGGCGCTCGCCCGCCATGGCATCGCGTTGGACACTGTCGACGACCCGTCACTGATCTCTTACGCGCTGGATGCCGGGCGCGCCGATCACAGCCTTGCAAAGCGCACGAGCGCCTTGTTCGGCCACACCTGCCTCACCGAGAAAGAGGTACTGGGCACAGGCAAATCGGCAATTACGTTCGACCGGGCCGAGGTCGCGCGCGCCACCGAAGCCGCGGGCGAAGAAGCAGATGCGGCCATGCGTCTATGGACCGTGCAAAAACCACGCCTTCCGTCCGAACACGTGACAACCGTATACGAAACACTCGAGAGGCCTTTGCAGCCTGTGCTTGCGGACATGGAACGCGCTGGCATCAAGGTCGACCGGGCGATGCTTGCGCGCCTGTCCGGCTCCTTCGCGCAGACGATTGCCCGTCTTGAAGATGAGATACGTGAATTGGCGGGCGAAGACTTCAATATCGGCTCGCCGAAGCAGCTTGGCGAAATCCTGTTCGACAAGATGAGCCTGCCCGGTGGGCGCAAGACGAAAACCGGTGCCTGGAGTACGGACGCGGCCGTTCTTGAAGACCTTGCCGCCGAGGGCCACGTTTTGCCGCAAAAGATCCTCGAGTGGCGACAGCTCTCGAAGCTAAAAAGTACGTATACAGACGCTCTGCCTGCCTATATCAACGCTGATACAGGGCGCGTGCATACCCGCTATGTCCTGGCATCGACCACGACGGGCCGCCTCGCCAGCCAAGAGCCGAACCTGCAGAATATTCCTGTGCGTACGGCGGAGGGACGCGAAATCCGCAAGGCCTTCGTGGCCGAATCCGGCAAGACGCTGATCAGCGCGGACTACAGCCAGATCGAACTGCGCGTTCTGGCTCATATGGCCGATACGCCAACCTTGCGTCAGGCCTTCGCGGATGGGCTCGACATTCACGCCATGACCGCGTCGGAAATGTTCGATGTACCCATCGAAGACATGGACCCGAGCATTAGGCGGCGCGCGAAGGCCATTAATTTCGGAATCATTTACGGCATCTCCGCCGTGGGTCTTGGCGCGCAGCTCGGCATCCCGCGAGGGGAAGCCGCGGCCTATATAAAGACCTATTTCGAGCGCTTCCCCGGCATCAAAGACTACATGGAGGCCACGAAGGCCGAGGCAAAGCACTCCGGCTACGTATCGACGCTCTTCGGACGAAAAGTGCACTACCCCGAGATCAACACAAAGAATCCGAGCTTGCGGGGTAACTACGAGCGAGCGGCCATCAATGCACCAATTCAAGGCTCGGCAGCGGACATTATCCGCCGAGCCATGATTCGCATGCCCGATGCCTTGCGCGAGGCAGGCCTGCAAGCGCGCATGTTGCTGCAAGTCCATGACGAGCTGATCTTCGAAGCGCCGTCAGGCGAAGCGGAGAAGACCATGGAAGTCGCGCGGCAGATTATGGAGGCCGCGCCTCAGCCAGCTCTGGAACTCAAAGTACCGCTGAAGGTGGACGCCCGCGCCGCAGAGAATTGGGAGGCGGCGCATTAGGGCCGCACACGCCTCGCTATCTGGACACCCCATCCAGCCACTGATTGAACAGGGTGCGGCTTGCTTCGTTGGTCGGCGGGGCGTGGCGGGCCGTGGCGGCGCGCATCTCGCCCAGGTCGACGTTTGAATTGGCCAGTTCCAACGTGTGGCCGATCAGCCAGCGCTCCATGTCTTGTTCGGGCAGTTCGACATGGAACTGCAGCGCCAGCACATTCGGGCCGCAGGAGAACGCCTGGTTGGGCGTGATTGGGGTAGAGGCGAGGCGTGTAGCGCCCGTGGGCAGATCGAACGTATCGCCGTGCCAATTCAGAATATGCAGGCCCTCGAGCACACCCAGCGGCGAGTCCTTGCCTTCGTCCGTCAGAATCAGCCGGTCCCAGCCAAGTTCCTTTTCCTTGCCCGGATAGACGCGCGCGCCGAACACAGCGGCTAACGCTTGGGCCCCGAGGCAGATGCCGACCGCCGGCGTACTCTCCTTCACAACCTCTTCGATGAGTTTCAATTCGTCCTTCAAAAAAGGATATCGATCGAACTCATAGATGCCGATGGGGCCACCAAGAATGAGCACAAGGTCTGCGTGGAGCGCGGGGCTGAGATCGTCGCGGCCGGCCTGAAGATAGGTGAGATCGATGCCGCGCTCGTCAAGCACGGGGCCGAGCGTGCCCGCGTCCTCAAAGGCCACGTGATAGATCGCGACGGCATTCTTCATGACGGTCTCTCCTTTTGTGCGCGTTGTGTCAGCATCGCACCGGCATACGGGGCTATTGTTCTTCTGCGGCACCAGATTGTTCGTTTGCGACATCAGGCCCTAATCGACAATCGCAACACCTTGGCGGCGGGAATCGCCCGCGCCTTCTGCGCCCCTTCGTTCGTGCCAGCGCGCCACATGGACGCCGCCGAAGAAGAGATTCCGCTCGGGCCACGCTTTGGTCTTCTCGCTGAGCGCACGCAAGCGTGCTTGGTCTTCTTCCGAAAAGCCCGGTTCGAAACTAACCGTACCGTCGCGCTCGACATGGAGGCGCGGCGCATCCACCGCATCGGGCACATCTTTGCCGTGTTCCAAAAGATTGACCGCAACCTGCAGCACCGCCGTGCGAATACGGTTGGAGCCGCCCGACCCAAGCGCGGTGACCGTACCGTCGTCCTCAACAATAATCGTCGGCGCCATCATGGACGACATGCGGACATTCTCACGCCAGCTGCCCGAATTGCCCTCCACCAGATCTTCCTCGCCGAGCATATTGTTCAGCATGAAGCCGTGGGGCTCGATTACAAACCCATTGCCTTCCCCGTTCGATAGCGTCACGGCGGCCGTGTTGCCCTCGCCGTCGATAACGCTGAGATGAGTGGTGCCTCGATAGGCAGGTGGTGCGCACGCGGCAGCCTCGATTTCCTTATTGAGGAAACCTCGTTCGAGCAGCGTGCCGAGTTCAAGTCCATGGGAAGAACGTGCTGCATTGGTGGCCATCATCGCCGCGCCAAGTGCGGCGGTGTCGATGGGCTTCCCGAGTGCCTTGTAGGCCCTGAGAAAAGCGAGGCCATAGGCGATGAGCGCGCCGCCCGCGCTCGGCGGTGGGTTCAGGGCGACAGAGGCTTCGCCGATGCGCCATGTAAGCGGATCGCGAACGAGCACCGCGTATCGGCGCAGATCGTCGGGGGTCAGATGTCCTCCGCCATTCCGGCATTGGGCAGCGATGGCCTGCCCGATATCTCCTTCGGTGAATAGCCGTGGGCCATCCTCCGCCAGCCACTCGAGCGTTTCGGCAAGTGCAGGATTACGGAAGACCTCTCCCTCTTTGAGAAGGTCGCCATCGGGCGCGAAAATGGCGCGTGTGCCGGCGCTGTTTTTCAGGATCGGCGCGATGACTGTGAACAGATAGGCTTGGAACGCCGTGACGGGAAAGCCGCGTTTCGCTTCGCGCGCTGCCGGTTCTACTAGCCTCTTCATCGGCAGACGGCCGAAAGCCTCGTGGATCGCGAAGAGCCCTTGCGCCACTCCTGGCGTCGCGCTGGACCCAAAACCAATATGGAATTCTTGGCGCGCGGGTCCGAAGTCGGCTTCGATGGGAAAGAACGAAACCTCATCGTCGGCGCGTCGACGCAAGGGCGTCTCGACAAAGAAGTCGAACAACTGCGCATCCGTCCGGCTAGCCTGCCGCGCCATGAGAAACCCGCCGCCACCAAGCGAGGAGAAGACCGGTTCAGCCACAAACGTCATGCACATGCCCGCGATAGCCGCGTCGAAGGCGTTGCCGCCGTCGCCAAGAATCTCCGCGGCAGCTTCGGCAGTCAGGGCATGGCCCGCCGCGACAACGGTGTGTTGCTTGGTCATTCGGGAGTGCCTAAGGCGCGTTGCCGTCGGGAGCAAGGGTGCGATGCGCGAAACACTCATTGTAGGGGCCGCCAGCCGGGACAAGGCCCACCCGGATGCGCGCCTCTTCGCGGGATGGGTACAGCGCTAGCCTAGGCGCTTCTCAAGATCGCTGAGCTCTTCGGTCAATCCGGACGGCAGCTTGTCGCCGAACGACTGATAGTGCTCCTTGATCGAGGGAATCTCTGCCTTCCAGCCTTCGACATCGACACGGAGCAGCTCTTTCATATCCGCCGCATCCACATTGAGACCGTGCGTGTCGAGCCCATCTTCGGTTGGCATCTTGCCAAGCGGCGTATCCACCGCATCGGCCGCGCCGTCGCATCTCTCGAAGATCCACTTCAGCACCCGGGCGTTCTCGGCGAACCCTGGCCACAGAAACTTGCCGTCGGCGCTTTTGCGGAACCAGTTCACGTAGAAGACTTTCGGCATCTTGTCGCCGCCCTTCTCGCCGACGTCCAGCCAATGGGCAAAGTAATCGCCCATGTGGTAGCCGCAAAAAGGGAGCATCGCCATGGGATCCCGACGCAAGCTCCCAAGTCCGCCCGTAGCGGCGGCCGTCTTCTCCGAAGCCATAATGGAACCGTAGAAAGTCCCTTGCCGCCAAGTCTCGGCCTCAGTGACAAGCGGGACGACCGAAGCACGCCGCCCGCCAAACAAAATCGCATCGATCGGAACACCCTTCGGATCCTCCCATTCCTCTGCGATGACTGGGCATTGGCTTGCGGGCGCGGTGAAACGTGAGTTGGGATGCGCGGCGGGTCGTCCTGCAGCCGGAGTCCAAGGCCGACGCAGCCAATCAGTGGTGTGCGTCGGTGGCTCTGGCGTCATTTCCTCCCACCACACATCGCCATCGTCCGTGAGGGCAACATTTGAGTAGATGCAGTTCGCATGCATTGTCCGCATCGCGAAGTAGTTCGATTTGTAGGACGTTCCAGGCGCAACACCGAAAAATCCTGTCTCCGGGTTGATGGCATAGAGCCGGCCATCCTCGCCGAACTTCATCCAACAAATATCGTCACCAATCGTCTCGGCTTTCCATCCGGGAATCGTCGGACTCAACATCGCGAGATTGGTTTTGCCGCAGGCGCTCGGGAAGGCAGCGGCAATGTACTTCGACTGGCCCTCAGGATTGGTGAGCTTGAGAATGAGCATGTGCTCCGCCAACCAACCTTCGTCGCGCGCCTTCACTGATGCGATGCGCAATGCATGACACTTCTTCCCCAGCAACGCGTTGCCACCATATCCGGACCCATAAGACCAGACCTCCCGAGTCTCGGGAAAGTGCGAAATGTACTTGGTCTCGTTGCAGGGCCAGGGGACGTCGGCCTGATTCTGCGTCACCAGCGGCGAGCCCACTGTATGCAGACCACGGACGAAATCTTCGCTCGTGCCAAGTGCGCCCCAAACCGCGTCACCAACACGAGTCATGATGTGCATATTCGCAACTGCATAGGCCGAATCTGTGACCATCACACCGATGCCAGCGATCGGGGAACCGATTGGCCCCATGGAATAGGGAACCACATACATCGTGCGGCCCTGCATGGCGCCGTCAAATAGCTCGGACAGCGTCTCTTTCATCTTGGCCGGATCGAACCAATTGTTGGTTGGGCCGGCATCCTCTTGTCTTAAGGAGCAGATGTAGGTCTGGTCTTCGACGCGAGCGACATCCTTGGGATCGGAACGAACAAGAATTGAGTTCGGGCGCTTCTCCTGGTCGAGCCAGGTTGCTGAGCCGCTGTCGACGAGCGCCTTCAGCAACGTCTGATACTCCTCTTTGGAACCGTCACACCAATGAACCCGTTCTGGCCGGAACAACGCTTCAGCACCATCCACGAAATCCAGCACCTTCGGATTGTTGGTCGGTGCAAATCTTGACTGAAAATTCATACGGTTCCGTCCCTGCCTTTCGGATATCTGTAGCTCACGTGCGTGATGGCCACCTCCCCTTTTTATGCGGAGGTATGAGAGACCGCCTATCGGCAAAAAGGCCAATAGTGGCTATTTGACGAAACCTATCGTGGCTCGCGCCTCGTCTACAAGCGGGACCAGCTCCTCGCACGTCTTTTTGTGCTGAAATCCGTCCATCAGGCGCATGTGAGCCGCCTGGCGGTGTGATACGAGATCGCTCCCCAGCCGAGAGACGCCGCTGCCATGTCACGCGCCCCTAGGCAGTTATTTACTTGCAATATAACGGTTTTTGTTGCATCCCCGTGGCGATGGGTCGGGCGCGGAACGCCCGAGGCTCTGCCCCGATGCTGCCACGGTTTTCACGCAGCCCTATGAGCACCACATCCAGTTAATCGCGCGAGGCGCGCAAAAAGGCCCCCCTATGCCAACTATTGCTCTTGTCGACGACGACAGAAACATTCTCACCTCCTTGCGCATGGTGCTGGAGGCAGAAGGTTATAAGACCCAGACCTACAACGACGGCGCAAGCGCCCTGGACGGCCTCTTCGATAGTCCGCCCGATCTTGCCATTCTCGACATCAAGATGCCGCGTATGGACGGCATGGAGCTGCTGCGGCGCTTACGGCAGCGCACTGAATTGCCCGTGATCTTCCTAACGTCGAAGGACGAAGAGATCGACGAGCTATTCGGCCTCAAGATGGGGGCAGACGATTACATTCGGAAGCCTTTTCCTCAGCGCTTGCTGATCGAACGCGTGAAGGCGGTCCTGCGGCGCGCCCAGCCTCGCGACAAAGCCCAAGTGGCCGACGACCAATCCAAGGTCCTTGAGCGCGGAAAGCTAAAAATGGACTCTGAGCGCCATACCTGCGTCTGGGACGGGCTGCCGGTGACGCTGACCGTGACCGAATTCTTGATTCTACAGGCTCTCGCTCAGCGCCCAGGCGTGGTAAAAAGCCGGGACGCGCTGATGGATGCGGCGTATGATGACCAAGTCTATGTCGACGACCGCACTATCGACAGCCACATCAAGCGGTTGCGGAAAAAGTTCAAGGCCGTCGACCAAAGCTTCGATGTGATCGAGACACTCTATGGTGTGGGCTATCGCTTCAAAGAATAATGGGCAGGCGCAATGACTGCCGACGCTGAAAGGTCCTGGCAACAGGGTCCAGCGTCCTTGCGCGCCCGCGCTATGCGCGTTGGACGCGGGGGAATCTATTGGCTTCGCCGCGCCTCGCGCTGGCTCGGACAGCACCGCCCCTTCCGACACGGCTTCTCGAGCCTCACCCGCCGGATCGTCGTCCTCAACCTTATCGGACTGGCGATTCTCGTCTCAGGCATTCTCTACCTCAACGACTTGCGGGCAGCATTGATCGGCGCTCAGGTGCAGAGCCTGCAGACGCAGGGTGAGATTATTGCACGTGCAATCGCCGCATCCGCAGGCGTCGACGCCAGCGAGTCCGAAGTTGATCCCGAGACAATCCTCGAAAGAGAGATCGGACCGGCCGGATTTCAGGCGAGCGATGCTATGCCCAACGCCCTTGGCTTTACCATCGACCCTGAACGCGCTGCGCCCATCCTGCGTCCGCTGGTGAAGCCGACAGGGAGCCGCGCACGCATCTACGATCGCGACGGCGCGCTCATTCTCGATTCAGACACGTTTTACTCGCGCGGCGAAGTACTGCGCTACGACCTGCCGCCGCCAGAGACCAGCGAGCCCGATGCCCTCACCACGTTCTGGAACGCGGTTGCGAACCAGTTCCAGCCGGTGGATTTACCTGTCTACAAAGAAATCGGAACCGTAAACGGCATGGCTTACCCGGAAGTCGAGGCCGCTCTTACGGGCACATCCGTCCCAATCGTCCGCAAGAACGAGAAGGGAGAGATCGTCGTCTCGGTCGCCGTTCCGGTGGAGAGAATGCGATCCGTGCTCGGTGTGCTTCTCTTGTCGACCCGCGGCGGCGCTATCGACGAGGTTGTAGCGGCCGAACGTTGGCGCATCTTTCGCGTAGCAATCTTCGCAGCAGCCGTGACGGTCGTCCTCTCGCTCATTCTCGCCAACACGATTGCAGGGCCCATGCAACGCTTGGCCGTTGCAGCGGAACGAGTTCGGCACAGCGTAAAGGCGCGCGCGGAGATTCCCGACTTTACAGAAAGGTCTGACGAAATTGGCCACCTTTCTCACGCACTGCGCGATATGACATCCGCCTTGTACAACCGGATCGATGCGATTGAGAGCTTCGCAGCCGATGTGGCGCACGAGCTCAAGAATCCACTGACGTCACTACGCAGCGCAACCGAGACATTGCCGCTTGTGAGAGACAAGGAATCTCGCGAACGGTTGATGGACATCATCCAGCATGATGTGAAACGCCTGGACCGCCTAATCAGCGACATCTCCGATGCCTCGCGGCTCGACGCCGAACTCGCCCGCGAAGACGCACGGCCTGTCGATCTCGACGATCTGCTTCGAGCGACGGTTTCGCTCTACAGAGACATTCATCGTGACGACCTGCCCGAATTGTCGTTGGACATTGATCGTGCGCCGGGCACCTATCCCTATCGTGTCATAGGCCATGACAGCCGGCTCCATCAGGTGATGGTGAACCTGATTGAGAATGCGATCTCCTTCTCGCCACCGCGCGGCCTTGTGAAAGTCACGGCGCGGCGGCGCGGGCCGGAGGTCGAAGTGACGATCGAAGACGAGGGGCCGGGGATCGCGCGGGAGAACCTCGAGCGCATCTTCGAGCGGTTCTACACAGATCGCCCGCACGAGACGTTTGGCCAAAACTCAGGACTTGGTCTGAACATTTCTCGCCAGATCATCGCGGCACATGGCGGACGCCTCTACGCGGAGAATCGGCCGCTGTCCGACGACAAGGCCAGCACCGCGGACGGACACGTGCGGAGCAGCGGCGGTGCGCGATTCGTTATTCGTCTCAAGGCCGCGTAGCGCCCCCACAGATGCCATGACGCCCGAACCTGGCGGCCCCAACTCCGAAATGATCGTTCATGGCACGTGCGTCGCGCTTGGCACGAATGCTGCGCTGATTCGCGGAAGCTCAGGGGACGGTAAGTCCGACCTCGCTTTGCGCTTTCTTTCTCTGCCGCAGGACGATGCAGGCGAAGCCAAGCTCGTGGCGGACGATCAGGTTTGCCTCTTTGCAAAAAACGACAGCCTTACTGCCGCGCCACCGGCGAATCTCGCAGGGCTTCTCGAGGTGCGCGGGCTCGGCGTTCGGCAGGTCCCTTTCATATCCTCGGCGCGTGTCGTCGTGGTGTGCGATCTCGTTGACCGTCGGGATGTTCCACGCATGCGGCCCGATCCTTGGAATCAGGCTACGCTTGCCGGTATCGCGGTACCCGTGCTCAAGTTGGCGGCTTTCGAGGCTTCCACGCCCCTGAAACTAAAGTTGGCGATCTTGGACGCTATGGCGCACTTGCGCGCCGCGAACAATAAGGTTTAGGAAGGCGCGGATCAGATATGTACAGTCCCTTTCCGCCCGAGGAACAAAGCGGCCATAGCCGGGCGGCCTTCATCTTAGAGGTAGCATGATCGGCGTCGTTATCGTGACCCACGGCAATCTGGCTTGCGAGTTCCGCGCAGCGCTTGAGCACGTTGTGGGCCCGCAGGAGCAGGTCGAAACGATTTCGATAGGCCCAGACGATGACCTCGATGCGCGGCGCGCGGACATGCTCGCCGCACTCGCCAAGGTCGACTCCGGCGACGGCGTCGTGGTGCTTACCGATATGTTCGGCGGCTCGCCGTCGAACCTTGCGATCTCGGCCATGGAAAGTCCCGATGTCGAGGTGGTCGCTGGCGTCAATCTTCCCATGCTTGTGAAGCTGGCGAGCGTGCGCGGCGAATGCGGCTTGGAAGACGCCATCACTCAAGCGCAAGAAGCTGGGCGCAAATATATTAGCGTTGCGAGCCAGATCTTGGCCGCGCACTAAATGAGCAGCACCAAGGCCCGTATCAAACTCTCAGATCCCGCAAATGGGACCTACGCGGCTGATGTGCTGATCCCCAACAAAAAAGGTCTTCACGCGCGCGCCTCGGCGCAGTTCGTGCGCGTTGCCGGCGACTTCCCGGCCAATGTGCAGGTGAGCCGGGATGAGCAGACCGTCGGCGGCACCTCAATCATGGGGCTGATGATGCTCGCGGCGGGGCAAGGGGACTTCATACATATCGAGACGAGCGGCGACAGCGCGAAATTGGCCATCCAGGCCCTCGTCACGCTGGTCGAAGACGGTTTCGGCGAGGAAGACTGAGGCGCGAAAAAAGCCGAAAGCGCCAGCGCCAACCGCGTCTTGACTCCCCCAGCCGCCTATAACATATAAGGACTTCTTTATATCTTTATGCAGCCAGAGGCAGAAAGAACGGCATGAACTACCACGTTAAGGATATCGGGCTCGCGGATTGGGGCCGTAAAGAGATCGCCATCGCTGAGACCGAAATGCCGGGCCTGATGGCCGTGCGCGAAGAGTACGGCGCCGAACAGCCCCTTAAAGGCGCCCGCATCGCGGGCTGCCTGCATATGACGATCCAGACCGCCGTCCTCATCGAGGCGCTGCAAGCCCTTGGCGCCGAGGTCCGCTGGGCGTCCTGCAACATCTTCTCCACGCAAGACCATGCCGCCGCGGCCATTGCCGCCACGGGCACGCCGGTGTTCGCCGTCAAGGGCGAAACGCTGGAGGAATATTGGGACTATGTGGACCGTATCCTGGAATGGCCGGAGGGCGAGACCGCCAATCTGATCCTCGACGACGGGGGCGACGCCACCATGATGGTCATCCTCGGCGCCCAGGCCGCGGAAGACCCGAGCGTGCTCGACAACCCGTCCAACGAGGAAGAAGAAGCCTTCTTCGCCACGATCAAGAAGCGCCTCGCCCGCGACCCGGGCTTCTACACGAAGGTCCGGCACACTCTCAAAGGCGTGTCCGAAGAGACCACGACCGGCGTACACCGGCTCTACGAGATGCAGAAGAAGGGCACGCTCCCCTTCCCCGCCATCAACGTGAACGACAGCGTGACCAAGTCGAAATTCGACAATCTCTATGGCTGCCGCGAGAGCCTGCCCGACGGCATCAAGCGCTCCACGGACGTGATGCTGGCCGGCAAATACGCCGTGGTCTGCGGCTATGGCGATGTGGGCAAAGGCTGCGCCGAGAGCCTGAAGAGCCAGGGCGCGCGCGTGGCCGTCACCGAGATCGATCCCATCTGCGCGCTGCAGGCCGCAATGGAAGGCTACGAAGTCACCACGATGGAAGACGCCGCCTCAAAGGGCGACATCTTCGTCACCACCACGGGCAATAAGGACGTCATCACCGTCGACCATATGCGCGCGATGCACGACCGGGCCATTGTCTGCAATATCGGTCACTTCGACTCGGAGATTCAGGTCGCCGCGCTCAAGAACTTCGTCTGGCACAATGTGAAGCCGCAAGTGGACGAGGTGGAGTTCCCCGACGGCAAGCGCATCATTCTGCTGGCCGAAGGCCGCCTCGTGAATCTCGGCTGCGCCACCGGACATCCGAGCTTCGTGATGAGCGCGTCCTTCACCAACCAAGTGCTGGCCCAGATCGAACTTTGGCAGTACTCGGACAAATACGAGAACAGGGTCTATGTGCTGCCGAAGCATCTCGACGAAAAGGTCGCGCAGCTGCACCTCACCAAGCTCGGCGCGCAGCTCACCACACTGACGGACGACCAGGCGTCCTATATCGGCGTGAAACCCGAAGGCCCCTTCAAGCCGGAGCATTATCGCTACTAGCAACTTCGTTGCTTTTCAGATGAGATCAAGAAAGCCGGGCCGCACCAGGGTAACGAGCCAGTCGGCGTTCTTGTCGACCGCGACAGCGCCGTTGCGGGGGCTTGTGCCGCAATTGACAATGCGCCCCGTCTGCCCCAGCGTGGCTATCGTTGGAGGTTCCCTGAGACGTTGTTCGATGGGATGAAAGGGAACACGGTGTGCGCCTCGCTTGGCGCGGATGCCGTGGCTGCCCCCGCAACTGTGAGCGGCGAGCTTACTGCCAACTCTGACCACTGGGAAACCGGG
>JARFRF010000185.1 GCA_029287395.1 Methyloceanibacter sp. | reverse complement strand
TGCCAAAGGAATATGGTATCCTCTTGATTCGTCGAGAAGACTCCGGCGCGGCGCCGGCTTGAACCCACGCGGCGGGGTTTAGGGCGTGCAAACTCAGGACTACCACGATCCCGTCAGATCTGGCCTTGTGGCGATGTTGCCGAGGCTTCAGCGATTTGCCGATGTGCTCGCCGGAGGGCGCGATGCGGGGCATGGACTTTTGCGGCGGTCCTTACGTTACATGCTTGCCGAGCAGCATCGCTATCAGCGCGGGACCTCGATGGATGTGTGGGCCTTTAGCGAGATTTATCGCCAATGGCGGCACGACCTGAGCGGCGAATCCGACCCGATGACGCTAGCCAAGATCGACGACGTGGCATTCGGCGCGCTGTTCGACGACGCCGAGTCCGTCTATCGAGACTCGCCGGTCATCGCCTTTCTCGTCGCATTGCCGCCCCAACAGCGGCTCACGCTTCTGCTCGTTTACGGCGAAGGCTTGGAGCATGAGGACGCGGGTCGGATCCTCGATGTTGCGCCCGAGATGATCGCTGCACGCCTTATTCGCATGAGTACATCGTTGGCGAACCGGCTGAGCAATCGCCCGCCGGCAAAGGCTGCCGCGATTGTCGAAACGCTTTATCCCGAGGGGCACCGAGCTTCATCATGACCGAACTCAGCGACGAACTTTTGGTGGCGTATGTGGATGGCCAGCTTGCACGGAAACAGACACGTGCCATCGATAGGGTTCTCGAGGAGGACGATGTTCTAGACGCGCGCGTGGCAGCACTGAAGCATGCGCACGCCCGGCTCGAAGCGGCTTTTGAGGCCATCCTTGCAGGAGAGGAAGCCGAGATCTCAACGATCGTGTCTGAGCCGCCTGATGATGGTTTCTGGGTGCCATGGAGAACATTTAAAATTGGCGCTGCCACCGCTGGGATCCTGATTGCATTGGCGCTTGCACTCCTTGGTTACGGATGGCCGTTGACTGTCCCCAGCATAGGGAGTGCTCCTGGTGTTGGCGTCGTTCCCAGCGTAGACTCGGTGCCTGATCAGGTGGAGCTGCAGGTCTCTCCGAAACCGGCGACAAATCCCTGAGATTTGGCTCTCTCTATTGCTTTTCAGAACGTCCGGAAATCTCCTGCGAGAAACCGGTTCAATTCGGGACGGATTTCGTCGACGCGTTCCTTTGTGCAGTAGTTGGCGTTTTCCTTGGCGCGGGCGGTCGTCGACTCAAATGAGTAGTCATAAGCCCGCTGGATGTCGTCCATCCTTTTTCGGTTGGCCCCGTAGGATCGCTCGAACAGAAAATAGTTCGCGCGCAATTGCGTTGGATTAAACACAAATCCGCATTGTGAGGCGCGCGCCGAGACCCAGCCAACGCGCGTGGGACGATCGTTCGGACCAGGCTTCTTCGTGAAGCCTGGAAATCCGTTGGGTTTGCTTCCGCCGCTCCAAAGCCCGCCCATGTTCGTGTCGGTGCCCGCTGCAGGGCCACTGTCGCTGCTGCCACCCCCGATGGAATTCGTCGTGCCACAGCCAGCAAGCGCGCCAAGGATCAACAGGGCCGCGGCCACCCCGATGAGGGGTCGGGACTGTCTCTGGAAGCTCAGTTGCATGACGGCGCGATCTTATCGGCGGCATGCGAGCAGCTAAAGGGGAGAAAACAAGAGCAGAAACAAGGAAAGGCGGGGCTTTGTCGGCCCCGCCTCCCTGTTGCGATGTCGAACCACCCGCCCGTTCGGGACGTCTGGTCGGCGCCGCGGGACCTTTCGGCCCCTCGGACACGTTCTCGGCAGCAAGGTTTCCCACGAATGGGCTCCCTTAGAGCCGATGCCGTGCCCTGACCACGGCCCTTATTTATCGTCGCGTTGCTACGACGCGGCTCCCGCTTCGGCCAAGCTAGAGCCATTCAGCGGTGGGATCAGTGGCGCGAAACACTCTGCCGGTATCACCTCACGGTACTGCGGTGACCCCGCCAGACCGTAGAATTTCGCGTCTACCTTTCCCGCCGCCTTCAGCCACCCATGGCCTGGATGACCTCGGGCTTGCCTTGCCCTAACGAGTGTGCCGCCGTTTCCCGGCGCCTTTGGATTTCTCCATCGGCCCCTTCCACAACCGGCCAACCCGCCATATCGAGACTAAACGATTGTTTCCTTGTTGCAGCAGGTCTGAGCGGCTTTTCCCCGCAATCCACTGAGGTTGCCTTAAACCTTATTGAATCAGCGCTTTAGCAATGCACAGGGAGACCGAGTGTTGCAGCGCTGTCGCTGCTCGCAAAAAATGCTCGCGACCTGTGTACTGCGCCGTTTTTCTGACCTGGTCGCGCCCTTATGCTAGGCTTAAGGCAGGGGGACGTACTAGCGTATGCAGCGGGCTAAGGATAATGCGTTTGCCGAGGCATCGTGCGGGGAAGCTTCGTTCGCGTTCGCAGCGGACCGATCTAAACCTCGGAGTGCGGCAGATCTCAAATGGGCCGAGCGATCGCGAAGGCTGAAACTTCGTGTCAGAATCCTTGGGCTTCGCGCGACAGGTTTAATGCTCCGCTTTATCGGCTTCGCGCTCCGCGCGGTACGGCTTGCGCTCCGAGCTGTCTGGCTTAGCGCCGAAGCCGCGCATTTGCCGCGTATTGCTCCCCGCCTCGTTGCCGCAAGCGCGGTTGTAGTGCTCATGTTGCTCACGCTGTCGCTGCCACGCGGGGACGATGCCCGCATGTTGGCCTCGATAGAGTTGAACCTCGGACATCGCAATGCAGGTGTTACCGCCGACGCAAGTGCAGAAAAGATTCTGATCGAGCGTGCGGTGCCGGCCGTTCCACCGTTAGCTGATGTTGCCGCAGCTACTCCGCTTGTGGAGTCGCCTGAGCCGGAAGCAGCCAAAACAGAACAGCAGGAGGAAGAGCCGAATCTAGCCGGCCTTGCCGATATTCCCGAAAACCTCATTGCAGAGCGGCCCAAGCGAAACGGCGACCGCGATCGCCGCAAACCATC
>JARFRF010000017.1 GCA_029287395.1 Methyloceanibacter sp. | reverse complement strand
CGTGGCTGGGGCGCCAGGATTCGAACCTGGGATCACGAGACCAAAACCCGTTGCCTTACCGCTTGGCCACGCCCCATCACGCTGTGTTGGAAGCCGATCCTTACGCAGGCGAGCCTTCCGACTCAACCTGCCGCCCGTTCGGGCGGACCGGCCCGCCGTCCTAACAGCATCGGGCCCGTTCGGCAATGGATCGGCCGGTTCCCGCCAGAAAAACTTTGCTTCGGAGCGCCCTACTCCTTGTTGCGGGCGCACCCCGCGCCGTCTATATACGGTCCCTCTTCAAGCCATATTGGTCGAGGCGGAGTGTGGCGCAGCCTGGTAGCGCACCTCGTTCGGGACGAGGGGGTCGCAGGTTCAAATCCTGCCACTCCGACCATTGATCTGGCTGAGGAAATTGACGCCTAAGTCCCCTGCCCTAGAGTGGCCAGACGAGCATGATCATCGGGACCGCGACGACCGCGATGACGACCTGAAGCGGCAGTCCCAGGCGCCAATAGTCTCCGAACAGATAGCCTCCCGGGGCCATAACCAGCGTGTTGGACTGGTGCCCAATTGGCGTGAGGAACGAGCAGGACGCGCCCACCGCGACCGCCATCAGAAAGGGATCCGGGCTCGCTTCGAGACGCGTGGCCAGTTCAAAGCCGATGGGGGCCATGAGAACGGCCGTCGCGTTGTTGTTGATCGCATCGGAGATGAACATGGTGCCGACAAGTAGCAACGCGATCATAAATACAGGCGCAAAGTTGCTCCCAAGCGCCACCATGCCGTCGGCGACTAAGGCCGCGCTGCCTGTCACCTCCAGCGCCTGACCAACAGGGATCATGGCGCCGAGCAAAACGATCACAGGCCAATCGATGCTCTCATAGATCTCGGTGGGACGAACGATGCCAGCGATCACAACGCCCACGGCTCCTGCGGCGAAAGCAACCTGGGCGGGGAGAAGGTTGGACACGGTGGCCGCAATCGCAAGCGCGAATATGACTGCGGCCCAGAGCAGACGGCGCGGACGCCCAATCGTCAGGCTTCGTTCGGCCAGCGGCAAGCAGCCGAGCTCCGCGAGCGTGCTCGCCATGGTGTCGGATGGGCCTTGCAAAAGCAGGACGTCACCAATCTGTAGCCGGATCTTGCCGAGCCGCGTGTGGACGCGCCGGCCATGACGAGCGATCCCGAGCAAGTTGATGCCGTAGTCGCGGCGCAAGGTTAGTGCGGTTGGCGTTTTTCCTTCCAGGCGCGATCCCGGTTTGATGACTGCCTCGGCTAGCTCGACCTGATCGGACTCTAGCCTCTCCGCACTCAAGCCCTCGCTGTTGAGCAACTTCAGACCGCCAGCGTCCACGAGTTCCTTGATTGCATCCGGCTCACCTTCCAGAATCAGGACGTGACGCGCATGAAGTTTTTTGGAAGCGGCCGGTGCAACCTGCCGTTTCGTGCCTTGTACCAAGCCAACGATACGTGCCTCCCCGTCGACGAGGGCCTCAACTTCCTGAACCGTCTTCCCCCAAGCCTTGCCGCTCTTCTGAACGCGCGCTTCGGCCAGATAGTCGCCAACGTCGAGCGCATCGTCGGTGGCTCCGCGCCTGTCAGACGACAAAAGGCGCGGCCCTACGAATATTATGAACGCAAGACCAGCCACGGCTACGGCCAAGCCAACGGGTGCGAAGTCGAACATCCCAAAGGGCGTCCCAGTCTCGGTCTCACGAAAACCCGCGACAATCAGATTGGGCGGCGTGCCGATAAGCGTCACCATGCCGCCGAGTAAGGACGCGAAGGCGAGCGGCATCAGAGACTTCGCCGGCGCATAACCATCGCGATAGGCGTTGCGCAACGCGACCGGCAGCATGAGAGCAAGCGCGCCGACATTGTTCATGAAGCTCGACAGAATCGCGACCAGTCCTGCTTGGGAGCTGATCTGCTGTGTCTCGGAGCCCCGTAAGGGTGAAAGAAGACGAACGATCACGTCGACGATGCCGGCGTTCTGCAGCGCACGGCTCAAGACCAGAACCGCGGCCACGGTGATGACGGCGGGGTGGGCGAAGCCCGAAAACGCCTGATCGAATGGGATCAGCCCCGTTAGCGTCACGGCAAGCAACGCCATCATCGCCACAACGTCATAGCGAAAGCGCCCCCACAGAAAGAGCGCAAAGGCGAAAAGCAGGGTGCCGAACGCGATCGACTGATCAAGAGTAAGCATTATTCCCCGAGGCCCTATAGCCCAATCGAGCCCAGTGTTGTTCGGGCACTCAGGCAATTTCGACGGCAATCACCGTCTCGGCGCAAACCAGACCGCGTATCTGGCCAAAGAACCGATTGCCGCGCAAGTGGCGCGGTTTTGAGCGCACCTTTTGCCAAAACGATGGGCCTACCTGTAGCAAGCGCGCGCTTGCCACAGGTAGGACGGCGTTCGCAACGGTGACCTTGCGCGTCCTCAAGAAAAACATGGGACGCCAATAGGTTGGCTATGGAGTCTGGGCAGGCTCCCAGCCATCGTCGGGGGAAAACGTGTCGATGCCGCTCGCAACATCGGTCGTATCTTCACCGAGATCTTTTTCGAGGACCTCGCTATCACGGCTGACGATGAAGGTCATAATACCGGAATTGTTGTATTCGGCCGGAAAGGCGATCAGCGCATAGCCGCCGGTCATGCGGCCATTATCGATATAGTTCTGTGCGCCACCCTCCGCTTCGTCGCTTTGACTCTTGAGAATCCGGAAGTAGTAGCCGCGATAGGGCATCGGCCTGATACCGTCCGGCTTGTAGCCTTCGTCTGTGACCTCAATGAACTTTTTCGACAGAGGGCTCTCCTCGTCGCCCGCCTCTGTCGACCAATACAGCCCGTCCTTCTTGCCAGGGGAACTTATGAAACGCTGCGCATAAGCTGGAGGCTGCTCACCATCGGGATTGATCGCCGCGTATTTCTCCTGTGCTTTGACGTAAAGTTGGGCGGCTTCGATGGCCAAGAGTTCATTTCGTCCAATGCGACGGATGAGGATTTCTTCTAGACCACCTTCGGTATCGAACTCCCATTTGCCGTCCTCTCTCTTAACAACGGGGATGGGGAACGGCCAATCGTCGTCGCCGAGCAGAAGGATTGCGAAGTCATCCCCCTCCATTTCGAGCTCATGGTGCTTGTCATAGGCCTCCATAAAACGCTCCCGGGCGTTCTTGTCGGCAACTTCATCGCCCGAACTGATAACGTGTTGACCATCAGAGCCGAGGATGTCGATCAGCTTATCCTTCTCTCCGCTGCGCGCCGCGCTAACAAGCGCATCGATTGCAGCTTTAGGACTTTCGAATTGCTGCCCTGCATGTGCCTGCGCACAGAGACCGAGTAGCGCCAAGCACAACACCGCGTGGCTGAGTCGGCGAATCAATGGCATACCATCCACCATCATAGGTTTTCACTCTTTGCTTCTATGCTGTTAGGCTACCTGCGACGGCCACCGCCGCCCGCACGGCGGCCGCCACCGCCGCGACTTCTCGAAACGCTTCGACCGCCTGCGCTTGCGCGGCCACGCGACGAGGCTTTGCGCGCGCTGCTGCCGCTACTTTTCTTGAATGCATTGCCGCTGGGCCGGCTTTGCGGTTTCCTTGCAGCGGGTTTCTCCGCTGCGGGTTTCGCGGCCGCGACTTTCTTGGATGCAGGTTTCTTAGCGGTAGGTTTTGCCGGTGCAGGTCTCTTCGCTGCGGGTTTGCTGGCAGGCCTGTCCTTCAGGCTGGCTTTCCGATCGCCACCACCTGCACCGGGCCTGTCGGCCCCGGGCTTTTTGAGACCGGCCTCGATATCACCTACGGAAGGCCGTTTATTGCCGGCATTACCTAGGCGATTGCCGCCGCCAGGGCGCCCCTCGCCGCCACCGGGCCGCTTGTCAGCCAAGTTACCGCCACCGGGACGGCCCTCGCCGCCGCCAGGCCGCTTGTCGGCTAAATTGCCGCCACCGGGGCGACCTTCGCCCCCGCCCGGCCGTTTAAGGCCGGCTTCGATGTCCCCGACGGTCGGACGTCCACCGACGTTGCCTGGGCGATTACCGCCGCCAGGACGGCCCTCACCGCCGCCAGGGCGCCTGTCACCGACCTTCTGTCCGACGTTGTTCCGGTTGCCTTTGTTCTCGAACTTGTTGCGAACTTCGTTGTTGTTGTACTGCACGCCCCGGCGGTGCTCGGAATTGTGCTCCCACTTCTGGACGTTGACGTTGTTGCGATTGATCGTGTTCCCACTGATGTTGCGGTTGACGTTCACATTGATGTCGTTGCGGCCCCAATTGATGTTGTCGCCCCAAATCGCATTGCCGATGGCGAAGCCGGCACTCCATACAAGCCCGGTCGCCAGCGCGCTACCAAAGCGATAGCCAGGCGGTGGCGGGTAGTAGTAGGGCTGATAGCTGGCATAGGGCCAGGTGCCATAGACGACATTCGGGTCGTAGTACGGCACATAGACCTTCTCGGGATCGGTGGGCTGAATCGCGATCACTTCTTGGGTCTGGCCGCCTTGCGTCGCTGTCTCTCCGCCGGCCGAGGTGGTATCGGCGTTCTGCACCACCGTCTGCGTGACCGTCACGGTCTGTTGTGGGTTCGACTCAAGTGTACCGGCTTCTTTGGCGCGAGCGCGCAAGGCTTGCACCGCGTTCATCACATCGGATTGCTGCGCAAGCACTGCATCGCCGAGTTTCTGTGTCCAGTCGAGATCCTTGTTCATCATCTCAAGGACATCCGGCACAGCGACGAGATCCTTGAGGCTATCGTCCCAATCCTGAGTCGCCAGCGCCGTTTGCAAGGCATCCACCTGGAGGTCCTTGTTGTCCTGGTACCAGCGTTCCGCCTGCACGACTTCCAGCGGATAGGTTGATGCGATTAGGACGTTCGCGAGAAGCGGATCCGAGTAAAGTGCGATCGGCGCCACGAGCTGCTCAAGCTCCGCTTCGCTGAGCAGCCCATCTTGAGTCGAACCGTCGGCAGCATCTGTGTCGGCATTCGCTGCAGCCTGTTGCGAGGGCTCAGCAGTCCCGTCTGCCTGGCCGTCTTGCGCAAGAGCGGTCCCTTGCGCCCAAAATCCAAACGCGAGCGCTGCCGAAGCTGCCAGGAGTCGCACCGTGCTACCCATCATTACAGTCCCCACTTTTTTGACTGGGATAGAGAAACCCAACGAGTCGCGATCAGGCTCAGTCAGTCCCATACCAATGCCCTGCCCCTCAGAATCGTGATGCAGAATGTAGAACACCATCTGCGCACGCCATACAGCGAACGCTCAAGACATTGAGCAGGGCCAGTAGACCGTGTCGTTTGTGACTAAAACACGGCGCGCCGTAAAGAGTTGCACGGTCATTATACAAACAGTGCGACACGCTGAACAAACCAGACCGCCGCCAACGAGCCGATGCTATAGCCGAGCGCAGTACGGAGCCAGTTGCGATCAAGCGGCAGTACCCGGCGGAGGAGTGAGCTCAGCCCGATCACTACAAATACGAACAAGAGCTGCCCAGCCTCGACGCCGAGATTGAAAGTTAAGAGGGCGAGCGGCACGTCGGATTGCGGCAGACCGATTTCCTTCAGCGCACCCCCAAAACCCAAGCCGTGAAGTAACCCGAACGCAAAGGCGACCAACCACGGCGCACGTTTTGTGAAATCCGTCTCCGGCCCCGTCTGACGTACGATCTCCGCCGCCACGAACATGATGCTGAGGGCAATGACAGCCTCCACGGGTGCTTGCGGGACTTGGGCCCAGCCGAGCGCTGCGAGGGCGAGTGTGATGCTGTGCGCAACCGTGAACGCGGTGATGACTTTGACCAACATCCATACGTCGCGAACGAGCAGCAGCAGTGCAAGCACGAACAAGAGATGGTCGATTCCGAGCAGAATGTGCTCAACGCCCAGAAAGAAATAGGTGCGAGCCGTATCGACCCAAGTCGGCGCTCTCGCCACAGTAAAAAACGGGCTGTCAGGCGTCAGGCGCGTGGCCTGTATGGCGCCGTCCTCGGACTCCACGCGCACGACGACATCGGTAAAGGTACCTGATAGGCCATCGATCGAAACCTCACGGTCCGCCAGGCCCTCAGGGCACCGAACCGCGCGATGCTCTAGAACCGCCGCGCCAGCCCGTTCAGTCCGCGCCGGCGTCGTATCTTCGCAGTCCGCCGGCAGGCGAACGTAAAGCCCAAGGCGCATGTCACCTCGGGCGGGCACCTTGAACCGGATATCGTACGTCTCTACCCCTGTCTGCTTGATCTCCAGGAAGCCTGGTCGCAGTTCATGCGCCTCGGCCGCGCTGTAAAATGCGAGCAGACCGAGCGCGGTGGCGATGACTCGGATCACTTCTCGTCATCCTTGTCGTCACTTTTGGTCGGATCAGACTCTTTTGGCTCGGGCAGAACAACCTCGTACTTGGCCCGCAGCTTGTCGTAGGCTTCTGCTTGGTGCTCGTGCCGCTGAAGATTGCGCCAATCCCGTAAGACGGCGTCCCGGACGTCATCGAGTTTCGGGTCGTACCCGTCCTCTCGCTGATTTACCCGCACGAGATGCAAACCGTAAGGCGACGGGATTGGTCCTATCCATTTGCCCTCGGGAGCATCAGAAACCAGCTCGGCGAAGTCATCGCCGAATTCCCGTTGAATCACTCGCAAGGGAGACAGCGGCATTGTTTTCGGCAGCAGCGTGGGGTCGCCGAGTTCGGCCGGATCTTCGCCCGCTTTTGCGGCCTTCCGTATCTCCTCCGCACGTTTCTCGGGGTCTCCGTTAGACGACTTCGGATTGATGAAGACTTGTTCGAACGCGAGCTCGGGATCTACGCGATAGTTTTTCTTGTTATCGTCGAGATAGGCCTGAAGCGCTACATCGTCCGCGGTCAACGCTTCCTCATCGGGCTCGGATAGGAACTCCATCTTCTGCTGCATTCGACGGCGGATGAGGGTGTCGTCGCGGTCCAGACCCAGCTTGACCGCCTCGCGGTAGTAGACTTCTTCTTTAATGTAAGCATCGAGAAGCCCGCGCAGCTCTTGGGGCGTCGGCGGGCGTTGCCAGGTCTTGGCAAATATCTGCGCAAGCTGGAGAACGCGACCCTCTGTGACAACGATGCGATCTCGCGTTTCGGCCTCGTCGCCGTCTGCGAGAAACGCATAGGCTACAAAGACGACGGCCCCGATGAGAACGAAGTGGACGAGCGGCTCGCGTGCGAGCCTCGAAAGCAATTGCATCAGGCTAGCCTGCAGCCTCCGTTGCGCCATCTGGCGCGTCAGAGTACGCATCTTCCCGTTGGCCACGCATGACAGCTCTCAAGGTCTCTTGCTGCTCCTTAGGGCCGTATAGTCGGATCAACCCTTGCGACTCGGCTACATCGTACGTGATGACGCCCGCGTTTAACGCACGAACGACGGCCCCTTCGGTCACAACGACCGCTTCGTTCTTACTGGGACCACTAACATGAACAGTCACACCAAAGCCTTCATCCCCGGCGGCGTAACGAGTCCATAGCATCGAGTCGAGCAGCACGACGGTAAACCCGAATTGTTGATTAGGTCCGGCTCCAAGAGCCTTTCCCAGTTCTTCCAAACCTGCTGTAGCGCGTTGATAGGCGAAGAGATCCTTAACCACACGGCGAGGTCTTGGTGGCAGCAATCCGCTGTTCTGCGCCTGCCAAACGGCGGTCCTGACGTAGAGAGACTTTGGATAAATGAAATTCATCGTGCCGCGCGCGATATCACTGGGATTGTGATAGCCGCACGCAAACGCAGTGGTCGCCGCGAACACAAGACCCACTGCGAGCACGGCGCCTGCAGTGACGTATGGACCAATCCTAGGTACGACTCTCATCGACTACACTCTTAGCCCAATGGCATCAGCTCTTCGGCGTGTACCAGATAGGCGAAGAGTATGCGCGTTCTTGCGTGGTCATTGGGACGTCATCGGACATTTCAATATTGAACCGCTTTGCATCGTAGGCGGTCCAACGCGGTGTTGGAATTTCAATAACACGCGCATAGTAAAATGCCCGCTGATCTGGCTCGAAGTCGGGATCTTCCCAGACTGCGATCAGTTCAGGTGCGCCGATCGTATTGGTCCAGGTTGCGTTCTTCACATCGACGGTGCTTCCAACGGGCGGCAGCTTGCCCTCCGCGTCGGGCTTGCGATTGTCGCTCCAAACGACATCGTAGACCTTCTCCTGTGTCTCGCCGTTGTTGTCGATCCAGCCCTTGACGATTTGCAAGCGATCGAGATTGCCGCTAAGCGGGTCCTTTAAGGCAGCGACGAGAAACGTCGGCGCTTTGCCCTCGGGCGGGTTCTCAAGGTCGCCGCCCATCGGCACACCTTTCGCATAGCCGATCTCCGCGGGTGTCCGGCTGCCCGCATCACTTTCGACAAAGTCCCAACCCCCAAAGAAGCGCAGGCCAATTCGAGACCCGGTCGTAGCATAGACTTCCTTGCGCTGCATCGCATCGAAAATGGCGCGTCGCGTATTCTCAGGAGCCCACACGGCCGCGAGGCCCGACGAAGCCATGTCATAACCGAGAATGCGGGTCGGCCCGAACTCGCCCACTACATGCTCCCAGCGATTGGGCTCGGGCTCGACGCCTGCGTGCTTACCAAAGAAGTTGTCTTCCTGAGCAGTCGCCATGGCCGTGTGACTGTCGGTCGAACCAACCATGCCAAACTTGTACGGATTTGTGCCGAGCTGCGCTTCGAGCTTCATGCCGTTCTTCAACGCCTCACGCGCATACTCGTATTGGAGCATCCATTCTTCTTTTGGAACTGGGCCGAGATTGGCTTTGTCCCAGGTTTCGTAATCCGCGAACTCATCGTTCGGCGAAAGGACGGGATGCGTCTCGCCGTCGCCCTTGATCTGGGTGGCCTCATACAAGGGCTCCCATTTCGCACGTGTCTTGGCATAATCGCCGGTCAGTGGCTTACCGGTCGCGGGGTTCGTCTCTACAGGGAACATCAAGCCATTTGAGACATTGCCGTTATGGGCCAACGCGAGTACGCGGCCACCGGTCTTTTCCTCATAGGATTCCATCCACTTCCAGAGATCTTCCGGATTGAAGCTGCTCTCGGTGGTGAAGGGCAACATTTGCTGCGCGCGGATGGCCCCGTCCCGATAAAGCACATTCCGGTGCAGATTGTTTCCACCCTCCGTAGACGTCCACTCGTAGCCGATGATGGTCGTAAACTTGCCCGGCTCGTTGAACTTGTCGGCTGTCTCGAGATACTCATCCCAAACTGTCTGAACGAAACGCGGATCGAGCGCAGCAGCAGGCATCTTGATATCGCTGACACCTGCAAACGACTCGATCACCTCCATGGTCGCTTTCAGCGCATCATCGCCGCCCGCATTGAGGCGCTTGTTCCAATCGCGAAGCTGCGGGTCGCGCATGAGCGTAACATCGCCGGCCACGATCTCATTCATAGCGCCCAAACCGTCGGAGTGGTCGGATACGACGAGCCAGTCGAGCGGGCGGGATAACCTAACCCTCAATCCATGGCTGGTCGTGATCTCCTCACCGCGCGCAAATCGATAGGCCTGCTCCGGATCGAGGGTCACGCCGAAGGCCCGCGCGTCGAGCGAATTCGAGGTATGAAGATGCGTGTCGCCCCACAGCGGGCGGTTCGCGAATTTGCGGCCTGCATAGGGCGAGAAATGGTCTTGCTCCAGAAGACCTGCGTCATCCTCAGTCAACGTCATTTCACCGACCTGCCCGCCAAGTTTCTCGTCCTCGGCGAGAGCTGCGCCTGGAACAAGACACGATGCCGCGAGAAGCAGCGCGAGCTTCTTCGATGAAATCCTCATTGGACTGATCCTCCCTAGAAATTTAGGCGGACTGCAGCTGGCCCACCCTCTCCATCAGCTCTTCGGCGTGTACCAGATGGGCGATGTGTAAGCTCGTTCCTGAGTGGATTTCGGCGCGCCTTCGGGAATGTCGATACCAAAACGATACGCGTCATAAGTTGACCAGCGCGGCGTCGGGATTTCGAGCACGCGCGCGTAGTAGAACGCCTTCTGACTTGGATCGAATTCGGGGTCGTTCCAGACCGCAGCAAGTTCGGATTCGCCGATCGTGTTGCTGAAGCTCGAGGTCTTCGCATCGACCGTATTGCCGACCGGCGGCACCTTGCCGTCCGCGCCGGGCTTGCGGTCACCACTCCACACGACGTCATAGACCTTCTCGTGAGTCTCACCGTTATCGTCCATCCAGCCTTTGACGATCTGGATGCGGTCGAGATTGCCCCCAATCGGGTCCTTCAGCGCATAGACCATGAAACTCGGCATCTTGGCGTCGTCCGGCTTCACTGGCAGATCGCCGCCCATGGGAACGCCTTTGTCGTAACCGGCGAAGGCTGGAGTACGGCTGGCGATGTCCTCGTCCGTATAGTTCCAGCCGCCGAAGAAGCGCACCCCCATACGGCTGCCCGTGGTGGCGTAGGTTTCCTTGCGCTCCATAGCATCGAAGATCGCCTCGCGCGTGTTCTCCGTCGCCCACACAGCAGCCAACCCTGAAGCGACTTGTTGCCAGCCCATGATGGTGCCGGCATCGGTCTTCATGAAAGGATGGTTCATGCGCTCCGGGTTCGGCTCCGCGCCCGAATGCTTGCCGAAGAAATTGTCCTCTTGCGCCGTCGCCAGCGACGTATGGCTATCGGTGGAGCCGATCATGCCGAACTTGTACGGGTTGGTCCCCAGCTTCTTCTCAAGCATCAGCCCGCGCTTCAGAGCTTCGCGTGCATACTCTCCGGCCAGCATGTCGTCGGTCTTGGCCTCCGACACATCGAGATTTCCGATGTCCCACGTCTCATAGTCGGCGAACTCGTCATCCGGCGACAGCAGAGGATGGGTCTCCCCGTCGCCCTTGATCTGGGTAGCCTCGTAGAGCGGCTCCCATTTGGCGCGCTGGCTGACATAGCGTTCGTCGAGCTTGCGCCCCGTGTACTGCGCATCAATGGGGAACATGATGCCGTTGGATAGATTGCCGTTATGCGCAATCGCCAGAACGTCGCCGCCGGTTTTCTCTTCGTAAGTGTCCAACCATTTGTAGAGATCGAGGGGATCGATGCTGCCCTGAGGCGCGGTAGTCGTATACGGCACCATGCGTAACGCATGGTCGCCGCCGTCGCGATAGAGCACTACACGATGCAGATTGTTGCCTTTGGCAAGTGAGGTCCATTCATAACCGATCAGGGCGGTGAACCGGCCGGGGTCGTTATACTCCTCGGCGGCGTCCACCGTTTCCTTCCAGGCAGATTTGTAGGGCCGGGAGTCCGGGGTATACTCCAATGCTTCCGGGAACTTCCCTTGTGAGAAGAGACCGATCAGCTCCAGCGCCACATCGACGCCCTGCCCCGCCTGTACTTTATCGTACCATTCCTTGCCCTTTGGATCAGCGAGAATATGGGGCGCTCCGGCAAACATGTCCGGGAAGAAGCCCATATTGTCGGAGTGGTCCGTAACGGCCAGCCAGTCGAGCGGACGCGACAGCTTGACCGGCAGGCCAGTGGCGGACTTGACTTCATCACCGCGAGCGAACTGGTATGCCTCACGCACGCCGAGTCGGTTGCCGAACGAGCCGGCATCCATGGACATTGCGGTATGAAGATGCGTGTCCCCCCAGAGAGGTCGTGAGGGAAAGCCGCGCTGGGCGTAAGGAGAGTATGTCTTGCCCTTGTAAGCTCCGTAAAGAACTTCTTCGCCGTCAGGCGGCGGTGGCACTTGCGCGGACGCAGCGGATGACCCGAGAAGAACGATCAAAGCTGTGGCGTGCGCCGCCAGCCTATGGTGCATAGTCATCGAGTTAATCCTCCCTTAGTGCCCGCCACGCTTTGGCGCCCGAGCGTTAGCTTCACATCTCTCCTGGAGTTTTCCTGTCTATTCTGACACTTCTAGGGACAACGGCAATCGCCAAATTTGACCCTGGTCACTATCGCGGGAATCTCTATCGAAAAAAAGACGCTTCTTATGGGGGTCCGTGCCGACGGTATTCATAGTAAACCTCGGCATCATGAGTAAGATCCATAGGTTGTCCGCAATCTCAAGCTGACCGCGGATGACTGACCGATCGGGGGGGCAAGGTCAGAGTCGCATATCGACTGGTAGCTCAAAGTCGTATCCACGACTGGAACACGACCGATTTACATCCGCAAGCAGGAATACTCGGCCGAGCGATTGAAGTTGCCGTAGTGCCGATAGCTGATATCAGATCTATCGCGGCTCAGTCGACTTCCGTGATTGCTGCAGGTTTGCGGAGCTACTCAAAAGATGGCGGCTTTTTCTTCCATGCCCGGGACCGACCCAGCCTGAAGCCTTCATTATAGAGCGCAGTCATATACGTCGGATCGAAACCTCCCGCGCTCGAGACGTTAAAACTCGCTGGTATATAAGCTAAGTTGTAGTCGATGCCGTTGACCCGTGCGAGCTCGTAGAGTTCATAAAGGTCGCCAATACCTTGTTCCTTCATCAAGGTTGAAACGGATCGCGGGCCAATAGACAGTGCACTGACCTTTACCGCTTCCTTCTCTGGCGTGACGCGTCCATTGCGGATGATATAGGCGCGCCGAACCGGTTTAACGCCGATACGCGAATCCACTCGTTTCGAGCTGAAATGCGGGGGAAGCAAGAAAACCTGACGAGCTGTGCCACCATCGACGTGCATTTCCTCGTACACATTGCCGTTTGCAGCAACCTTAATCATGCCTGGCGGGAAGACCCCTGGGATTGCAGCGGAGGAGAGTAGGATCTTTCGGAACAACTCGACCGCGTGCGGGCTGCCGCTCGAGGCGATTTCACCCATGTTCCAAACAACCGCACGCTGCGCATCGAGATTTGTTGTCCCGACATAGAGCCGTCGCCCCTTCCGATGCTCCGCGGCAACCTCTCTTAGAAACTGTTCATTCACATAATGCGCAATGAGCTTGGCCAAGGGCGCATTGCTGGCTAACGAAGACCCCCCAAGCAAGCCTCTCACCGGTTGGACGATTGCGATATCGTTAGTGTGGGATGTCGTAAAGACATGCTTCAGCGCGGGGTCATATTTTGGTCCCAAGAACGCAAAGGGGGCAGTTAGGGCGCCGGTGCTGACCCCTGTAACCAAGTCGAACTTGGGCCGGTCGCCACGTGCTGTCCAACCATTCAGCAGGCCTGCTCCGAAGGCTCCGTCACTGCCACCGGCTGAGATGGCGAGATAGGTCACCCGCTGGCGCTGGGCGCCTTGCACTTGGGCCCATCTTTTTCGGACAAGTGCGTCGGCGTCGGGCGGGATTTCATCGCCCCAATAACGGATTGTGGACCCTCTCATCCCCGCGACAACGACATCATCCTCAAGCGACGTCGGGACAATGTTGCGGGACCCTCCCGCACAAGCGGTAAGTCCCAAGACAAGCGCAAGAGACAACGCAACTCTTTTCATGCTTTTCTATCCCTACGCGGCGGCATCACGTACGCTTCGTTAGCGCCCAGGCCCAGACATTCTGACTTAGTTTATTCAGTATTTCTTGGGGAGCCGCCCTTTGCGGCTGACCCTCAGTACGTCGTCCGCACCCTCAAGCTAAACACGGACGCCTGATCAATCTCCGTGGTGAAAGCAGGATCGAAGACCGACTGATAGCTCAGCGTCGTATCCACAGCCGGAACGAGTGGAAACCGATAGAACGCTTCGAAATTGTATTCTTCCCGAGATCCGGCCACCACCGACTCCACCCAGTTGACCGCAATGCCCAGCATGTCGTTCTTGATGCGAATGGGGTCGCCCGGGTCGTTCAGAACAATAGATAAGCCAGCTTGTTGCTTGTAGATAGCCGAGTCGTCGTAGCTCCTGCCGTACCGGAAGATGCCAACCGCCCGGCCGTCGCGGGTCAGTTCTTGCTCAAGCTTCATGGCGAAGCCCCAGCCTTCCTCGCCAGTCATCGCGTTGATCGGCTGTCCGTTTTTGGTTCCGTCGTTGTGCCAAAGAAGGAACTTCGAGTACCCGGCCTTCGGCGTTACCGGCAGTATCTTCACCCCAAGCTGCACCGCCTTGTAGGTGTCACCTGCACCTATGTCACCGAAGTTCAGGCGGTTGGCGTTGGCGTCGGAGATTAGTCCGATTACAGAGACGCGGTCGCTTGGATACACACCACCTACAAAGCCTAGCCCCGAGTCAGGATATCCTGCGGCAAACACTCCCGTTCCCACGTTGGGCAGAAAGGTCGTGACGGGGCTTATATATTGTGACGTCAACAACGTTGCATCAGGCGTAATCTTGCCGATGCGGTAAGCCCAGCCCGCTTCCGTACTGCCATGTTGCCAATAGAAATTCCTGGTCAGAAACGTCGGCTGATATCTTGACCAAGAATTTGCCGTGCCACCCGCGCTTGGCAAACTCACAAACCCAAGATCCTGAGGACCTGTCGTCCCGTAATCCCAGCGGCCTTGGAGCTGATAATAGACGCCGCCTGCGTTGGGCTGGCCTCGATTGATCAGCGCACGTTTAACAACGAAGTCGAGATCGGCTGCCGTCCCGCTATTATCGAACCCAGGCTGAACTTCCGAGATGCCCTGGGCCACCTGCTGGAGAACCAGGCCCATCTTAAAGCCCGTGGCTTCATAAATCGTTTTCTTCGCTTGGTCCGTGCGGTTACGGAGCCCACCAAGTGGAGACTTTGGGAAAAGGGCTTCCCTTTCCAGATCCACCTCATCGACTTCTCGGAGGATGTTCCCCGGATCGTTGGGGTCAGAGCTGAAGGGGTCACCTCGGCTAACGTTTGAATCGGTCCGCGTGCTCTGTGCGGCAACGTTTGGAGGGGCCCCTAGGAGCAGGGCGACCATCACAGAAATCGCAAGCACCAAACGCATAGTTCTGCCCCCCAAGCCCGACACGAGCACCGATCACCCCACCTCGACAGTACCGTCCTCGCTGATCTTGATCTTGTCTCCGGTCTTGACGGTATTCATGAAGTCATCGCCCAGCAAGTCGACGGTGATGACGTTTCGGTCGTTCCACACCGAATCCATGATCAGACCGCCTGCCGCAATGCTGTCGATGTGGTCCGAGAACAGCATCGCCTTAAACCCGACGCCAAGAAGGTTCATGCCCATGATCGCGCCAGCGCCCATGGTCGACCCAACCGTCTGAGGCGTACACATGATCGCCCCGCTCAGGTCCTTCTTGTATAGCTCCGCATTGTTGGCGTCCGTGCAGGGTGCGTCCTTAGTGTTCCCTGCAAACATGTTGGTAAAATAGGATGCAGTCGTATTGAACGGCTGCTTCGATACGAGCGCCTCACCTTCTAAGTTCCCCGGAACAATCGGGCGTCCCTTAAACGTCTTGGCCATTTCTTAGTCTCCAATCAGATCATTCTATGTGGCTAATCGGAATCACGAAAGCCGATGCCGCCTGCTTTTCGGTGACGCTTAGACCTTCCCGGTCACAGCGATATCCACCAGCTTCTTGTCGGGGAAGTACCGGATGGGCGAGTAGTTCCGGTTCTTGGCTGAGTTCGTGACGGCCCGCACCCGCTCGGAGAAGCCCTTCATGCCGGAGTAGGAGACGCCGCACATGTTGGTGACGCGGACCCCGGCGCCGAGCGCCCGGCTCGCCAGCTCGGGCTCTTCCAGCAGCGCGCGCGTTCGCGTCACGGTCGGCGCGAAGATATAAGCGGGGATCGCCAACTTCTCCTGCCCGGCCGCATCGAGAGCGTCGACGAACATCTTCGCCCAGCGGATGGTCTCCTCGTAGTTGCAGTGCGGGCAGCCGATGAAGACGGCAGTCGGGTCGCCGTTCGGGTCGTCCCAGAGATTCTCAAACGTGTCGAGGATCGCCTGCTGCTCTTTATCGTCAAAGATGTACGTCTGGTAGTTTTCCGCCAGCATATCTCGGCCCTTTTCCTTTGGCTCGGGTGTCACACCCTCGACGTGGTAGCAGCCGACGGCGCCGGCGGCGGCGGTGGCGCTGCCCATGTATTTCAGCTTTTGCCAGTTATCGTTGGTGACCTCGCCGCCGAAGTACTTTTCGACGCCCGCTATATAAGGGATATCCTCGACGCACTTCCGGCCGATCGCCGTGCCGAGCACGCCCCAGTCGGGCTCCTCGGTCGTCTTCACATCGATCAGCCACTTCGCCTTGCGGCCCTCATCGGTCATCAGGCCGAATACCGGTGCCTTGCCGAGCATGGCGCAGAGCATCTCCATCCCGGCGCCATAGCGATTAGTGCGTATGCCGAGGACGGAGTTTCCATAATTCACTGCCGATGATTCACACCACGCGACAGGCGTGCCCGGCTTCGGTGCATTACCGATGTCGTCGATGTAGCACGCACAGGAGCGGTAGTTCAGGTCGGGTGCTCCGAGCTGCGCGTGGACCGCGTCCAGCCGCATCTGCAGAGGATAGCCCTCAGCGATCAGCTCCATTTCGGTCGGATTGTTCTGGACGTTGTAGACGTCATAGGGGCGCGGGTTGACCGTGTACGGCGCGTAGGATTTGAGCCCCGCCGCAGCGCACTGCTCGAGCATGACAATCAGAGACTCAAGATAGGGGGCACCGATATAGAGGTTCGAGTGCGGCGCGCCGCCCAGATCCGTCAGCTTGGTTGCCCCGAAAGTCTCGCCAAACATGACGAGGATCTTCATAAGCTTGGCTTTTTCCTCGCCGTCCTTTCCGTCGAGAATGTCCTGCTCTTCTTTCGTCAGTTTCATCTTCGACGAGGCGTTGTCCGCCGTCGCGTCGGCTTTGGACGCGCCCGAAAAAGTCGCCTTCTGGCCCGTTGGCTTCCCGTCAGGCCCAAGACCGTCCATATCGGAGGTTATAATGTGCTCTGCGAAATCCGGAACTTCGCCGTTAAGAGACTTACCAGCTGATGTGCTCACAACACTCCCTCCTGCCCTCTTGGCTTCTTGCGCATTCGCCGCTCCAGGCTTCAGCCCGACAGAACCATCCGAGAGGAGGGCTCCAGACAAAGGCATCAGAGCTACGCCCTTAAGAACATCTCTGCGTTTCATGGATTCCTCTTGACCTCTTGAACCGTTCTCGCCGCTTGGCGTTTTATGCCATGGCGCTCGGACAGCCAGATGCTGGAACGACCTTTATTGTTATCTAAACGCAGGCGACGTATGCTTGATAGGCGTTTTCGGACGTTATTGCTCGGGGACCAGTCCTAATGACCAACCGCTTAAGTGTGGGTAAAATCAACGGTATAGAGTCGATTGAGGGAGTCGTCGCTGGGAGTCAGGTCGAGCCCACACAGCTAGCAGCGGGGCAGTTGACCGGATTTATGGCCCAGCTGGTGGTTGGCAGAAAGTCCCTGAGCACCGCAGAAATTTCAGGCTCGTTCCGCGCTTACGGCCCCTTGTCGGAGTCAAACTGCACCCTCGGCGCCATAATCGACTCGAGCGCATCCAACAGCCAGTGGGATTACGAGACGCAGCTTGGCGACGTTGCCGTCGTCCCCGCAGGTATTGAGCATGACGCGAGATATAGCCAGTATACCCACTGGCTCGCGATTGGGCTTCCACTGGAGGATGTCCGCCGGCGCGCGGAGGTCTACGAGCTCAAGAACGACCCTGGGTTTTGGCAGCGCCCGGGGATGTACCGCTCTTCGTTGCGCACGAGAGAATTCATCTCCACCATGCTGAAGCGTGTGGCTCACAGCGTGCAGGCAACCCCCGCCGTGGCCTATGTGACGCAAGCCGCCGAGGGTCTAATTGATGACGCCGTGGAGGCACTGTTTCTTGGTTATCGCGAGTCGGCAATTGCAGCTGTCGACAATCGCCGAAATTTTACCCGTGCGACGAGGATTACCACGATCGTCGACGATTATCTCAGGGAGCACGAGTGGTACCCTGTTCGTGTACCCAGGCTATGTGCGCACTTGGGCTTGTCAGAGCGCACACTGCGTCGTGCTTTTGTCGAGAAGTATGGCATACCCCCGGCGCGCTACTTGATTTTTCGTCGTCTTTCTCAAGCACGCCAGATCCTCACTACGGAGAGCGATGCGAACGTCACAGGCACCGCAATGAGATGCGGCTTTTGGGACCTGAGCCGATTTGCACGCCATTACAGAAATCTGTTCGGGGAGACACCCTCGATGACGCTCAAACGTCAACGCAGGAACTAGAGTCTCGTGCTTCGTGGCCGAAAACACGTAGCCAGATGATTACGGTCTGCGGTTTCATCTTCGCGACCTGCTCAGCTCTTTCGGTGATGCCTCACTTTTTCCTCTACGCTTTTGCCGAGGGCACGAGTTGCAGCGGCTACAACAATGCCAAAGAAGACCAATCCAACGAGTCCCACCAACACGCTTACAATTCGCGCGACGACGGTCGTCGGTACGATATCGCCGTAGCCTACGGTTAGGCCGGTGATCATTGTGAAGTACAAAGCGTCTCGATAGCCAATGCCCTCGAAGGACGCGATGACACCCGCTGCCATCGCCATGAGCATTAGCAGTGCGGCCAACGTGGAGCTCACGAATCTTAAGTCGTCATAGAAATGACGAACAAAAACCAGGAAATCTCTCATATCTAGAACATCGATCTGTATAGTTGTCGGATATGCGCCTTCACTACGACGAAGGCGTCTAAACTTACTAGCGCTGGCGGCTTGGCTCTAAGTCAGAACCTAAGTGTCACTTGTAAGCGTGCACTATTGGACACAGGAGGCTGAATGGCACCGCGTTCTACGCAGATAAAGATGCATGATGTTGCCCAGCTTGTCGTCGGAGCCCTTGTTCTTGGCTTTCCCGTGGCGGTTACGGAGGAGGTTTGGGATCTGAGCGAGTCCCTGCCATGGACGAGCATTATCCCTATCATAGCTTGGTCAATCTTCGTCCTGGGAGGCTTCATTTACTATCTGCACCATCAAGGTGGTCGCATAGGGACCAAAACCGAGTTCGCGTCGCGTCTGCTGCTCTCCTATGGGCTTACGCTAGTCTGCTGTGCAATTGCACTGGCGCTCGTGGACAAGTTCCCCATTTTTGGTGAACCCGAGACTGCGATCAAGCGTGTGATCCTTGTGGCCTTCCCGGCCAGCTTTGCCGCGACGGTCGTCGACTCCATGAGCTAGTTTTGATGCGGGTTGCAGAATCAAGAGGGGGTCATTCTTCCCACTAAGACAACATCCGGCATCTCCGGATGAGCGTCGGCCAAGTGCCTTCACCGAGATCGGACTCAGTCATACGGTTGCAGGTCCGCGCGCTAATGCCTGCCGAGATCTCTTAAACCATCTATTGATTGGTCGGCTGCCAAGGCCAGTGCCCTATAGGCTCCAGGCTGGTGGTCCAGCCGACGAAAGTTCGCAAAGCGACCATGATAAATATGCGGCCCATGCTCTCGAGGTCTGGTGTGAGGATCACGGTCTTGACGATTGTGGCCGCCAGGAGCACTTCAAGCCCGATCAGGATCGTGCGCGCGAGGGCCCGTTGGTAGTGCTTTAATGCGTTGGGCTTCTTCGCTAATAGGCTTTCCCAAGCCCAGATCGATGTCGCGATAACGAAGCCCAGGATCAGAAGCGTGGCGGCTGCCAGCTCAAGTAGGTTGATCGCCGTCTGGAAGACTTCAGTCATGATGGCTGGCCACCACGTGATGAACTGGCCGCTTCGGGCTGCCATGGCCAGCGCCCCTCGGTCTGGACAATTGTTGACCAGCCAATCACCGTGCGAAGCACGACCAGGAATGCGAGATAGCCCAAGGAGGTGAATGAGGGCGGCACAACAATCGAGTCAATCACATCTGCAACGACGAGGATCTCTAGGCCGAGCAGAAGTCCCCGACCTAGCTTGGAACGATACTCATGAAACGCGACTTCTCGGCCCTCCGAGCGCGCTGTAGACAAGTATCCGAGTGTGGCGCGCAAGAAAGCGATCAGAATGATTGCGACGGCAAAAATCTCCATAGCCGTCGAAGCAATCTCAAGGAACTCTTGATACTGCTCAATCACGGGGCACCGCTACGCGGTCATCGTGTTGTTGCAATCGCATTCTTGTGTATTTCAATCGTTGGGCGGCCGGTCGGCTGTTGGGTGAGGATTGGATGCAAGGCTCCGTAGAGCACCGCGAATCTGTTTGGGTCTTCGGCTATGGCTCGCTGATTTGGCGACAAGATTTCCCGTACGAAGAGGCACGTCGCGCCCATGTCCGCGGGTGGGAACGTCGCTTCTGGCAGGGCTCTCACGATCATCGAGGAATACAGAGCGATCCGGGTCGGGTGGTCACACTAGTGGAAGCAAAAGGCGAACGCTGCTTTGGAAGCGCATTCAAAATTGACGCTAGTGTGTTTGATCATCTCGATCAACGCGAGATCAATGGCTACCGTCGCGTCGACGTTGAGATTTTCTTCGAGAGCGGTTCTGTCCTAGGCGTTACCTATCATGCCCCGATTGGAAACTTCGCCTTTCTTGGCGACGCACCAATTGACGACATGGTTGCGCAGATCAAACGGTGCGCTGGTCGAAGCGGGCGCAACACCGACTATGTGTTGGAGCTTGCACGTGCGCTCCGCTCACTAGATGTTGAAGACGCCCACGTGTTCGAACTTGAGGCGCGGATTATGGAAGCAAAAGAACATCGCGAAGTCTGATAGCTGGGGGAAGAGCAATGTCGAAAGTACGCAGAGAGGATGTTGATAAGCTAACGAGCATGGATGCGGACTACCCGCACGACGATGCAGTCCCCGAATTGCCGCCGGTACCGGACGCTGTAAATCCTCCGCCACCACCGGACAATTGGAACTGGTCACGCTTCAATGATGATATCCACCCGCAGCGCAAGCCTTATGATCCACCGCTGACCGATATTGTCACGGAGGAAGCCCCGTTGAAGGCCGACGTCTGCTGGTCGATGCGCAGCCCTTACAGCTATCTGTCCCTCCAGCGCCTGACGTGGCTGAACTCGAACTACAACGTCGATATCAGTATTCGCGTCATTTTCCCGGTCGCTGTGCGCACTCGGGCTGATAGCGGCAAGGCCGGATCCGGGCGTTGGTACAAATGGGCAGACACCATCAACGATACGCGAAGGATGGGCCAGTATGAAGGAATCCCCTTCCGTTTCGCCAACCCGGATCCGATTTGGCAAAACACGTGGCCAACCGAAACCGCTGATTTCATGGTGCACCCTTTAGAGAAGCAGCCCTATATCACTTGGCTGACGCGGCTTGGCAACTATGCAGAGCTACACGAAAAGGCTATCGACTATGTCAACGCGGTTAGCCCTCTGATCTGGGGCGGGCATGTGGATCACTGGCCGGACCACGTCAGGGACGCCTTTAACTCCATCGATGGTCTGGACTACGACGAAGCCATTCAATTCATCCGCGACCATCCTGAGAAAGTCGACGCGGTGTGGCAGCACAACCAGACCATTCAGCTCAACGCCGGTCATGGAGGCGTACCGCTGATGATCTTTCAGAACGAGCCGTTCTTCGGACAGGACCGGTTTGACCTCTTCTACTGGCGTCTACGTCAGAGCGGACTGACGAAACGAAAGATCGCTCGCGCGCCGTTCACTACCAAGCCGCTGCGATGGCCTGATGGATAGTGACCTAGCGAACAACGGCGGTCACCATAAGGCCCGCAACAAATGCATCCAGCGACGCGATGCTCATAGGCTCCTAGGTATCGGCGCAAAAAGATAGCTTCAGAAATCCCGCAACGCTGACCGGTAGTTCGCAACAAAATGGTAGGGAAGACCAAAGCTCAATCTCGCCTTTGTATCCACGCTTTTCATAGTGACGTCGGCCCCATCAAGGCGATCCCTGGCTTCTATGCTCAGTCGAAACACTTGGAGGCTGGGGACAGGTTGAGGCTTGCGGTCAAGGGCACTTTGCTGGCACTGGCAATATCGCTGGTGCTTGCGCTCATAATGCCGATCGCCCAAGCGGGCTGGCGCGTTACCACCGACGACCTAAGGATCGCGACTTGGACCCTGCTGTTCATGTCCGCCTATCAAATCTTGGCCGGCGATAGTTCCGCGCCTCCATCGGACGCGCAGCCGAAATACCTCGCTCTTTCCCCGGTAGCCATTTCAATAATCATCACGCTTTGGGGCGCCATGGCCATTCTCATGGCAATGGGGCTTGCAGGCAGCGACGCAGAGTTGGCACGGACGGTCGTTGCGATGCTTTTTGTGATCATGGCGCTCAACTTGCTTGGAATGCTTTTTGCTAAGCCCATCGTTGAATTTCTGGGGGTCGGAAGCTTCAAGCTCCTCGGATGGATTTTCGCTGTCCTGCAAGCAGGTCTCGCTGTTCATGTCTTTGTTCACGCCCTACAGAATTGGGGTGTCATCACGGCACCGAACTAAGGGGCAGCAGCCAATTGTCGGGTTGGGCCGCCGCGTTCAGCCCACGAACACTCGGCTTGAGTAGAGCTGAGCGACTTTTTTCGCCCGCCAAGAGCATCGGTATGCTGTTGCCGCGCCATGCAAGTGATTCTCGAATTTGCCGAACATCCCGCCGACTCTGTTACTCTGTGCAGGTATCGGCGGTTGCGTTGGCGGGTTCACCCGTTGCAATAAACTGGGGCGCTGTGGACTCAAGGAGGAGGGCGTTCAAATGTCGGGTTTGGATATCTTTGCGATCATTGTCCTGCTGATTCTGATCGTCGCCGCGGTCGCCATTTGGATCGCGCTTGCCATGCTCCCGGGAAAGATTGCCGCCAAGCGTAATCACCCGCAGGCCGAAGCAATCAATATCGGCGGCTGGCTTGGGGCGATCTTTGGCGGCGTCTTCTGGCCGATCATCTTAGTTTGGGCATTTACGAAGCCCACAGTTCCTGCGTCCGCCGCTGAGCAAGGCGAGGTCCAGGCCTTAAGCGACCGTGTTGCCGTTCTTGAGAAACAACGCGCGCAGGTGGGAGGCACCACGTGATTGCCTTCCTCACACTCTGTTACGTCGCACTTCTCGCCTTATTGGTCTGGCTGAAAGTGTTGCCCAACAGTCTTTGGACTTGGCTCTCCACGATTGTCTGGATGGCCCTTCTTTTCGTCGTGCTGTTCATTCCCATGCAATGGGGTGCACCTTCTGGTCCTGCCCGCGTTTTGACCTACACGGTACAGATCATCCCCAACGTCGCAGGCCCTGTCCTCGAAGTTCCTGTCGAGCCCAACCGCCCCATTAAGAAGGGTGACGTCTTGTTCACCATCGATCCGACAACCTACGAAGCGGCAAGAGACGCGACGCAAGCGCAGCTCAGCTTTCAAGAACTGCGACTGAAGCAGTATGAGAAGCTCGCGAGCACCGCGGCCGGTACCCGTTTCCAAGTGGAGGAAACAGAAGCGCTCGTCAGGCAACTAGCTGCTGAGCTCGAAACAGCGGAGTGGAATCTGAACGAGACGATTGTGCGCGCTCCAGCCGACGGGTTCGTAACCTATGTTGCCCTACGCCCGGGACAGCGCGTAGTCACATTCCCTCTCCAGCCGGCGATGACCTTCGTTGATACATCGAACAAAATCGTGGGCGTTCAGATTCACCAGATCTACCAGCGCCATCTTGAGCGCGGGCAGAGCGTGGAGATCGCTCTCAAAACCCGACCGGGACGGATTTACACGGGTAAGGTCGAGGCTGTGGTTCAAGTTACGCACGAGAGCCAAGCGGTGACGGGCGGCACGGTGCCCGAGGCGGAGACCATCCAGGCCGAGCCGTTCTTTGTGCGTATTGAGCTGGACGATCCCGAGTGGGACCTACCCGCTGGTACTGCCGGCACCGCAGCAATCTATACGGAGAGTGCTGCTACGACCCATATCATCCGCAAAGTCATGATCCGCATGGAGTCTTACTTGAACTACGTCATTCCATGGCTTTAGCAGCACTGGCTTCGAACTCACCTATTGCATCGGCGATCAATAGTGGAGGCCAAGGCGCTTGGTAAAGGAAGTGAGCTGAGAGCGGAGTTAAGATTCCACGCCCGATATTCCGCCGGATTACAGTCATACTTTGAGCAAGAACCGGTGTGACTTTGATAACACCTCAAAAGGCTGCGGCCACGCGGCCGTTCTGCTATCCTCCCGCCGGCGCGCGAGCGGTTGGCGCATTTGCGCAGTAGCCTCCAACACTATTCCATTCATGTCCGCTGAGCTTGCATTCAATCGAAACATCGATGTCGACTATGGCGTGGCCGAAAACATCGCGCCAGGCATTCGCCGAATTGTGGCCCAGAATCCGGGTCCGTACACGTTTCTCGGCACAAACACCTATCTCGTGGGCGATTCTGAGGTGGCAATTATCGACCCTGGCCCTCAGGACGAAACGCATCTTGAAGCAATTGCGCGCGCGACACGCGGCCAGCGCGTTAGCCATATTCTCATTACGCATAGCCACCGCGACCACTGCGACGGCGCGCGCCCCTTGCAGCGGCGGCTCGGCGGCGAGATCGTCGCTTATGGCCCGACGGGAACAGAGCGCGGTGCAGTAGCACCAGGGCTAGGCGATGGCTTCATCGATAGCGCTTTTCAGCCCGACGTTCCTGTCACAGACGGCGACACAATCAAGGCGAACGGCTTCGCGCTAGATGTGTTGCATATGCCAGGTCATGCGCCAGACCATTTGTGCTTCGCTCTCATCGGCGAGCGCACCGTGTTCACCGGCGATCACGTGATGGGATGGAATACGACCGTTATCGCACCGCCAGAAGGCAACATGTCGGCGTTTCTAAACTCTCTTGACCGGCTGTCTCAGCGGTACGACAAAGTCTTCTACCCAGGACATGGTGGACGCATCGAGACCCCGCGGCGCGTCGTTCGGGCCTACTTGACACACCGCACGTGGCGCGAGCAGACAATTCTTGCGTGCATCGACGAGGGCGTGAACACGATCCCTCGGATCGTCGCCCGGCTATATGGCGGATTGGATACCAACTTGAAAGTAGCGGCCGCACTATCAGTGCTAGCCCATCTGCAATTTCTGACGGAGCGCGGCATCGTGACGCCCGAGGGTGCGGCGGAAGGGCTCAGCGCCTTCTACGTACGCGCCGCTTCCGGGTCCGAGAGCGCTTTTTCTTCTTCACCTGCTTAGCGGGTGCGGCGACCGGCTCTTCCTTGGGCTCGGCGGCGGTCTGTTCGAGAACTGTCGTCTCGCCCTTCTCAAGCGCTGTGTTGACCTCGTCTTCAAAGGTCCGAATGCGTTCGGCATTAGCGCCGAGATCGCTGCGACCATAGCGTGATGCGGACCGCATATCGACGACCGCCGATGTGTCGTCACCTTTCACGCGCACGACAACATCGTCCGTAAACCCCATAATCAGCGAGCTGTCTGTTGCCTCGATCCGGCCGATGCCGCTCTCCCCCGGCGCCTCATTGACGACCACGTTCCAGCCAAGCTGCTTTACCGCCTCATTGACAACCGTAAAGACAGCGCCGGCGGGCCGGTCCACAACAATAGGACCGATGTCGTCATAGGCCTCCGCTTGGAGCTGCACTTGTTCTTGCGTTGGACTTCCCAGCGGGTTGGCATCGCGAGGTCGTTCTTCCATTAGCACGGTGAATTGTAGCGGGTCAGTTGGCGATGTTTGGATATCGGTCAACTCGGGGAGAAGGAACGCCTTCGACATGAAGTACGCAGGAATCGCGAGCCCGATCAGCCCCACGATTATTGCTGCGAAGTTGTTGCCTGCCCCTGTTTGGCCACCGAACCAAATACGTATCAAAGAAACGATGGCGATGAGCACGGCAAGAGCAAGGCCGACGGCGCATACACCGACCAGATTGATGGCCGCTGGAGTGCTCAATCCAAAGAAGCGGTGCAGAATTGCTGTGAGGATTAGAAGCTGCAGGAAGAAGACAGCAATCCGGCGCGCCCAACGCGCCTCGCTGGCCTCGCTCACCACGTATCGCGCGGTCGCGTAGCGCTCGATTGTGTCTTCCGCAGTCACGTTACTTTGCCCTCAAGCCTGAGCCCGCCTGGCATCGCCCTGTCTACCGTTATCATGCGATAGCACAGTTCGACCTACGGATTGAGGCGGGTTTTTGTCCAGACGTCGTCAAGTGTTCTCCGACGAAACACGATCCGGTCGTGCAAGCGGAATTCTCCGTTTTGCCAGAACTCAATCTCAACTGGACGGACCCGGAACCCGCGCCAATAGTCTGGCCGCGTCACATCGCGTCCGTAAAACTCGACCGTGTAACGGTCAACGGCTTCCTCCAGCGCTGCGCGGCTCTCCAAAGGCCGCGATTGTTCCGAAGCCCAGGCGCCTATTCGACTTTCCCGCCGCCGGGTTGCGAAGTAGGCATCCGCCTCCGCCTCCGTCGCCGGCTCCACAGGACCACGCACGCGAATTTGCCGCCCGAGGCTCTTCCAATAGAAGAGCAATGCGGCCTGAGGATTCGCAGTAAGTTCGCTGCCCTTTGCACTCCCGCAATTCGTATAGAACACAAAACCGCGCTCATCGGCGCCTTTCAGCAGAATCATGCGAACGTTGGGCAGTCCATCCGAATCGGCCGTCGCAACGGCCATAGCCTCCGGGTCGCAAGGTTCAGTTTCTTCTGCCTCTGCCAGCCAGGTCCGAAAAAGCGCGAAAGGCTCGTCAGCCAAAGTGAAGTCCTGATCTTTCATGGTGTTTTGCTCATCTTTTTGGGCCGAGAGGAGGCAAAGATATTCCCGAAGAGACACGAGTGTTTACGTTTTGCTCATTCTGATAGGCCAGTATGTCTCGCGTTGATAGAGGGCGTGGGGAGATTTCAGTCGCCGCGTCAGTTTTCGGGGACGAGTTGTTATGCGTACGTTCCGTTGTAACGCCCTTATCAAGGGGGCGGGGGCACTCGTGTTGTGCATATTGCTCCCCGCTCTCGCCTCTCTCCGGGCAGAGGATGGCCTTGTCAGTCCTGTCGCTCCGGTATTCAACACCGTAGCGCCAGAAACAGCAGGCCGCCCGACCAAAAGACCCTTTGCGGAACTTAAAACCCGTCTTGATCGTTCAGAGAGGGAAGTCGCGCTCCGAGCCCTGCAAATGGCTCTCTCGGAGCTGGGCGACGGGGCGACCCTCGTTTGGCGGCGACAAGCCAACCAGCTCGCGGGTCGGATCAAACCTGTCTCCGTGTTCCGCGACGCGCAAGGTCGCCTATGCCGGACCGTACTCTATTCGCTGAGTCGGAACGGCAGGGAAAACGAGATTGAAGGTGTTGCCTGCCGATCCGCAGACGGTCGGTGGGAAATTACAGGGTAGATGTTCCATGTCTGAGCGTTGCGCTACCAACCAGACCGCGCCTTGGCCGCGCGATGACTCAGTCGATCGCACACCGCAAAGCGTTGTCCGATTTACGCCGCTACGTTCCGCCCCCGTCGCTCGCAATGCTATTTCCGCGGCCAAGCATGGTAAGGTCTTCTCTCCGCTTGTGCCGGAACGGCGACGACAAAACTAGAGCTTACCCCCAGCCCGTATAAGCCAGGCTGACCCTGCCTGAATTGGCGAAAGCCCTTTCGGCAGGGACAGCCCGGTGTATAAGAAGCTCCCTGATCATTCGGTAGGAGGGCTTATGGCGAACGGTGGAAATCTCATGGCGGGCAAGCGCGGTATCATTTTCGGTGTCGCCAACAATCGCTCGATCGCTTGGGGAATCACCAAAGCGGTGGTCGACCAGGGCGCTGAGATTGCGCTGACATACCAGGGCGATGCGCTGAAAAAGCGTGTTGAGCCGCTGGCTGCCCAGTCCGGTGCGAAATTCGTCCTGCCGTGCGATGTCACCGACACAGCATCCATGGACGCGGTCTTCGCAGCGGCTGAGAAGGAATGGGGCGGCCTGGACTTCATCGTCCACGCGGTAGCCTTTTCAGACAAAGACCAGCTCGATGGCCGATATGTCGATACGACCGAAGAGAATTTCGCCAAGACCATGGCGGTCTCCTGCTATTCGCTGACAGCCATGGCAAAGCGCGCCGAGCCGCTTATGAAAGATGGCGGCTCGATCGTCACGCTAACCTATTATGGTGCGGAGAAGGTCATGCCCCACTACAACGTGATGGGTGTCGCGAAGGCCGCACTTGAGACGAGCGTGCAATATCTCGCTGCCGATCTCGGTAAAAACAGTATCCGCGTGAACGCCATCTCGGCTGGTCCAATCAAAACACTCGCGGCTTCGGGCATTTCGGACTTTCGCTACATTCTGAAGTGGAATGAATACAATTCGCCGCTCCGCAGAACGGTTACCATTGAGGATGTGGGCGGTGGCGGTCTCTACCTTTTGTCGGACCTTTCCGCTGGCGTGACCGGCGAAGTCCTGCATATCGATGCGGGCTACCATGTGGTCGGCATGAAGAACGAGGATGCGCCAGACATCTCTGTCGCAAAGGAGTAGCGCAAGCACCCCAGCTGTTGCTGCGCATAGACGCTTCGGCGAGAAGCGAGTAGACAAAGACCATGTCGCATAACAGCTTTGGACATCTCTTCCGTATTACGACCTGGGGCGAGAGCCATGGGCCAGCAATTGGTTGCGTGGTGGATGGTTGCCCTCCTGGCATCCCGCTCTATGAAGCTGAGATTCAGGCCTATTTGGATAAGCGTCGCCCAGGCCAGTCGAAATACACGACGCAGCGCAAGGAACCGGACACCGTCGAGATCCTTTCCGGTGTGTTCACGGAAGAAGATGGCGAGCAAGTCACTACGGGAACCCCGATCGCGCTCCAGATTAAGAATATGGACGCTCGTTCGAAGGACTACGGCGACATCAAGAACAAATTTCGCCCTGGACACGCAGACTATACGTACCTCGAAAAATACGGCGTGCGAGACTGGCGCGGCTCTGGCCGGGCGTCGGCACGCGAGACGGCGACACGGGTCGCCGCCGGAGCGATAGCCCGGAAGGTGGTGCCAGATTTGCGTGTCCGCGGGGCACTGGTGCAAGTTGGGCCGCATAAAATCGATCGCGCCAACTGGTCATGGGACGCGGTGAATGAAAACCCCTTCTTTTGTCCCGACCCAAAGGCTGCGGAGACCTGGGCTGAATTCCTCGACGATGTTCGTAAATCGGGCTCGTCCACAGGCGCCGTCATCGAGGTCGTGGCCGATGGCGTGCCCATCGGTCTTGGCGCACCGCTCTATGCCAAGTTGGACCAGGACATCGCCTCAGGGCTGATGAGCATCAACGCGGTGAAGGGTGTTGAGATCGGCGCCGGTTTTGCGTCGGCTGCGCTCTCCGGCGAAGAAAACGCGGATGAAATGCGCAACGGTCCGCCGGGCTGGCCAACCTTCACGTCCAACAATGCCGGCGGAATCCTTGGCGGTATCTCCACGGGGCAACCGGTGGTCGCTCGATTTGCCGTAAAGCCGACCTCATCAATCCTGAATCCGCGCAGCAGCATCGATAAGGATGGCAACGATACGGAGGTTGTCACAAAAGGGCGTCACGATCCCTGCGTCGGCATTCGCGCCGTGCCCATTGGCGAGGCGATGATGGCCATTGTGCTGGCGGACCATTATTTGCGGCATCGTGGCCAGACAGGCCAAGACGCCGCTCAAGACGTTGATACGCATCTGGAATGGCTTCCGACCAAATCGTCCTCCTGACCGGCGCGGGACTTTCTGCAGAGAGCGGCATTGGTACCTTTCGTGGCCAAGGGGGCCTCTGGGAGAACCATGACCTTGAGGAAGTCGCAACGCCAGAAGGGTTCGCGCGCAATCCCACAAAAGTGCATGAGTTTTACAATAAGCGTCGGGTCTCGCTGGCGGACGCGCGCCCCAACGCAGCTCATTTCGCTCTTGCCAAACTGGAGCACAGTCATCCTGGCGACGTCCTGCTCGTTACGCAGAACATCGATCCGCTGCACGAGGAGGCAGGAAGCGAGTCACTCATCCACATGCATGGCGAACTCGCCCGCGCGCTATGCGGGAGCTGCGGCGCCAGCCATGTTTGGACAGAAAACCTCTTCCTCACCACCCATTGCCCAGCCTGTGGGAAGTCCGGTTACATGCGCCCGGACGTGGTGTGGTTCGGTGAAATGCCGCGCCAGATGGAGCGCATCTATGAGGCGCTCGCGCGCTGCGACCTGTTCGTCTCCATCGGAACCAGCGGTACGGTCTATCCCGCAGCGGGCTTCGTTGAAGAAGCCCGCCGCGCCGGAGCGCATACGGTAGAGCTCAATCTTGAGCCCTCCGAAGGCGCGAGCCAGTTCATTGAAACCCTTTACGGTCCTGCGACCGAGATCGTGCCAGCGTATGTGGAGACGCTGCTAGGCAACTGACGCGCATCGCTACCGGCCCAGGTGCGCGACCACCTCTACATGGCTGGAATAGAGAAACTGATCGATTGGCACCACCTGCGAGATCTCGTATCCGCCGTCAACGAGCAAGCGTAAGTCGCGTGCGAGCGTGGCCGGATTGCAGGAGACCGCCGCAACGTGCTTCACCTTCGACTTAGCCAGCTGCGCCGCTTGAGCTGCGGCCCCTGCGCGAGGTGGGTCGAAGACAACCGCGTCAAAGTCTTTCAACTCTCGCCAACCCAACGGGTCACGGAGCAAATCGCGCCTGTGCGTCCGCATCGGCTTGAGCCGGGTTGCGTGTCGAGCCGCCTCACTCAGCGCAGCAAGCGCCTCGGCGCTCGACTCGTATGCGTCGACCGTGGCGCGTTCGGCAAGTGCGAATGAAAACGTCCCAAGCCCTGAGAAAAGGTCGGCAACCCGCTTCGATTTGCCCACGCCTTGACAGACCAATTCCACCATCTCCGCCTCAGCGATCGGGGAGGCCTGAATGAAGGCGCCCGGCGGCAGGCTTACAAGTGCGCGGCCCAGCCGAAGTGTTGTAGGCGCGAACAAGAGGCTTTCGGACCCTAGCGCGATCCGCGCAAGCCCATGCTCCTCTGCAATGCCCGCGAGCTTTGCGAGTGCGGCATCCGGCGGCGGGACACCTTTAACCGCCAGATCCAACCCGTTTTCCGTATCGGTGACGGTAATGCGAGCTTCACGCCGATCTCCGAGCAGGGGCGCCACGAGCGCCTTAATAGCAGGCAGGGCGGCAACGATCCTAGCCGAGAGTATCGGACAAACCTCGATGTCGATCGTGTCGTGGGATCGAGCGCGGCGATAGCCAAGCACCAGCTCTTTTCCGCGACGTTCAATGTGGAATACCGCCCGCCTCCGGTTTCCCAGCGGTACGGCGCGGGCAGGCTCCACAGCAGCGTTAAGCCCGCGCGATCGCAAAGCGCGGACCACACAGTCACGCTTCCAGTCGAGATAGCTAGACGTCTCCATATGCTGCAGGGCGCAGCCGCCGCACACACCGAAATGGGGACATACGGGATCCACGCGTTTCGGGCTGGCATCGAGAATCGTGATGCAGTCCGCATACTTCTTATCCGACGTGACTTTCGCACTTACGCGCTCTCCCGGGAGCGTAAACGGAACAAAAACAGGGCCGCTCGGGGCTTCGGCAACGCCATCGCCCTGACTTCCTAGCTGATCGATGGTCAGCTCAGCGATCATTATGCGCACCAATCAAGTATTCCACGTTGCCGCTACCGCCAGTGATGGGCGACTCGATCATGCCGAGCACCCGCCACCCTTCAGCCCCGAGAAAATCACTTACGCGCTGGATCGCACGCAGTCGGTCAGCTTCGTTGCGCACTACGCCGCCCTTCCCGACCGCATCTCGCCCCGCCTCGAATTGAGGCTTGATCAAAGCAATGAGCCAAGCCCCCGGCGAAGCCCGGTGAAGAGCTCCAGGCAGCGCCTGCGTCAGGCTGATAAAGCTGACATCGGCGGTGATGACCGAGACGAGCTCGGGGACCACTAAGTTATCGATCCGACGAGCATCGGTCGCTTCGAGAGAGATGACGCGCGGGTTTGCCCTGAGACTGGCATGGAGCTGATCGCGGCCAACATCGAGCGCATAAACTTTCTCGGCACCACGCGCGAGCAGAACCTCTGTAAAGCCGCCTGTAGAGGCGCCTATGTCCAATGCTGTCGCGCCTCTTGGCGAAAGGTCAAAAGCATCGAGCCCCGCCTCTAGCTTCAACGCGCCGCGGGACACATGGGTAGCGGTACCCGGAACCAGTGTCAGCTCAACGTCGTCCGCTACCGGCGTACCAGGTTTCTCCACGGACACGCCGGCGACCAACACACGACCGCGCCGCACAAGGTCAGCCGCCTGCGCGCGTGAGGGCGCGATCCCCTCCTCCACCAAACGTTGATCAATCCGCTGCTTTTTTTTACCGCTGGCCAAAATGGGCCCTCGCGCCTGCTTTCCGTCTTTCTGTGTATTAGCGCCAGCACTTACTGGGCAAGAGTGTCCTCAAATCAGACCAAGTTGAAATATGGCCGCGTCGGTCTGGCCGCAGGAGTTCTTGGCTTGCAGACCCTTGCAGTTCCAATTGGCACATAAGGCGGCACGGATTTGCAAAAGCCCGCGCGCTCGACTAATCAGGGCACCCCACCCCCTGCCGGAGCCTGTCATGAAATTCCGACCCATGCCGATTTGCCTCTCCCTCGCACTGCTCGCCAGTACGATCGGCCTACCATTTTCCTCCGCATACGCAGCCAATGTTTGGCGTGCCAAGATGAGCGGCAGTTTCGTTACATTGCGATACGGTCCTCTCGACGAGCGAGAGAAGGCACCTTTCCTCCTGTCGTGCCTGAACGGTGTCGGCATTGCTGTCCTCTCTGTCCACATGGACTTTCCCGAACAGCAGACAGGTGAGGCTCTCACAATTGATTTCATCGCTGGGGACAAGACGGTGCCGGTGGCCGGCGAAACGGCAGCGGAAGATGGCACAGGTATTATTTATGGCGAGGCTGGAGACATTGCGGTCACGCCCATTCTTGAAGTGCTGAGGACGGACGGGCCGGTGACAATGAAGTCTGGCGCAAACGCCGTTGAGCTCTCGCCACTGGGACGCGCCGAACCTGTTGCCGAGTTCGACAAGAACTGTTCTTTGGACTAGGCGAGACGCGCTGTACCAGCCTTGTCGGCCCTACCGATGTCATTCTTGCCCAACGCCGTGAAGACCGACTTCACGATACCATCTGCATCGAGGCCAGCGGCTGCGTACATCGCTGCGGGCTTGCCTTGATCGATATAGCGATCCGGCAGAACAAGTGTGCGGACTTTCAGCGCGCCATCGAGCAGACCGTCCGAAGACAGCTGGTGCAGCACATGAGCGCCGAATCCGCCCGTTGAGCCTTCTTCGACCGTAAGAAGTACTTCGTGATTCTTGGCGAGCTCACCAATGAGATCCACATCCAAAGGCTTCGCAAAGCGCGCATCCGCGACTGTCGTTGACAGACCAAATCCTGACAACTCCTCTGCCGCCGCAAGACACTCGCCGAGCCGGGCGCCAAAAGACAGGATAGCAACGGCCGAACCTTCCCGCATGATGCGGCCCTTGCCGATCTCAAGGGGCACACCGCGCTCAGGCAGTTCCACACCGCGGCCTTCGCCCCTGGGGTAACGAAAGGCTGTCGGCATGTCGTCGACTGCGGCTGCCGTCGCCGTCATGTGCATTAGGTCGGCTTCGTCCGCAGCCGCCATAACGATCATGTTCGGAAGACAGGTGAGAAACGACGTATCGAACGACCCGGCGTGGGTAGGACCGTCTGCGCCCACGAGGCCCGCACGGTCGATCGCGAAACGGACGGGCAGCTTTTGCACGGCGACATCATGCACGACCTGGTCGTACGCGCGCTGCAGAAATGTCGAATAGATCGCGGCGAAAGGCTTGAAACCTTCGGACGCTAGCCCCGCGGCAAATGTCACCGCATGCTGCTCTGCAATTCCAACATCGAAACAACGATCGGGAAAAGTCTCGCCGAATTTGTCGAGGCCGGTACCGGACGGCATCGCCGCCGTGATGGCAACCACCTTATCGTCCGCTTTTGCCTCTTCGATAAGTGCTTTTGCGAAGACTTTCGTGTAACTCGGCGGGCCGCCGGGAGCCGCCTTTTCCTGAGTGCCTGTGACCACATTAAAGCGGCTGACCCCGTGGTACTTGTCCGCCGACTCTTCCGCCGGCGCATAGCCCTTGCCCTTCTGAGTCACGACATGGACTAGGATCGGCCCATTCTGCATCTTTTTGACATTGCGCAGCACCGGTAGGAGATGATCGAGATTGTGCCCATCGATCGGGCCCACATAATAAAACCCGAGCTCCTCAAACAGCGTACCGCCGGTCCAGAAGCCACGCGAGAACTCCTCAACCCGTGCAGCCTGTCGTTGCCAGCGGCCTGGCAGAAGGCTGCTCGCAGCCTGTTTCATCCAGCTGCGGAATCGACGATAGGTCCCACCGGAAATCAATCGCGCCAGGTGCGCACTCATGGCGCCAACCGGCGGCGCAATCGACATGTCATTGTCGTTGAGGACAACGATGAGCCGCGAGTCCATTGCGCCAGCGTTGTTCATGGCTTCGTAGGCCATGCCAGCACTCATTGCGCCATCGCCAATCACCGCGACCACGTTGTTGCCGCCACCCGAAAGATCACGGGCCACGGCCATGCCGAGACCCGCGGAGATTGACGTCGACGAATGACCCGCGCCGAAGGGGTCGTACTCGCTTTCGGTACGCTTGCAGAAGCCGGACAGGCCGCCTGGCGCTCTGAGAGTCCGTATACGGTCCCGGCGGCCCGTGATGATCTTGTGGGGGTAGCACTGGTGCCCGACATCCCAGATCAGCCGGTCCTTTGGCGTATCGAAGACGTGGTGGAGAGCGACCGTCAGCTCGACGACACCTAGGCCCGCGCCAAGGTGACCGCCCGTCACCGACACGGCGCTAATAGTCTCTTGGCGAAGCTCGTCGGCGAGGCGTTTCAGCTCGCTATCGGTGAGCTGACGCACGTCTCTTGGCGTCTGAATCGTGTCCAATAATGGCGTGGAAGTGTCTGCGCTCATTCGCTTTCCTGTCGGAAGAACCCTCATTCAACGGCTCTTAGTAAAAAATATTAATCCGTATCAATGTCTTACAGAAACCTTACTGGGACCATCCCAACCTGACAATCTGTCTCTTATAC
>JARFRF010000101.1 GCA_029287395.1 Methyloceanibacter sp. | reverse complement strand
ATGTCGCCTGGGATACGGATCGCAAGCCCCGGCCCCGGGAAGGGATGCCGCCCGACAAAGGACTCCGGCAAGCCAAGCTCGCGCCCCAGCTTGCGCACCTCGTCTTTGAATAACGCGCGCAACGGCTCGACGAGCTTGAGCTTCATGGTCTCAGGGAGCCCGCCCACATTGTGGTGCGACTTGATGGTGACAGAGGGTCCGCCTGTGGCCGAGACGCTCTCGATCACATCCGGATACAGCGTGCCTTGCGCCAAATAAGCCGCGTCTTCGAGCTTCTCGGACTCCTCTTCGAACACTTCGATAAACAGCCGCCCAATAATCTTGCGCTTGGCTTCGGGGTCGGAGATGCCGTCCAGCGCCCGCAAGAACCGCTCGGACGCATCCACATGCACAAGCGGGATGTTGTAGTGCCCGCGGAAGAGATCGACGACTTCTTCTGCCTCGTTCTTCCGCAACAGGCCATGGTCCACGAAGATGCAAGTCAGCTGATCGCCGATCGCCTCATGGATGAGTAAGGCTGCGACGGAAGAATCCACCCCGCCCGACAGCCCGCAAACCACGAGGCCCGCACCCACCTGCTCGCGAATACGCGTGATTTCGGCGGCGCGGAACTGGGCCATGCTCCAATCGCCGGAGCAGCCGGCAATCTTCCTCACGAATGTCTCGATGATCGCCGCGCCCTTTGGCGTATGGACTACTTCCGGGTGGAACTGGACGCCATAGAGCTTGCGGCTATCGTCGGCGATGGCTGCGAAAGGTGCGCCCGTGGAGACCCCCACGGCGCGAAAACCGTCGGGGAGCGCGGTGACACGGTCGCCGTGGCTCATCCAGACCTGGGCGCGGTCGCCCGGCGAGAAAACACCGTCGAACAACGCCGTATCGGCCACGACCTCCAGCTCGGCCCGGCCGAATTCGCGCTCATGCCCCGCCTCGACTTGGCCGCCCAGCGCGGCGACCATGGCCTGTTCGCCATAACAGATGCCGAGCACTGGCACACCGCTGGTAAAGATCGATGCTGGAGCCTGAGGTGTGCCGCTCTCATGCACGGAAGCCGGGCCGCCCGATAGGATGACGGCCTTGGGAGACATGGCCGCCAGCGCCTCTTCCGCCTTGTCGAAGGGGACGATCTCCGAATAGACGCCCGCTTCGCGAACGCGCCGCGCGATCAGCTGGGTGACTTGGCTACCGAAATCGACGATCAGCACCCGATCTTCGGCGCCGGCTGCGTGATACTGTCTGACGTCTTCTCGATCCATTTCCGCCTTTTCGATTGCGCCCAGCTGGCTCCTTGAGCCGCTCGTTATAGCAGGAGTCTCTTGGAGGCCAGGGTTTTTAGGTCGTGGTTCCCCACGAGTTTTCCGCTCGGAAATCTCCCGCTTTGCCCCTATCAAAGAGCAACTGGAGGAGCGTGGGAGATAGCCGTATGGACGAGACAGAGCAGCGTCAGATCGAGGAGCGGCTAAGGGAGCAGATCGCGTCCTACCACGAAGCCGCCCTGCTCTTCACGGCGATCACGGCGGGTTTGCCCGATCTCCTGAATGCCGAGCCGAGGACGCCCGAAGCGCTAGCGGAAGACCTCGGCCTCCAGGCCGAACCCCTCCGCCGCGTCCTGCGCGGGCTCGTGGCCATGAAGCTATGCCGGGAGCTGGACGACGGCCGCTTCGCGCTGACAGAGGCCGCCCTGTGCCTGACCTATGGCAACCCGTCGAATCTCAGCGAGAAGGCTTTCGTCGTTGTTGGGCAATATTGGATGCCCTGGATGTCGATGATGTACGCGTTACGGACAGGCGAGCCGTCGCTTCCCTTTGCCCTCAACAAGACGGCCGCCGATTGGCGCGGGTCCAAATCCGAGGAAGGCCGGTTTTTGTTCCGGTATGTGGCGAAGGAGGAGCTGGCAAATCCCGGCGGCATCTCCGAAGCGTTGGACGAGCTGTTGAGTGGTCTCCCCGAGGGCGGCGTGATCGCGAGCCTGGGTGGCGGCTACGGGGCCTGGCTCACCGATGTGCTGAACCGCAACCCGTCGCTGGAAGGCATCGTCTTCGACGCCCCTCCAGTACTAGACGATGCGATCCGCTTGTTCGATGTGCTGGAGCTCTCAGATCGCATCACGTTCTTGCCGGGCGACGTGGTCTCTGATGTTCCCGTCGAGGCTGACATCTATGTCTTGAAGAGTGTCCTCCAGCAGCATGGCGACGTGGGCGCCCGCGCGATCTTGGATAACTGCCGCAACGCTATGACGCCCAGCGCACGTGTCGTGATCTGGGAGCGGCTGATGCCCGAAAACGCGCTCGACGATCCAGAGGCCATCATGCTCGACCTGCATATGCTGGCCATTACCGGCGGAAAGGCACGGCGCATTTCGGAGATGGAAACCTTGATCGTTGCGGCCGGACTTGAGATTGCCGGGCACCATCGAACCAGCGACGGCATGACAGCAATCGACGTCCGCGCGCCTTGATCCGTAACTGCAGGGTCAGGCGGTAAACCATTAAAAGGAATGGATAATTTTTTAGTAATCTCACAGCTCACGTTTGAGCGTCGCCACGAAGAATCCGTCCGTACCGTGGCTGCGCGGGGTCATCAGCAACATCTCGTCGGACCCATCTGCGGAGCTGGGCGCCTCGACATCGATCGCACTGTTCCACGCTTCCCGCCACGGCCTCACCGAGAATTCGGCGTGACGCGAAAGGAAGCTGTCGATTTGCTCCCGGTTCTCCGACGGCAGCACCGAGCACGTGATGTAGGTGAGCTGCCCGCCCGGCTTGACCAACTCGGCGCCAGAGTCGAGTACCGCCGCTTGTTCGGCCGCGCGCGCGGTCAGCATCTCTTCGGTTAGACGCCACTTGGCATCCGGACGCCGACGCCAAGTCCCCGACCCCGAACAGGGAGCGTCGATCAAGACCCTGTCCATCTTGCCCTTCAGTGGGGCCAATCCGGCTTCCACGCTGCCTTCTAGCACCTGCACATTGCGAACCCCCGCACGGCGAATGCGTTCGAAGATCGGGCGCAGCCGCAGGCGGTCGGCGTCGTAGGCGTACAGCTGTCCCGTGTTCTCCATTGCGGCTGCCAACGCCAAGGTCTTGCCGCCGGCACCGGCACACAGATCGATCACCTGGTCGCGCGTGCCTGCGCCTGCCATCGCCGCGGCAAGTTGCGAACCCTCGTCCTGGACCTCGAACCAGCCTTTGCCATGGGCGCCGTCCGCCTCCACATTTGGCGTTCGCGCGGACCCCTGACGGGGCGCGATACGCAAACCATGTTTCGCAAAGGCAGCGCGTAACGGCTCAAAGCGAGCCAATGACTTCAAGACCTTATCGCGGTTTGCTTTGAGCGTATTTACCCGCAGATCGACAGGCGCACGAACAGAGAGCGCAGCGCCTTCCGCCGCGGCATCCGCGCCAAAAACGGCCATGAGCGATGGCTCCAGCCAATCTGGGAAATCACCGCGAATCCAGGCCGGAACCTCTGGCGAGAGAACGCGCGCAAGTCCCGCCCTCTCGGCATCTGTCAGTGGTTCGGGCGCGAAGCGGCTTCCGTCACAGAGCCTGTCTACGTTGTCCACGCTGATACCCCAGGCCGACACCAGAGCGCGCAAGACTAAGGCGCGCGGGCCATCGTCTTCCATGACCGCGCCCAACGAGGCTTTCTGCCTAAGGCAATCAAAGACGAGGCTCCCGATTGCCGCACGGTCGCCCGATCCTGCAAAGCGATGGGCCAGCCCCCAGTCCTTCAGGGCAACAGAGGCGGGCCGCTTGCGAGCGTTCAAATCGTTCAATACTTCGATGGCGGCGCTCGCCCGTCCTGCCGGAGTCATCAGTTCGTCTGGAACACAAGGATACGACCGGCAACCAGGATCCAAATCAGCGCCAGTGAAATGGCGCCCAGCAGAAACATCGGCGTCCGATGCGCAAGTTTGTTGCTTGTTACGTGGATAGCTGTGTGCCCGATCCGGGAAAGGGTGAACATCCACATGAGCACATAGACGGTCGTGTCGAGAGTCTTCGTCATGAAGCCAAGCAAGACAACGACATAGAACAGTGTCGGCATCTCCATCGCGTTGTGGAATGCATTGCTCACCTGCTGCACATAGGGAGGCCACTCTGCCTGACGCGACGCCGCCATTTCCGGGTGCACATCCCCTTTTCGGATGGCCCGAAGCCTCAGGATAATCATCCAGAACAGCAGCGCGAAGGTCAGCGCGACCTGCACGAACATAGGCAGCAGTATGGCTGCGAGTGACATGGGATCTCCTTCGGAGTGCGCCCCGCTTCGTGGCAGACGCATATCGGCTCTGCATTTTTATACTCTGCCGCTACCGCAGTTGTAGAGGCGCTCTTCGGCTTGAGGCAGGATTACGCTCCCCTGCCACCTATCCCTATCTAAGTGGCGCTAACATGAAGGGATGTTCAATTGACGGGACTGTTCCTGCCCTTTTACACCTACGTTAAACAACAGAGTTCAATGCGTTTTTTAAGGAGGATTTCCATGCGCATGCGCGCTCTCCCCAAGATTTTTGGCAAGTTTTTTGCCGGATCCGTCCTCACTGCGGGGCTGCTGGCCGTAGCATTGCTGGCCGCCCCCGCCGCCGCCAAGGACGAACTGCCGTCGGG